>NZ_JAIUIQ010000019.1:0-130055 GCF_020165735.1 Mesorhizobium sp. B283B1A
AGGCTCTGTGCCTCTTTTGCGGCATGATATTCGGCATTTTCGGACAGGTCGCCATGCGAGCGCGCTTCGGAGATCGCATCGATGATGCGCGCCCGCTTCGAGGATTGGCTGGAGCGTGGTCAGCTCCGCATGAAATGGTCGATCTGCTCGGCCAGCATGCCGTATTCGCGCGAGCCCTTGCCGGTGCGTTTCTCGATCTCCGCCAGCTGCTGCTGAGCGCCGGCCAGGTCGCCAATCTGCAGATGTGCCTCGCCGAGATATTCGCGCACCAGCGTGTAGTTCGGGTCGATGCGCAGCGCTTCCTCGTAATAGCCGAGGCCGACGGTGACGCGTCCGGAATGGCGGTGCGAATAGCCGAGATAGTTGAGGATGCGCGGATCCTGCTTGTTGGCGGCGAGGCTGAGCACGGCGATCGCCTCGTCATAGCGCCCGGCCATAGCCAGCGCATGGCCCGCATCATAGATGCTGTCGTCGTCCAGCATGCCTTCCTGGGGGGCGACACACTTTTTCTTTTTCTTGTCCCAGACTTCGCCCTTCTTGCACTTGGTAACTGTCTGGTCGGTATTCGTGGTGTCGCTGCCGGCGGCGACCACCGGAACAGCCATGAACTGCAGGGCGAGAAGCGCGCCCGCCGCCTGGATCAGCACTCTTCTATGCATCGAAGCCTCCTGGAGGGGTGAGAATACAACACTAACGCCAAGCGCTCCGCGTTTCATCCCGGAAAAGCATGCGTGGAGAACATGAGGTGACGGATGCCGCAAATCCGCTATCATCCGGGCAAACGACTGACGGAGACGGCCCGTGCAGCGGCGGCTTGAAAAGGACTGGGACCTTACGATCGGCCCCGACACCGTGCGCCTGTTCATCCTCAAGGCCAAGGCGCTGAGCGCGGCCGTCAACGAGGATTATGCCGACGGCGCCGAGCACGAGATCGAGTTCGACGGCGGCACCCACGACAATCATCATCATGATGGCCTTGCCGAGGAAAGTTCGGAAAACCTGACCGAAGAGGAATTTCGCGAGCTGATCAACGACCTCAATGTCGACGAGGCGGCCGAACTGATCGCGCTGGCCTGGGTCGGCCGCGGCGACTATGACGCGGCGGAATGGTCCGATGCCGTGACGGCGGCGCGCGAACGCGCCAACAAGCGCACGGCGAAATACCTGCTCGGCATGCCGCTGCTCGCCGATTGGCTGGAGGAAGGCCTCGAAGCAATTGGCGCGTAACGGCGCGGTTACCGATTGTGATCGGGGGAAAGCGCCTTCCAGGCAACTTCGGCATGCCGGCGCCGTTTCGAAGCGATGGCAACGCTGAGCTTTTCCCTGTTTCGCAGACTGGCGTTGCCGTTAATGGCCGCCGCCTTGCTGGTGACCCCGGCCGACGCCAAGCATCGTCACAGGCATCACGGACGACCGGCACCACGGGTGGAACAGCCGCTGACACCGCGTGCCGACCAGCCGCTGGCACCCCGGGCAAGGCAGCGCCTGAAATCACGGGGCAAGCGGCACATCACCCTGGACCACATCACCCCGGACCATATCACTCCGGACAAGGCACAACAGAAGGCGCAGGACCGGGAGACCTCGCCTGCCGATGTTCCGGTGCCTGAACCGCGTCCCGCGGACGCGCCGAAGACCGATGCCGCAACAAGGAAGGAACAAAAGGCGGACGTGCCAAAGGCCTCCGGAGCGGTGGATCGGTTCAATGAAGAAAAATCCCATCAGGAGAAGCAGGCGCGTCCCGGACCGCCAGCCTCAGAGCCATCCGCCGATACGGAAAACGAGCCGGCGCCGCCGGCCGAGGTCCCGGTCCCGACACAAAGGCCCGACACCGCCGAACCAGGGGCTCAGCCGCCTGATGTCGCGCCGAGGCCGCCTGAAAAACCAGCGGATGCCGGCGACGAGAAGATGCTCCCCGACCCGCGCTCTGCCGATCTGCCCGACGCGAAAATGCCGGCGGAGGAAGTCGCTTGCCGCGAGCGGTTGAAGGCGCTCGGCGTCGAATTCGAGGAGCACAAAGCGGAAAGCAATCCCGAAATCGGCTGCTCGATCCCCTATCCCCTGATGCTGAAGAGCCTGGGCAAGTCGATTGCGATTGCCCCCGGCACCGAGCTCAACTGCCCGATGGCCGAGGCGGCCGCCCGGTTTGCCGCGGACGTCGTCCAGCCAGCTGCAAAGGCCGAATTCGGCGCCGACTTGAAATCGATCAGCCAGGCGTCGGCCTTTGTCTGCCGTCCCCGCAACGGCACAAGGAAACTCTCGGAGCACGCTTTCGGCAATGCGATCGACATCGCCAGCTTCACCTTGTCGGACGGCAAGAAGATCGAGGTCGGGCCGGCGCCGCCGGAAAAGGATGCAAAATTCCTCGACACCGTGCGCAAGGCCGCCTGCGGTCCGTTCAAGACCGTGCTCGGACCCGGCGCCGATGCCGACCACGCCTTGCATTTCCATCTCGATCTCGAACCGCGCCGCCATGGCGGCACGTTCTGCCAGTAAACGCGGCTGTTGCAGGATCGCCGCCGCAATTCGGCCGCAGACATGAACGCGGTCGCTGAGTTTTCCTTTACCCTTGATCGTTAAAATGCCGGATATCCAGAAGTGGGATCCTGCAAATGGCCGGCAAATTTCGCGCCGTGTTTTTCGCCACCGCGCGCCGATCGAAACCCGTGATGCTGCTGGCCGCCGGCCTCACCCTCGCGGCCATTTCGGCCTGCAACACCGGCAGTGTGCTGTCGCTGCAGCCGGCCGTCGATGTCGGCTCGCAGACGGCGGCCGTACCGCAATACACAGGCATGCAGACGCTTGTCCCTTCCAATCCCTACATGACGCAGGCCGCCTATCCGCGCATGGACGAGCCGATGTCGCCGGTCGAGCAAGTCCCGGCCAGCGAGATCGACTGCCGCCAGCAGCTGAAGCGCCTCGATGTCGCCTACACCGACCTTGCACCGATCCATGAAGGCCAGTGCGGCATCGATTACCCGGTCAAGGTCACGGCCATCGGCAACATTCAGATGAAACCCGCCGCGACCCTGACCTGCGACATGGCCGCCACCTTTGCCGCCTGGACGAAGAACGAACTCGTTCCTTCCGCGCGCTGGCGCTACTTCTCCGGCGTCAGGACTATCCACCAGGGCTCCAGCTATTCCTGCCGCAACATCGCCGGCGAAGGCGTGCTGTCCGAGCACGGCAAGGGCAACGCGCTCGATGTCATGAGCATCGAGCTCAACAATGGCGACGACATCGACGTGCGAAAGCCCGGCCTGTTCGCCTTCCGCACCCGCGGCTTCCTCAACAATGTGCGCGCCGACGGCTGCCAGTATTTCACCACCGTGCTCGGCCCCGGCTACAATTACGACCACCGCAACCATTTCCATTTCGACATCAAGAACCGCAAGAACGGTTATCGCGCCTGCCGCTAATGCATGTCCTAGAAGTGACCTCGGTTTCGGGGGCGCGACATGCGTAAAAACAAGGACTTAAAGCGCGTCGCATGAATCCGTTTCAGCGGAACGCGCTTTAGGAAAAGGTCAAGCGTCACCGGTGGATGCGATAATTTGCCGTGCCACCAGATCCTGGATGCGCCACAGATTCCTGTCGCGAATACCGCTTTCCTCCAGCTTGCTGACAGTCCGGAACAGATACTGCGCCGACGAGCCCCAGTGTCCGGCGGCTCGCGCCAGCGTGTCCGCGACCTGCTCCAACGGCAACCGTCCGGCATAGGCCTTGCCATCCGGCGCGGCGACGAAAGCCAGAGCGCGCAGCGGACCCTCCTTGGTCTTGACCTTGATCCAGCAAGGCACGTTGGTTGGCGGATTGGCATCGATCTCGCGGCGCATAAGCTGGCCGAGTTGCCCGAAATGATCTTCCGCGGGCAGTCGATAGACAATGCCGTTGCAACTGCCGCCGCGATCGAGCGCCAACATCAGGGCCGGCAATTGGCGCGTTCCGCGCCAGCGGGTTAACTTCAGGCAGAACGAGCGGTGCCATCCAGGCGCTGTCGCCGGGCGCTGCTCGACAGGAACGAATTCGGGATTCCAGATCAACGAACCATAGGCAAAGACCCACAGCGTTTCGGGTCGATATTCGGCAAGCAGTCGCTCGACCAACCCATCGAACTCCGCATCGGTGTGCTCGGTTGTTCCAGACTCAGGGCCGGGATCCGGTTCGATACGCTCGACCCTGACGACAAGATCGGCGGTCAACGCCATCGATCTCCGGCGCGTCGGCTTCCGCTTCATTCCAGCCCCCTGAAAAATGATGGCTGACGATAGACCGGCTGCTCATCTGTGGCCATTGATTTCCAAAAGACCGTCAGGCAACAGATACCCCCACGGATCGAGCCTCCTTCATGAGCCAACGAAGCCTCCAGCGACGCATTGCGATCTGGGTAGCGGCCCTGCTGGCCGCCTGGCTGGCGCTCGCCTATGTCGCCGCACCGGAATTCTGGACATTTCGGGAGCGCGGTTTTCGCAACCAGCGCTTCGAAATGGTGACGCACACGCCGCAAGGCATTCCCGGCGACCCGATCAATAGCGGCCTTGTCGGTACCAAGAAGGAGGTCGTCCACGCCTTCGCCCTCGCCGGCTGGGACACCGCTGATGCGATCACCCTGAGAACCGCCATCGACATCGGCGAAAGTGTCCTGTTTTCCCGCCCTATCCCGATGCGCCGATGAGCCGCCTGCTGTTCGAAGGCCGCGCCCAGGATCTCGCTTTCGAAAAGCCCGTCGGAGACAGCGCCGACCGGCGCCACCATGTCCGCTTCTGGCAGACGGATACGGTCGGCGACGATGGCCGTCCGCTTTGGCTGGGCTCCGCCAGCTTCGATCGCGGCGTGGGGCTCAGCCACGACACCGGCGCCATCACCCACCATATCGGCCCCGACATCGACGCCGAGCGCGATTTTCTCATCGGCGACCTGCGCGCCGCCGGCGAGTTGATCTCGACCAGCGAACTGGCAGGCATCGGCGCCACCAAAACCGGCCGCAATGGCGGCGGCGACCCCTATTTCACCGACGGCAAGGCGATCATCGGCGTGCTGAAGCAACTGCCTTGAAATCATGCATACCTAGACCGGTTGGCCCGGGATCGGACTGAAAATCGCGGCGTGTCTTCGATGTCGCTGCGGGACCGCCGCCCAAGAGCCGTGACCGTCATCTTCCAAAAATCATGAAGGACTATTTTCGAGCGGCCCGCCGCAATGCTATTGAGCCCTCATGCTATACGTTGAAATTGCTATCGTGGTCGTCCTCATCTGCGTGAACGGCCTTTTGTCGATGTCCGAACTCGCCATCGTTTCATCCCGCCCCGCCCGGCTGAAGACGATGATCGACCGTGAGGTCAAAGGCGCCGGCCGCGCCCTGGCGCTCGGCTCCAATCCCGGCAAGTTCCTGTCCTCGGTGCAGATCGGCATCACCTTGGTCGGCGTGCTGTCGGGCGCGTTTTCCGGCGCCACGCTGGGCGAACGGCTGGCGCAGTTCCTGGCCTCGACCGGCATGAGGGAGACCGTCGCTGATCCGCTCGGCGTCGGCATCGTGGTTGCCATCATCACCTATTTCTCGTTGATCGTCGGCGAACTGGTGCCCAAGCAGATCGCGCTGCGCGATCCCGAGCGGGTTGCCGCCAGGGCGGCGCCGGCGATGACCATCCTTGCCACGGTGTCGGCGCCGCTGGTCTTCCTGCTCGACATTTCCGGCCGCGCCATCCTGTGGCTGCTCGGCCAGCGTGGCGAAAGCGAGGAGAAGGTCACCGACGAGGAGATAAAGATGCTGGTCGCCGAGGCCGAGCACCACGGCACCATCGAATCCGACGAGCGGCGCATGATCGCTGGCGTCATGCGGCTTGGCGACCGCGCCGTGCGCGCGGTGATGACGCCGCGCACCGAGGTCGACTGGATCAATCTGCAATCCGATGAGGCAGCCATCCGCAAGCTGCTGGTCGAGACCCAGCATTCGCGCCTGCCGGCGGGCGACGGCGGCGTCGATGTCATGGTCGGCGTCGTCCAGACGCGTGACGTGCTCGCCGCGATCCTGGCCGGCCGCACGCTCGACCCGCGCAAGCACGTGCGCGCCGCGCCCATCGTCTACGATCAGGCCGATGCGCTTGACGTGCTGCAGAAGCTCAAGGAATCCGACGTGCCGATGGCGCTGGTGCATGACGAATACGGCCATTTCGAAGGCATCGTCACCCCTGCCGATATCCTGGAGGCCATCACCGGCGTGTTCCGCGCGGACCTCGACGCCGGTGACGAGGAAAACGCCGTCAAGCGCGAGGACGGCTCATGGCTGCTCGCCGGCTATATGCAGGCCGACGAGATGGCCGAGGTTCTCGGCATCGACCTGCCCGAAAACCGCGACTACGAGACCGTCGCCGGCTATGTCCTGTCGCACATGCACCATTTGCCGGCGACCGGCGAATGCGTCGATGCTCAGGGATGGCGCTTCGAAGTGGTCGACCTCGACGGCCGCCGCATCGACAAGCTGATCGCCACCCGCCTGCCTGGCGGCCACCGCGAAGCGGTGCGCTGACAGTTAGCGCTCCGCGAAGGCGCGAGCAAAGGAATCGAGCATCGGTCGCGCCAGATACTCCAAGAATGTCCGGTCGCCCGTGTTGATGAACGCCTCGACCGGCGTCCCTGGATAAAGCTGCTCGGGCTTGACGCCGGACGGCAGCTCGGCGGCAATCTTCAGCCTGGCGCGGAAATAGGGCTCGTGCGTAGCCTGATCGATGAGCCGGTCCGCGGAAATTTGTGTCACGGTGGCTGAAACCTCCGGGGTAAGCCGCGTGTTCAAGGCGGACAATCGCAGCTTCGCCGGCTGGCCGACACGGACCTGATCGATGTCGTTCGGCCGCAGCCTTGCATCGACGATCAGGCCCGGTGCCGTGGGCAGAATCTCCATGATCTTTTCGCCGGGGCCAATCACGCTGCCCTTTGAATTATAGGTTGACGACACCACGATGCCCGCCGCCGGTGCCTTGATCGTCGTTCGCCGCAGCACCGCCTCGGCCGCCCTGATCTGTTCCTTGATGTCGGCAAGGTTGGAGCGAACGTCGTCCAGCTTCGTCAGCGCCTCCTCGACGCGCTGCGTGGCGAGGTGCTCGGTCTGTTCCTGGGCCTCGACGATCTGGGTGTTGGCCGTCGCAAGATAGGCTTCCAGCGCCCCGGCTTGCCCGACAAGGTCGGCTTCACTGCGCAAAAGCTGGGAGTATTCGCTACGATTGGTGAGGCCTCTGTCCAGCAGGCCGGTCTTGATGCCGAGTTCCTTCTTCACCACGTCCGCCTGTTGCTGAATGGCCTGTTTCTGGGCCTGCAATCCCACGACCGACTGGCGATGCATGGCGACCCGTTGGACAAGGATCGATTGTTCGGATCGAAACCGGGCGAGCCTGGCGTCGAATTCCTTCTGCTGTTCTTCAACCAGCGTCTCGAAATCGTGCTGGAACGGTGCTGGCGCCGTTTCGGTGATTGGCGCCAGCCGGTCCAACCCGTCGCGTTCCGCCTCCAGCCGCGCCGCGCTCGCCCTGAGCGCGATCGACTGTCGCGTCAACCGGTTGAGCTCGGCCCGCGCGGCTGTTGGATCCAGCACGATCAGATCCTGGGCCTGTTGCACGCGATCGCCTTCATGGACCAGCAATTCCTGGATGATGCCGCCCTCGGGATGCTGGATCAGGATGTTTCCGCCCGTCGCCGAGATCGTTCCTCGCGTGATCACCGCCCCCGACAAGGGCGCCGCGACGGCCCAATAGCCGAAGCAACCCACCAACAGCGCTATTGCCGCGTAACCGGCGGATGCCACGCGCCTTATGTCGGTGCGCGGGCTGCCTTCCCGGGCGAGGCTCTGCACCGCCATGGCTATGATCCAAAACGGGTGTTATGCATGCGGATCGTCGTGGCGAACGAGCCCGTCACCACGGGATTCTGCCGGGGAATGCCTTTGCCGGCGCCTGTGCCGGCAACCGGGCTGGCGCCTGGGTTGGCCACAGACTGCCGCAACACCTCGCCACTGGGGCCGAAGGCTTCGATCACGCCGCCGCGCAAAAGCATCACGCGGTCGCAGGACGCGGCGATCGAAGGACGATGCGTGATCACGATAGTCGTGACGCCGGCCGCTTTCGCGGCGGCAAGCACCGCTTCGAGTGCGGCTTCGCCGGCGCCGTCGAGATGAGCGCTGGGCTCGTCCAACACCAGGATCCTGGGCGTGCCGTAAAAGGCGCGCGCGAGCCCGATCCGCTGGCGCTCGCCACCCGACAGCGTTCTGTCCGACGGACCTATCAATGTCTGGTAGCCGTCCCGCTGCGCCAGGATCAGTTCATGCGCCTCGGCCCGCCTTGCTGCCTCGATGATCGCGGCGTCATTTGCATCGGGGTCGAAGCGGGCGACGTTTTGGGCGATCGACCCTGGAAAGAGCTCCACCTCCTGCGCGAGGTAGCCGAGATGTTTTCCGAGCAGGCTCTCGTCCCAGGTCCTGAGTTCGGCGCCATCGATCCTGACCGCGCCGCCGGTCGGCTGGGCAGCGCCCACAAGCAACCGCGCCAGCGTCGATTTGCCGGCACCGCTCGGGCCGACGATGGCCAGCGCTTCGCCGGCGCCGATCTGGAAGTTCAGCCGCTTGAGGATGGGTTCGGTGCCGGGCTGGGCATTCGGCGCCATGAAGAAAACATCCTGCACGGAAATCGCGCCGGTCGGATCGGGCAGGATCAGCTTGCGCGCTTCAGCCGGACGCGCCGCAAGCGCCGTCTCCAGCCGTTTCCACGCTCGCCGGGCATCGGCGATCTGCCGCCAGGCGCCGATCAACTGGTCGAGCGGCTGCAGCGCCCGCGACGACACCAGCGAGGACGCGAAGATCATGCCTGCCGTCATCTGCCCCTTGAGCACAAGCCAGGCGCCGGTGCCGAGGATCGCCAGCTGCAGCATCATGCGCAGCGCCCGCGAGGCGCCGCTGAAGATCGCATTGGCACTCGAGGAACGATCATGGAAGGTGAGTGCAGCCGCGACGTAGCCTCCCCAGACCCGCGCGGCGTTCTCCACCATGCCCATGGCGCGCAGCGTCTCGGCATTGCGGGCAAAAGCCTGTTCCGCCTGGCTGGCCAAAGCCGAACGCTCCGCCGAGAAGGCGTCGTTCCTGCCGATGGCAAGCTGATTGGCCACGACCAGGAAAAGCAGAAGCGCCGCGCCGGCGACGGTCACCCAGAACAGCACCGGATGGATGAGATAGAGCAGTGCGAAGAAGACAGGAGCGAAGGGCAGGTCGAACACCACCGCCACGCCGCGCGACCTGATGAAGGCGCAGACCGAGGCAAGGTCGCGCAGCGGCGACAGGCCGCCGGCATATCTTGCGCCAAGCGAAACCGCGAATGTGCCGGCGCCCAGCTTCCGGTCGACGGTCGCCGCGACACGCTGCGTGTAAACGGCGCGGATCGCATCCAGAAGCCCGAGGAAAGCGAGCGCAAGAACCGCGATGGCCGAAAGATAGACAAGCGTCTCGACGCTCGAGGACGGCAGCACGCGATCATAGACCTGCAGCAGGTAGAGCGGGATCACCAACAGCAGGACGTTGATCAACAAAGAGAAGACGCCGACATCGGCGATGGCGCGCATGAAAACCGGACGCAGGCCGGACGGTCCAGTCATTTCGGCATTCCCCACGGCTGCATGATCCCGAGACCTCAGGCGTGGCCTCCAAAATCGGAACCGCCATGCAGTGTGCTGCTGGCGATGCTGTGCGTGGCGGTGCTGCTGTTCAGGGCGTTCGCCGGCGCATTGTCCAGCGTATAGGCGCGGATGTAGTCGATCTTCATCTCGGCCGGCGTGGCCAGGTGATCCGGAGGGGTGCCGGCAAAGCCGCCGACCGCGAGATCGGCCAGCATATACATTGGCTTGTTCATGTCCGACGGCGTCGCGGCTTCGGCGACCTGCACACCGTCATAGGTCCAGACGAGCTTGTCCGGCGTCCACAGCAGGCCATAGGTGTGGAAGCCGGCGGTATCCGAGACACTCACCGTCGAGGAGACCTTGACGTGCGTACCGGTTTCATTCGTGTGCGCCGTCATGATCAACGAGTTCGGGGCTTGGCCGGCAGTCTCCACGACATCGAGTTCCGGCGGCCACGAACCGTCTTCCGGCAGCAGCCAGAAGGCCGGCCAGGCGCCGGCGTGCTCGGGCAGGTCGGCCCGCATTTCGAAATAGCCATAGGTCTGCGAGAAGGAATCGTGGGTCGTCAGGATGCCGGAGGTGTATTCGTAATTGTTGATCAGCGGCTTGATGTCCGCCGGCGCCTGAGCCGCGGTGATGGTGAGCACGCCGTTGTTCACGCTGAACGGGTGGACGGAACTCGTCGGTGCGTAATTGGCGTCGATGTACCACTGCAGTTCGCCATTGCTGGTCAAGGTGCTGCCGTTGGGTGCCCCCCAGGAGAAGTTGGTGTCCCAGGTGCCGCCCTGGCTATTGTGAAGGTTCAGCGTGTTGAAATCGTCGCTGAAGGACAGGCTCATTCCGGACTTGTCGATCGGCAATTCGAACTGGCTGGGCTGCAGCTTGTCGATGGTCGTGTCCTTGAACTCGAGGATCTCGCCGGATCCGAGGTTCAACAGCACGTTCGATCCCGCCTGGATCATGTTTGAGTGGATGGCGTCGAACGACGTGAAGCCGTAGCCGTTAAGGCGGACAGTGTCCGTGGCGGCGAAATTCGCGATCAGGTCGCTTCCATTGCCTTTGGAGACGATGAAAGTGTCGTAGCCGCCGCCGCCGTCGATCAGCACATCGTTTCCCGCGCCGCCGTCCAGCGTCTGGTGTCCGGCCGTGGCGGTGATGATGTTGTCCAGCCCATTCCCGAAAGCATAGTTATTGGCATGTGTGACGATGAGGTTCTCGACATTGTCGGGGAGCTTGTAGCTCATCCATGTGCTGATCGTGTCGATCCCGGCCCCAACACCCTCGGCCACCTTGTTGCCCGCCGCATAGAGGTAATAGATGTCGTCGCCCGTGCCGCCATGCATGGTGACGTTGACACCGGATGCTCCGTAGATGGAGTCGTTTCCGGAGCTGCCGTACAAGTCCGGTCCGGACCCTGCCGCCGAGAACCAGTGGTTGGAAGCACCGCTGTAGGGAAGAGGAACGCCCAAAGCGTTGACGAAAAAGCTCATCGGACAAATTCTCCTCGTGATGCCAGGCCTGCTTGAACCGCTCGACACGGGTTCGAGGCGGGTGCATCCGGACCAACGTTGCCACGCACGATATCGTTCCGGGAACTTGCCACATAGATCAACATTACATCGACTGTTCAGTGAGATTTTCTGGACTGAAAGCACAACGATCCGGGAAATGGTCTACGGACAGTAATTTGAACGGCGAAATATTTATTAAAAATTTCGCAACACGCGCCGATCTGCCTGCGACCATTCTTGATTGGTCAAACGGAAGCGCCCCTGCGTTCTGATGGGGCGTGGAATCGCCGCTCTGGAAATAATGCGTCAACGCGCCGGGCTGGCGCCGCGGGACAGGCTGATCGGCACCCGACTGCTCGGCGACCACCGCAGCAGCGCCCTAAGCGTGTCGCGGGGACCCTCAAACCGCGGCTTCGATCGGCTCGGCAAGTCTGGGATTGGAGCGTGAGGCGATCAGGCAGCTGGCCACGATAAGGCCGGCTCCCGTCAGCGTGGTCCAGGTCGCCGCCTCGTTGAAGAAGAACCAGCCGATCGCGACCGCCCAGATGAAGGCCGAATATTCCGTCGGGATCAGATATTGCGCTTCGGCGCGCGCGTAGGCCCAGCTCATCAGGAACTGGCCGGCGAGCGACAGCGCCGTCACCCCGGCCAGCGGAAGCCAGAGATTGCCCGGCAGGGCAACGGCGAGCCAGGGCGCGGCAAAGCCAAGCGTGATCGCGACGCAAAGGTTTTGGAACAGCATGATCTCGATCGGCTTGGCCACCTGGGCCTGCCGTCGCGCAAGGATCAGATTGTAGGCGTAGAACACCGTCGATGCGAGCACCGCCGCCGTGCCGAGCAGCGCATCCTTGGGATAGCTCGCCTGCCCGAATTGTCCGGCCATGATGATTATGACGCCGGCGATGCCTGCCAGCGAGGCCCAGATCGCCTGGCGCTGTATGCGTTCGCCCAAAAGCAGCGCCGCCAGCAGGAGTGCAAACAGGGGCGCGACGAAGCTGAGCCCGATCGCCTCGGCGAGCGGCAGCCTGGCAAGCCCCCAGAAGAAGGACAACAAGACGATGCCGACGACCACGGCGCGCAGCGCATGCAGCCTCAGCACGGAAAGCGTGGGCCACGAGCGCGTCCCTGCCGACCAGGCCGCGCCGGCGACCACCGTCGCCAGCATGCTGCGCCACAGCACCGTGTTGTAGACGCCCACGGCGATGACCAGCACCTTCATCGCCGCATCCATTGCCGACAGAAGGAAGATACCGAGCGCGCAGACGAGCACCGGGATCATGGGGGAAACGACGCCTGCCAGGCCGGATGACTTCACTGCGTTGCTCACGTGATGGATCGCAACCTGACATATCAGGGCAAAACGGCGGGGCCAGATGGCAGCCCCGCTCATATGGAGGTCCAACCCTTTCAGGCAGCGTCGAGGCGCGGGCGCCCCAGGCTGCACTGGCATCGGCTGCGGTTTGCCACTATCTGCGGGGCCGCGACTACACACTCTTTTGTCCCCTGCTGACCAGGAGGTGACCATGGCCAGCCCAGCCAGGAAAATGCCAATCAAAAGACTGCCGATGCTGCCGGCTGAACGGGCGCTCAAGGTAATCGCCGGGCGTTGGAAGGCGGTCATCCTCTATCACCTGTTCGATGGGCCACTGCGGCTCACCGCGTTGAAGGCAATGATGCCCGGCATCACTCAGAAAGTGCTGATCAGCAGCTGCGCGAAATGGAGGAACACGGCCTCGTCAGCCGCGAAATCTTCGCCGAAGTGCCCGCGCGCGTCGAATATTCGGCGACCAGCCTCGGCCTCAGCCTCGAGCCGATCCTGCTGGCGCTCTGCCAATGGGGCCAGCATCACGCCGACGAGCTGAACGAAACGCACCGCCTCGCCGACTGCATCATCCGGCCACGGCAGGCGCGGCACGCACACATGGCATGGATCGAATCGACAGGGCGGGTTGCCGACATTGGCTGCCCATAGCAGACTGACTGACATCTTCAGAACGGATCGGCAAAAAAATGCACCGGATAGCTTCGGGCGAACTTGCTTCGACCTACACTCTGGGTGACCTGCGCATCACCGCCCTGCGCGATGGCTATGTCGACATGCCGACCGGACGGCTCCGGCAAAACGGCGACAAGCCATTTGACGACGAATTGCCGGAACAAGTCACGCTGGTTGGTGGTCAACTCAGGCTTTCCGTCAATGCCTTCGCGATCGACGATGGACATGAGATAACTTTGATCGATACCGGCGCCTCGAATGCCTGGCACCCCACCATGGGCCGGCTTCCCCAAGCGCTGGACGAAGCCAGCATCGATGTCGGACGAATCCGCGCCGTCTGCTTCACCCATACGCATCTCGACCACATCCATGGCCTTGTGCTTGCCGACGGCCGGGATGCTTTCCCACACCTGGCGCGCCTGCTCGTTCCCAGGCAGGAACTCGGCCTGTTTCGCGCCGAAGCGCGGCTCGAACGGTTTCATGGCATGGCGCAACCATTCGAAGCCGAAGACCGCCTCGATACCCATGTTGACGTTATCGGCGCGCATGGCCACGAGGTCGGTCACAGCTGCTTTTGCGTTTCGAGCGGCGGCGAGCGCATTTTGATCTGGGGCGATACCGTTCACGTCCCATCGCTTCAGTTCGATCGGCCTGAGGTGACGTGGGAGTTCGACGACGATCAGGACCAGGCGCGCGAGAGCCGGTTGCGGCTGCTGGCGCTTGCGGCGGACAATCATTGTTTCGTTGCGGGCGCGCATCTGGACTCGCCCGGCATCGGTCGTGTCATCCGATCTGGCGGCGGCTTTCGATTTGAGCCGCTATAATTGAAAAGGGCGGCGCAAGCGCCGCCCCGTATCCTTGGGAGGATAATTCGACCGGCGATCAGGCCGCCTTGATTTCCTCGTCGACCACGTCGGCATCGCGAGCCTTCTTCAGCGCCTTGGCCCACCAGGCGACATCATTGACCAGGGCAGTGGCCGCCTGGTTCAGGTGCTCAAGCTCCTCGAGCTTCTTCTCGCCCTGGCGAACGGCGAGGAAATCGGCCCAGACGATGTGGACGGCGGACTTGACCGGCGCCATCTGCAATTCGACGGCATGCATGCGCAGCTGCTCGACAGCGCGGGCGCCGCCGACGCCACCGTAGCCGACGAAGCCGGCCGGCTTCTTGTTCCATTCGTTGGCGGCGTAGTCGATGGCGTTCTTCAGCACGGCCGTAGGGCCGTGATTGTATTCGGCGGCGGTGAAGATGAAGCCGTCATATTCGGCGACCTTCTTCTGCCAGCGCTGCGCCACCTCGTTGGTCGACGGCACCCAGGCGGACGACGCGACCTCGTCGAAGAAGGGCAGCGGGAAGTCACGCAGGTCGACGATTTCGACATCGATGTCGGCATGCGACTTGGCGATCTTGGCGATCCATTGGGTGGGCACATCGGCGAAGCGCGCGGCGCGCGTCGAACCGATGATGATGGCGATTTTCGGCTTTGACATGGGGGCTCTCCATTCCACTAAAAGCTGGTATCGTTTAGATACCGGCGCTATATGAGATACTGACAACTCAGCGCGCAAGGAGGCACCTTTTTGTTACTGAGGAACCCGCTCAACACCGAAGACTGCCGCGCCGTTTCGGAAATCCTGCAGCGCGTCGGCGACAAATGGACCGTGCTCGTGGTCGGCAAGCTTGGCAGCGGACCCTTGCGTTTCAACGAGTTGCGCGCTGCCGTCGGCGGCATTTCGCAGAAGATGCTGACCACCACCTTGCGCGGCCTGGAACGCGACGGCTTCGTCACCCGCACCGTATTCCCGACCATTCCGCCACGCGTCGACTACGAACTGACCGAACTCGGTCACGAACTGTTGATCCCGGTCAGCGCGCTTGGCGAATGGGCACGCAGGAACACGCAGCGCGTCAGGGTCGCGCGCGAAAAGTTCGACGGCGTGCATGGCTGAGACCCTTGCATGGCAAGGAGTGCGGAGTTTCGTCGTAAGCGCCATCACCTGACGACAAGCGGACTGGCGGTTCTTTAAACCAGGTCTCGCGACTTTGGATTTATGGGGCCTAAGACCACCCAAGCTGGCGCCGCTTTGGCGACGACAATCGCAATGGCAAAGTGACCATTCAGGATCTTGGCGCCTTGCCACCGCTATGCGTTGGCCCACAGATCGCGCACGTCGTGGCCGGCCCTCCGCCGCCGATATTGCCATGCAGGCAGGCGATGCGCGGAGGTGCTTGCTTGACTTCGGCATAGGCCGTTGCGCCGAGCAGGCAGGCCAACGCGACAAGAGCTCCCGCGAGCCAGCCGTTCAGCATGTGTTGACGCATTGTCTCTCCTCCAACGCCGGCACAATCGGGCGTGAAGGCAACCATCGGATGTCGCGCGGGGCACCGCCCGCACGAGCGATGTTACAATTGCCCGAGTGGGCAAACAGGCTTTCGTCAGCTCTCGGCAGGAACGGCCTTCGGCTTGCCCTCGCCATCCAGCGCCACCATGACGAAATCGGCGTGCGTCACCTTCTCCATCAGATCGGAGAGATAGCGTTGTGCCCAGGCCTCGACCTTGAGCGTCATCGAGGTGCGGCCGACGCGTTCGACATGGGTGTAGATGCACAGCGTGTCGCCGATCTTCATCGGCTTGGCGAAGGACATCTCCTTGACCGCCGCGGTCACCACGCGGCCCCGGGCGCGCTCGGCGGCGCGGATGCCGCAGGCAAGGTCCATTTGCGCCATCACCCAGCCGCCGAAAATGTCGCCGGCGGCATTGGCGTCCGAGGGCATGGCCAGCGTGCGCAGCGTCAGGTCTCCGATCGGCCGTCCGTCCGCGTACTGCACCATGGGCAGAATCCTTGTGAGGTGATGGTCATCGATCCGTATCGCCGCTGCAGGACCAGGTCAACGCGCCGCGGCTACTGTTTCCTGGCCTCGATGGACCATAGGCTAACCCTGGCATTCGCACAGTTGTGCCTGATTTTCAGCGGCTTCGGGTTTTGGGGCGGGCTTCCCCCACTCCATCTCGGCTTCGCCGAGCCATCTCTCCCCCCTCCGGAGCGAGAGGAAGGGGCCATGCCGGCCAAGCTCGCGCTCTTCCTCTACCCCGTCGATCGGGGGAGAGGTGGGGGGGGGCGCTCGACGGAGTGGGGGTCGACTGCGCTGCGTAAGACCATTCGCCAGCTGAGAGGCACCTCTTAAAAATAACCTGCAAGGTTAGCTCTGATGCGGTCCAGCACCGTGTCCCCGGACACATCGGGCACGAATTCCTTGCCGGTGATCGCCTCGTAAGCCTGCGCATAGACCTTGGAGGCCTGTTCGACGATCTCGTCCGGTATTTTGGGAACAGTATCCTTGTAGGGATCGCAGCGCGCCGCCACCCATGAGCGGATGAAATCCTTGTCGAAACTCTCCGGCCGCGTGCCATTGGCCAGCGCCTGTTCGTAGCTTCCGGCGATCCAGTACCGGCTGCTGTCGGGGGTATGGATTTCGTCAGCCAGGACGATCGTCCCGTTCTTGTCGGTGCCGAATTCATACTTCGTATCGGCGAGGATGAGGCCACGTTCGGCGGCGCGTGCCTGGCCGCGGGCAAACAGCTTCAAGGCGTAGCCTGAAACCGTATCCCACTGCGCCTCGGTGAGCAGTCCCTGGTCGAGGATTTCCGCCCTGGACAGCGGCTCGTCATGGCCGCCATCCGCCGCCTTGCTCGTCGGCGTGATGACCGGCTCGGCCAGCTTCTCATTGTCGCGCAGGCCGTCCGGCAGCCGCATGCCGTACATCTCCCTTTCGCCGCGCTTGTAGCGGGTCAGGATCGAGGTGCTGGTGGTCCCCGCCAGATAGCCGCGCACGACGATCTCGACCGGCAGGATGTCGAGCCTTGTGCCGACGACAACGTTGGGATCAGGATATTCCAGAACATGGTTCGGGCAGACATCGGCGGTTTCCTCGAACCAGTACCGCGCCGTCTGCGTCAGGATCTCTCCCTTGAACGGGATCGAGGTCAGGATGATGTCGAAGGCGCTGAGACGGTCGGTGGCAATGATGATGCGTCGCCCGTCGGCCAGGTCGTAATTTTCGCGGACCTTGCCCTTGTAGTGACCAGGCAATTCGGGAATGAAGGCATCCGACAGGGTCCGCATATGATTTCCTGCCTTCCGCAGAGTGATCGATGCCAATCGCATAAGCTGTCGACTCATGCCTATCAAGCGCGATTGTCGGGATTCCCCGCAACGCGACCTGGCATCACAGTCGCTTTTTTCACAACGCATGCCGGAAGGCACTGCGACGCGGCGAACCCGCCGCGTCTAGGCTGCGGCCAGTTTTCCGGAGCCGGCAATCTACCATGCAGATTTATGACTTCATCATCGTCGGCTCCGGCTCGGCCGGCTCGGTGCTTGCCGACAAACTGTCGGCCTCGGGCCGCTTCTCGGTGCTGGTGCTCGAAGCGGGCGGCACCGACCGCCGCTTCTACGTGCAGATGCCGCTCGGCTACGGCAAGACCTTCTTCGACCCCGCGGTCAACTGGAACTACAAGGCCGAGCCGGATCCAGGCCTTGCCGGCAATGCCGACCACTGGCCGCGCGGCAAGCTGCTCGGCGGGTCGAGCTCGATCAACGCCATGGTCTGGATCAGGGGGGCGCGCGAGGATTTCGACGATTGGCGTGCCGCCGGCAATCCCGGCTGGGGCTATGACGACCTGTTGCCGGCCTTCAAGGCGCTCGAGGACAACGAGGCCGGCGCCGACACATGGCGGGGCGCCGGCGGGCCGCTGCATGTCACCGACTGTTCAAACACCGTCCACCCGCTGACCAAGCGCTATCTCGCGGCCGGCCAGCAGGCCGGTCTGCCGCTCAATCCGGATTTCAACGGCGCTGCCCAGGAGGGCGTCGGCATCTACCAGATCTCGACCAGGAACGGCCGCCGCATGTCGGCGGCGCGCGCTTTCCTGCGACCGGCGATGAAACGTGCAAACGTCCGCGTCGAAATGAATGCACTGGCGACCCGCGTGCTGTTCGAAGGCAGGCGCGCGGTCGGCATCGAGTATCTGCGGGACGGCGAGACGAAGACGGCGCGCGCCGGCCGCGAACTCATCCTGTCCAGTGGTTCGATCAACTCGCCGCAATTGCTGCAGCTGTCCGGCGTCGGCCCGTCTGCGCTACTTGGTGGTCTTGGCATCCCGGTCGTCCACGCCAGCGAGAATGTCGGCGCCAATCTGCAGGACCATGTCGGCATCAACTACACGTTCAAGGGCAAGCTGCCGACGCTCAACCAGATCCTGCGCCCCTGGTGGGGCAAGCTTCTGGTCGGCATGCAATATATCCTGACGCGGTCGGGTCCGCTGTCGCTGTCGATGAACCATGCCGGCGGTTTCTTCCGCACCGACCCGGCGTTTTCGCGCCCCAACATGCAGCTCTATTTCCAGGCCTTCTCGACCGTCATCCCGAAAGGCGGCGAGCGTCCGATCCTGACGCCCGATCCCTGGCCGGGCTTCTCCATCGGCCTGTCCAACTGCCGCCCGTCGAGCCGTGGCGAGATCATGATCCGGTCCAGCAACCCGCTGGATTATCCAAAGATTGTCGCCAACGCCTATTCGACCAACGCCGACGTCGACGAAATGCTGGCGGCGGTGAAGTTCGTGCGCAAGATCGCCGCGATGCCGGCCATGGCCGAGATCATCGCCGAGGAGGTTTTGCCAGGCCCGTCGATCACTTCCGATGCGGATCTCATTCAGGATTTCAGGAAGCGTTCGGGCACCGTCTATCACCCGGTCTCGACCTGCCGGATGGGGCCCGATCCCGCACGCGCCGTCGTCGATCCGAGCCTCAAGGTGCACGGCATCGAAGGCCTGCGCGTCATCGATGCCTCGATCTTTCCCGACAACATCACCGGCAACACCAACGCAGCCTCCATCGTGACCGGGTGGAAGGGCGCCGAACTGGTTCTGGAGGACCACAAATGAAGATCACCGACGTCAAGACCTGGGTTGTCGGCAATCCGCCGCCCGGCATCGGCGGCAAGTACTTCATCTTCGTCAAGCTCACCACCGATGGCGGCGTGGTCGGTTATGGCGAGGCCTACAACGCCACCTTCTCCGCCCATGTCACGGCCAGGATGGTCGAAGACATGGCCGAACGCTATCTCGTTGGCCGCGATCCGCACGATATCGAGAATTTCTTCCGCCGCGCCTATTCCTCCGGCTTCACCCAGCGCCCCGACGTGTCCGGCATGGGCTGCTTCTCGGCGTTGGAAATGGCCTGCTGGGACATCATCGGCAAAGAGGCCAACAAGCCGGTCTACAAATTGCTCGGCGGCCAGGTGCACGAGACGCTGCGCTCCTACACCTATCTCTATCCGCACACCGGCAGTGTCCATTCCGAGGACGCGCCGGACGGCAAGAACGTCTATAACGACCCGGATTTGGCCGCGGCCTGCGCGCTCGAATATGTCGAGCAGGGCTTCAATGCGGTCAAGCTTGACCCGGCCGGCCCCTACACCGCCTTCGACGGCCACCAGCCGCGCCTCATCGACA
This sequence comes from Mesorhizobium sp. B283B1A, assembly GCF_020165735.1. NCBI lineage: Bacteria > Pseudomonadati > Pseudomonadota > Alphaproteobacteria > Hyphomicrobiales > Phyllobacteriaceae > Mesorhizobium > Mesorhizobium sp. B283B1A. Next base: position 19,671 of record NZ_JAIUIQ010000019.1, read on the forward strand.
TCGATATCTCCACCCGCATGATCAAGGCGATCCGCGAGGCGGTCGGCAACCGCGCCGACATATTGTTCGGCACGCATGGCCAGTTCACCGCGTCGGGGGCGCTGCGCATGGCGCGCGCCATCGAACCCTATGATCCCCTATGGTTCGAGGAGCCGGTGCCGCCCGACATGCCCGAGGTGATGGCGCAGGTGGCTCGCGGCACCTCGATCCCGATCGCCACCGGCGAGCGGCTGACGACCAAGTTCGAGTTCGCCCGTGTCATCGAGAACCGCGCCGCGACCATCCTGCAGCCGGATCTCGGCCGCTCCGGCGGTATTCTCGAAACCAAGAAGATCGCCGCGATGGCCGAGGCCTACCACATCCAGATCGCGCCGCATTGCTACTGCGGCCCGATCGTCGGTGCCGCCAACATCCAGCTGGCGGTGACGCTGCCCAACTTCCTGATCCTGGAATCGCTGAAGCAGTGGGACGGTTTCCACGCCACGCTGCTCAAGAAGAAGATCGAGTGGCAGGACGGCAATGTCATCCCCTCGAAAGAGCCCGGCCTCGGCGTCGAACTCGACGAGGCGGTCTGCGATGCGCACCCCTACACCGGCAAGGACCTGCATCTGCAGATGATGCAGACGCCGCTGATGCCGTGAGCGAACGCTACGCCTTCATCGGCCTCGGTCATCTCGGCGGCAATCTTGCCGCCAGCCTGATCCGCAACGGTTTTGCCGTCATCGTGTTCGACCGCGATCCCGTCGCCGTCGAGCGTCTTGTCGCGCTCGGTGCCACCGCCGCCAGCAGCCCGGCCGAAGCAGCGGCACGGGCCGGCAATGCCATAACCTGCCTGCCCTCGCCCAAGGTCAGCGAAGCGGTGCTGGCCGGGCCTGGTGGGTTATTGGAAGGTCTGCCAAGGGGTGGCATCTGGATCGAGATGTCGACCAATGGTCGCGACGAGATCCTGCGCCTTGCCGCCCTCGCCTCGGCCAAGGGCATCGAGACATTGGAGTGCCCGGTCACCGGCGGCGTTCATCTGGCGGCCGCCGGCAAGATCACCGCGCTGGTCGGCGGCGACGCCGCCCTCTATGAGCGCCATCGACCGGCGATCGAGGCGATGTGCGCGAAGTCGTTCCTGATGGGGCCGATCGGCTCGGCGGCGGTAATCAAGGTGATCACCAACATGCTGGCCTTCATCCATCTCGTCGCCGCCGGCGAGGCGCTGATGCTGGCCAAACAAGGCGGCCTCGATCTCGCGCAGAGCTACCATGCAATCGCTGCATCCTCCGGCAACAGCTTCGTCCATGAGACCGAAAGCCAGCTCATCCTGAACGGCTCCTACGACATCGGCTTCACCATGGACCTAGCGCTGAAGGACCTCGGCTTCGCGCTTCGTATGGCCGAACAATCCGGCGTCCCGCTCGACCTCGCCACGCGCGTCAACGCGATTTTTGAGCAGGGCAAGGAAGCCTATGGCGGCGGCGCCCGGTCGACGCAGATCGTCAAATTGCTCGAGGACGCCGTCGGCACCGACCTGCGTGCGTCCGGTTTTCCGGCCAGACTGGAGCTTTGACCCGGAGGTCAAAACCAAAGCAATTTCATGAGCTTCAATTGATCGCCGGATTCGGTCTCGAAAGGAGTTGAATCAAACCCGCAACGCCTTGATTCAATATCTGAGCGTCAGCGCTCCCGGCAGTATCTCGAAAGTCGCCGGTATCCGCCCGGGCGACTCGCCGTCTATGTCGACCAGCGCGTTGTTTTCTGTCCCATCGCCGAGCGGTTCGACAACCACTTTCTTGCCGCGCAGGATGGTGATGGCCGGATGGTTGCGGTGCCTGCCGCCATAGAGCAGGCGGATGTCCCAGATCAGCTTCAGCTTGCCCGCCGCGCGCAAGATGACGATGTCGAACTCGCCATCGGTCAGTTCGGCATCCGGCGCGATCATCATGCCGCCGCCGAAGAATTTGCCGTTGGCCACCGCCACCAGCGCCATGCGCGCCTCGACCGGCGCGGCGTCGTCGACGGTGATCCTGACGTCCTGGAAGCGGTAGCGGATGAACTCGACCACGGTGCGCCACAGGAACAGCGCCTTGGCCGACATCTTGCCCTTGCGCTTGTCGGCATTGACGGCGCGGTCGGTGGCGCCGGACAGGCCAAGACTGGCGATGTTGATGAAATGGCGGCTGGCCAGCGCGCCATGGTCGTCGACGTAGCCGATACGCCCTGCATCGACCTTGCGCCCCTTCGCCTCGGCGATCCGCTTAAGCGCCGCATCCACCTGCTTCGGCAGGCCGAGCCCGCGCGCGAAATCGATGCCGGTGCCGCATGGCAGCAGACCAAGCTCGGTTGTGCGGCCGCCTTCTTCGGCCGCCTGCAGCAGGCCATCGGCCACCTCGCTCACCGTACCGTCGCCACCGGCTGCGATCACCAGGTCGAAACCGCTGGCGGCAAGGTCGATTGCCAGGCGTTCGGCATCGCCCTCGGCCTGCGTCTCGCGCAATTCGAAATCGCCGAAGTGCTTCTTCAGCGAGGCGGCGACTTGAGGCCAATGCCGTTTCAGCCGGCCGCCGCCGGCAATCGGATTGAGCACCACCCCGACTTTCAAATACGCGCCCTCCCCGTCGCCGGACATAGATGCCCGATCGTTTGCCGGCATTGAAGCCCGCGCCCGCCGGCGGAGCAAGGGGCGCTGTCGGTTCGTGCCCCAAAAAAACGGGCGGGCTGTCTAAAGCAGCCGGCATCGAAATTCCCGGGCTTGTGGAAGCGGTCCCCGATAATCCCGCTATCCACAGGCCCATGGCCATTCCCCAAAACCCTTACCCGGCGTAAGTTTAACCCATCTCAGGCGGCTACCGATCATCAAGCCGAAAGGCGAAAGTGAAAGGCGGATTTCCTGAGGCCCGTACGGCCCGGACCGAGAACAGGTTGCCTGTGCGAGAGACGGAGGCCGAGACCTACGGGGCCGCGGAAAGCGTGCCAACGCCGACGGCGGACCGATGCTGCCATGAAGGACGGCAAAAACCTTCGATGGCGCGCAGGGCAAAGCTCGCAAGGGCCAAGACCGGCGTGGTCTGGAACGGACACTGCCTTCGGGTGGTGGCTGGCAGGACCGTCAAAATCAAGGCCGGCATGGCGCGACGACTTTACGGAAGTTGCTGCCGCGACCGTGTCCTGATCTGACAGGGAGGCGCTGGGAGCAATCCCGGCGCCGACTGTCGTTCCCCTCGATATCCTTTGCCAGCGATCTTGCCGGCGCCGCTTCACCACACGCTGAAATCGGTTAGTATCGAGCAGATAGAGTCTGTTCGATACGCGCTCAGAAACTGTTTCGAAAGTTGCTCTGGCGCCATCAGATGGCCGCCGGAGTGACTTTCCAAGCAGTCTCTTGAAGGGGGATACTTCATGACGCTCGTCCAAAAGCTTGCCGTTGCCTATGCTTTCCTGTTCTTCGGCGTCGTCGCCATCGGCTACATACCGGCCTTCAACGACGCCAACGGCAATCTGTTCGGGCTGTTCTCGCTGCAATGGTACGACGACCTGCTGCACGCCTTCTCCGGCGTCTGGGCGCTGGCCGCCGCCTTCATCTCGCACCGCCAGGCGGTGTTCTATTTCAAGCTGTTCGGCTCGGTCTATCTGTTCGATGGCGTGCTCGGGCTGATCACCGGCTCCGGCTGCCTTGATGCCGGCATCTTCATCAACGGTTTCCGCTCCCTCAACGATATCGAATTTCCCGCCCGCTTCTTCGCAAACCTGCCGCACCTCGTCATTGGCGGCTTCGCCGTCTATGTCGGCTTCTGGCTGTCGAAGCGCATTTACGACCACTTCGCCACGGCCTGACCGGCCATGTTCCTGTTCCGCTGGCTGAAGCGCATCATCAAGACGATCCTTTGGCTGGTCGTCATCGTCATCCTGATCCCCATCGTCGGGCTGGCCTACGGCTTCCTGACGACGCCGTCACTCGACAAGACGCCGTTGCCCGGCATTGCCGATGGTGCACCGCCGAAGGCGCTGGCCGACAAGGTCCGCACCGAGATCCCCGGCTACCAGCGGCCGGAGGAATCGACCTTCCTCACCTACCCGGAATGGGCGATCGTCTATGCCGCGCGCGAATATGCCGGCTTCGTCGCCAACGACCAGCCGAGCGGCTTCCCCTACTGGTCCTATGTCGGCCGCTTCTGGCAGGACTACGCCATGGTGATCCGCGCCGGTTCTGCCTACAAGTTCAACTATGCCGACCACCAGATGCTGGTCATCATCGGCACCAGCCACTCGATCGAGCACATTTTGCAATGGGCCTATGAAAACACGGTCGGCCGCATCACCGAGGCGACGACGGCCAAGCGCACCGCCGCCGACATCTACCAGGCCAAGGTGGCGGCCGAATACGCCGCTTTCCTCGACCAGGTGCCGTGGTACCAGTTCCCCTATGCGCAGAAGCGCGCCGGCCTGTTTGCCATGCAGCCGGCACCGGGCGACAGTTCTATCCGCACCAGCGAACGCAAGCTCGCCTTCGGTCTCGCCGACACCATCAAGCAGGGCTATGCCGACCTGATCACCAAGGCGCTTGCCGCGACCTCCGACCCGGCCTTGCTCGACATCCACGTCTGGGCCAAGGGGCCGGTCGGCGAAGCGACGCGCAACGAGCCCGACACCTTGCTGGAACGCGACTATGGCATTGACGGCACCGTCTTCGTCACCAAGCGCTATCAGGTGTTCACCGACATGATCCCGCGCCTGATCGACAAGGGCGTCTCCTTCGTCGAGATCGGCGGCAATGACGAGATCATGGTCACCATGCTGTCGACGGATGCGATCGCCGTTCCCGAAGGCATGCGCATCCTGTTCAGCTACCCGCTGCCGGCCGATCCCTCGATGCGCCGCACCGGCATGGTCGTCGCCGTGCGCAAGCTGCACCTTGTGCTGCCGTCGCTGATCAAGGCCGGCGCGAAACTCGAACACGTCTACGATTACTGACAGGGGGACGGCGGCCGGGGCGACAGGGAACCGCGTCTCTGTTGCAGAATCGACACCCGGTTGATCTTTCGGACACCACGCCACGCTCAATCCACAATCGCGGCCAAATCCCGCCTTGTTCGCGCGCGATGAAACGCTTCCATGTCGCCCAAAGCGGAAAACGGTTTGGGACCGTGACATGGCACCTGAATCGGTTGCCGGGGCATCTCGAAGGGACAAGACCGTGATCAAGACCGCCCTTGTCGCCATGACCATCGTCGGCTGCGACTGCGACGCCAAGCTGTGCGAATATATCGGTGAGACGCCGGCCAAGTGGTCGACCATCGCGGAGTGCGAATCCGCGATGAAGAGCCAGATCCTGCACGAGCGCAATTTCAACTATCCGCTCGTCTCCGGCATCTGCCGCACGAAGGGATCGTCGTCCTCCTCGCAACTGGCGGCCATTGCATCCCGTCCGGAACTGAAGCCCGCCAGCAGGATCGTCAAAACCCAAAACCCGCTGCCGCCGGAGCTCAGCCATCGGCCGAGCGTTCCGGTCGGCTCGCCGACGACGGCCCTGGAAGCAGCAGCCGCCCGGCCTGTCGCCTATGAGCAGGTGGTCGATGGTGGCACCGGCGTGCTCTACCGCACCAAGAACGGCTACGCCGTGGTCAAGACCGATCTCGGCCGCGCCGCATCGGCGACCGCGGACGCGGCCAAACGCTCGGTGAACTGGCTGACCGGCCTGATGCCGACGGGGCTGTAGGCTCCAAACGTCGCGCTCTCCGGCGCCTTCCTCACAAGAAGTTCTGCCTGGCCTACGCCACCCCGCTCAGCGCCTTGATGGCGCGGTAGAAGGTCGAGGAAAACAGCTCCGTCGGGTCATAGCGCCGCTTTGCCGCCAGGAAGGCCGGCAGTTCGGGATAGGAGGCCAGCAATTCCCTTGCCGTGTAGTGCAGCTGGTAGGGCAGGAAGAAACGCCCGCCATGCCGGATCGTCACGTCGATCAGCGCCCGCGTCAGCGCCCGCATTTTAGCGTTGCCGTCGGCATCGGTCGGCTGGTTGATGTAGAGCACCAGCGAATAGGCCGGCTCCGGTGCATAGGTCAGCGCCAAATCCTCCTTGTGGACGATGCGCACCGACGCGTTGAGCACAGGCAGGTCCTGGTTGCGCAGGATCTCGCGGGCCTCGGCGATAAATGGATTATACGCCGCGCGTGGAATAAAATATTCGTGCAGGATGTCGGTCTCATCCACCAAATCGTTGAAGAGATAGGGCACCGAATCGTGCATCGGGTTGTTGCGGGTGACGAGGCAGGCCTCGCCCTGCGCCATCGCAGCCGTGCGCGCCACCGTGCAGCTCTCGAATTTCGGCTCCAGCGTCTTTTCGGTGAACCATTTCAGCTCCTGGAACAGGCTGCCCTGCTTGGCCAGGTTCATGATCACCCGCTTCAGCCCGACACCCTCCGGCTCGCCGATCTCGGGCTGATCGGCCGGCGGCTGCTCGGCCACCTTGTCGTAGCGATAGACGATCATGTCCTCGAGGAAATTGCCCGGCGCCGTCGACAGATGGCCGTAAAACAGGCCGATCCCCCTGTTCGGCTCCAGCACCTCGGCAAAGAATTTCGGAAAGTCGTCGGATTTGATAATTTCCCGTGAGGTCCGGTAGACGGCATTGTCGACGATATCGAGCGTCGCTTCCAGCACCACGCCGAACAGGCCGTAACCGCCGACGACATGACGGAACAGTTCGGTGTTCTCGCTCGGAGAGCAGGTGATCACCGACCCGTCGGCCAGCATCACCCGCATCGAGCGGATCGAACCGGCAACCGAACCCGCCTGATGGTCCATGCCATGCGCGTTGACGGACAGCGAGCCGCCGACGGAGAAGATGTCGGTCGACTGCATCGACTTCACCGCGAAGCGCGGATGCAGCATGTTTTGGATGTCGTGCCAGCGCGCGCCCGGCTGCACCGTCATGGTCCGGGCCGCCGAGTCGACGGTCACCTTGTTGAACTTTCTGAGGTCGAGCACCAGCGCGTTGTCGTCGAAGGCGTGGCCGCCCATCGAATGACGGATGGCGGCCAGCGAGACTTTCAGCCCGTTGTCGCGAGCGAAGGCCAACGCCCTGGCGATATGGTCCTCCTCGCCGACCTCGACCACGCCATAGACCGGCGTCCTCGACAGGCCGCTGGCATCATTGATGTCGCCGCCTTCGGCCGACCAGGGCAGCGCAGGATCGAAGGCCGGCGCGTTCTCGAGCGGCTTCAGCGGCAGGGCAATGCCGTCGACCTCTGCGATGCGGCCGGCATTCTTCGGTCCGGAAGGCCCGCGCGCCAGCCGCGCCATGGTGGTTCCGCCCCACAACACCGCGCCGCCGGCCACCGCCGCACCCAACAGCAGCCGCCGCGACAGGCGAAACCTTTTTTGGTGCTCGGCCATGAATATCCCCCGTTGGCCAAGGGATAGCGCGGCCTTTTGGCAAAAACCATAGCGGCTGTGCCGGAACGGCGTTCCGGCACCTTCTCCCCGAAATAATGACGGGGAGAAGGCAAGTGCTTGAACGTCGGCGGCTTTTACGAAGCCTTCTTGATCGACGTCACCATGCCGGTCTTGTCGTCGACCGTCACCGCCACCTTGGCGCCAACCTTCAGCTTCCCGACCGCCGCGTCCGGCGACAGCTGGTAGATCTTGCCGTCGTCGAGCGTGATCGACTTGGTCGTCGCGTCGACCGACTGGATGGTGCCCTGAACGGTCGCGGCATAGGCCGTGCCGAGGAAGGCGAGCAGGGCGGCGGTGGTTGCGAGGGTCTTCTTCATCGGTAAGCACTCCATGCTGTTTCAGTTCTCGCCCGGTGTCGCCTTGGGAAACGACGGCACCGAACGGCCTGAAACTGAGCGGAAAGCATGCCAGCCGCAAATCACGTTGGGTGAATTTTCGCAAAGCAATTCATAGGCTTAATTCCGACACATTGCCTGCGGCTGAGGTGACCTCTTGCCGCTTTGGCGCTTCCCGGCAAGCGCGCTCCGTCCACGAAAAGAGTCACTTGGCCGATTGCGGCGAGCGATGTCCGAACACCATGCTGCCGCCGCAATCCTCGTTGGGCCGCTTCACGAAACCACCCGCTGGCTTTCCAGCCATACAAGTTTTGTTTCACCGATCGGCACGAAACCTCTACCTTAGCTCTCGCTATGGTTGCAAATTCGAAATGAGTGCACGAGAATATCGGCAGCCAGAGGGGGGCGTGATTCCATGAAGTTTGTATTCCGGACCATAATATCGCTGCTGCTGGCGCTTGGGCCCGGGTCCGCCTCTGCGCAGGACGCGGACTCGGATGGCGACAAGACGATCATGTTTACCGAGGACGACCCCGAGATGGCAGCAGCGACCGCGAAGGCGCTCGCCAGCCTGGACGAATTCCTGGCGTTGTCCGAGGCTCCTCCGTCCGACACGGAGAGGTTCAAATTGAAGGTCAAGGTGCGCGACGGCAACGTCACCGAGCACTTCTGGGTCATCCCGTTCCGGCGCACCGAAACCGGCTTTGTCGGCATATTGGCGAACCAGCCGGAACAAGTGCGCAATGTCGTCCTCGGCCAGAACATAGAATTCACCCGGGGCGATATTTCCGATTGGGGTTATACCCGCGATGGGCGGCAGGTCGGCGCCTTCACAGTCTGCGTGATGTTCAAGAAAATGTCGAAGGAAGAGGTGGACACCATGCGCGACAGATACGGTTTCGATTGCTGACGGCCAAGCTCGGCTAATCCGCCGCGTTCTTCGCGCCGATCTTGCGCACCAGCGCTGCCGTGGCCAACATGGCGCCCATATCCGATATCATCGGCGCGACGTGCCTGTTGTAGTCGAGCGGAACCGAAATATCCGGCAGCTCGAAGAAGTTCTTCGCCTGCGGCAACAGCAGGAAACCGTCGCCGCCATTGAGCGCGACGCGGGCCGGATCGTCCGGCCAGGTTTCGCCGAGCCATTTCAGCGCCTGCGCCAACCGGCCGGTCACCAGCGGCCGCGCCGCCTCGACATTGTCGGTGCGGAATTCGTAAGCCGCGTCGAGCAAGGGCTCACCCGACGACAGTTCCTGCATCCTGGCTGTGAACATGCCGCGAAAAAAGCCGATGACCGCGTTGGTGCGCCGCGTCGCCACCAGAATTCCAGGGAACGGCTCGATGGCCTCGAAGGCAACGATGACGCCCTTGAAGGCCGTCGATGAGCCCTTGCCCGTCCCTTCCCGCAATTCCGCTTCGTAGAGCTCGAACGGAAACTCGTCGTAGCGGCCGGAAATGACATCGTCGAACGCTTGCCGGTTGAACGGCCCGACCGCCTCGCGCGGCAGCCGGTCGAAGGAGTTTGGCCTGCCGCCGTGCTGGTAGCGCACATCGCGGATGAAGCCGAAGATAATGGGCAGCAGCGTTTGGCGGAACGATTGCTGCAGCCGGGCGGCCGGCTTCATGGCCTGGAAGTAGAGCAGGCTCGAAGCCGCGAATCCGACGGCATAGAGGAACACATGCGGCGGCGAGAACCATTGCTCGTTTGGGTCGGCCACCTTGTTGAACAGCCAGGTGAGCACGACGACGGCGACCACGACCAGGCCGACAAACACCGGCACACGCCAGCGCACCTGCCGCGCCACCGAGGCCCGCGCCGCCTCATAGCTCTCGATGTCCTTCCGGATGGCGGCAATCACCGTCCCATCAGGCATGAAATCCGCCGTTTCCACCGCCATCCCCCGCAAGCCTCGATGAGCTCATGATAGCCAGTTTTGCGAGAAAGTCGCCGGCCAGAGGCAGCAAGCGCGATCTTCCCTTCTCCCCTTGTGGGAGAAGGTGGATCGGCGCGTCAGCGCCGAGACGGATGAGGGGTGTTCCAGCGGAATGAGACGCTGGTGTTCCCTGGAACACCCCTCATCCGGCCGCTTCGCGGCCACCTTCTTCCGCAAGGGGAGAAGGGAAAACCGCACTCAACCGCCGTTCGACCCTTTCCCTCAATGTTCTCTCCAACCCCTCCACCGGCACCAGCCGCTCGTGGTCGCCGGACCGCACCCGTACAAACGGGTACAGCCGGTAAGCCGCAATCATCCCACGCGTTCCTGCATCGGCACTGACGTCGGCGACGAAAATCCCGCCAATGCGCCCCGGCCATGGCTGGTGGACAAGGGCGGTGCCGAGGAAATCGCCAAGCCCATAAGCGACGACCGTCTTCCCGATCCGTTCCACCGGCTGCACGACATGCGCGTGATGGCCTGCGATCAGGCCGACGCCTTGCCCGGCCAGGCGCTTGGCCAGCGCTCGTGTTTCGGCGCGTGGAAGGTGCCGGAACTCCCAGTCCCAATGCGGCACGGCGCAGAGGAGATCGAAACCGTCACGCGGCCAGCCTGCCGGGTCGCTGCCCATCGAGACGCGGCCGGCGAACAGATATTCATCCGCATTGCGCCACAGCGTGAAGGCGGCAAGGCCGACGGTCAGCGGTCCGGCTTGGACAGGCTGCACCGGGCCATTGGCCGCCAGGCCGATCGTGCGGATACCGAGCCGCTTCAGCGCCGCCACCGTATGGTCGAAGCCGGAGACGCCCTGATCGAGCACATGATTGTTGGCCAGCGACAGCACCAGTTTTTCGCGGGCGAAACCGACCGAAGACAGCGCCTGGGCCAGAAATCGCTCGCTCATCGCATGATGCGTGCCGAGCTTGGTGCCCAGAACGGCACTGGGCCTGTCCACGACAGGGCTTTCGCAATTGCCGATCACCAGATCGGCAGCACCTAGCAGCGCCTTGATGGCCGGATCGCAGTCCGGCGCGCCGCGATTGGCCACTGCCGAGATATCGCCGATGAAGGCCAGCCGCACAGTCCGCTTCGGTGGCGGGTCCACCAACGTTGCAGCCGCAGGCGCAAACCCGCCGGCATCGCCGCCGAGCGACGGCTTCACGAAACGCGGCAGCCAGGACAGCTTGTAGGAGAGCGGATAGTTCGACACGCAAAGCCCAATCGTTTGCCCTGTGTAGACCGTCCGCCGGACAGGTTGAAGCGCGGAGGCCGACATTCGTGTATGGTCGCCCGCAACACCGCGTGGGAGGGAAAGAATGACACGAATAGCAAGCCTGCTGGCATCCGGCTTCATGATGGTTCTTCCCTTATCCTTTGCCAGCTTGTCTTCTGCCAGCGCCACCATGCCCGAAGCGGCAACCGCGCTGTTCAAGGCCAAGACCGTGGCCGCGCGCGATGGCGCGTTGTCGACGCTGGAGGCCGCCGCGCCGAAAGACCCGGCATCGGCCTATGCCGCCGGCGCCGGCGAATTCTTCACAGCACTTGAGTTGCTCGCCACCGGTCTGCACCGCCATGGCTTCGAGAGCCCGCAATCCTTCATGCTGCCGCTGATGCAGCTGCCGGTGCCGACCAATCCCAATCCCGAGCCGCTGACCTACGAACAATTCCGCGCCATCCTGCTCGCCTTCCGCGACCGCCTGGAAAAATCCGCCGCGACACTGGGCTCGGTCCACGCCGAGGCCGATATCGGCATGGTCATCGACCTTACCCATGTCGGCATCGACCTCAACGAGGACAGCACGATCGCGCCTGATGAGAGCATGGCCGCGATCATGGCCGCGCTGTCGCACGGCGGCGTTTCACAGGGCGACGCCGCACCCACGCTGACCTTCCGCTTCGACCGCGCCGACGGTTACTGGCTCCAGGGCTATGCCGAGTTCCTGATGGCGCAGGCCGATTTCTGGCTGGCGCATGATTTCAAGGGCCACTTTCGACGGCTCATTCCACATGCTGTTCCCGCGCGCCAAGCTGCCGCTGCAGGATATTCTCGTGCCCCCGCCCAGCGAGATGGGCTCGAGCATCTTCTCCTCGGAATGGCGCATCGCCGATTTCATCTCGATGGTGCACATGATCAACTGGCCGGTGGTCGAGCCGGAGCGCCGCAAGGCGGCGCGCCAGGAGTTGCTCGAAATGATCCGGCTGTCGCGCGAGGACTGGAAGGCGATCCGCGCCGAGAAAGACAATGACCGCGAATGGCTGCCCGGCCCGCAGCAGAAGGGCGAGAATCCGCTGACCGGTCTCGAAGTCGGCGAGGAGCAGGTGCAGGCGTGGCTCGCCACTCTGACCATGGCCCAGGATCTGCTCGAAGGCCGGGCGCTGCTGCCGCATTTCCGCATCACCGGCAAGGGCATCAACATGAAGCGCTTCTTCGACGAGCCGAAGCCCTTCGACCTCGTGCTGTCGATCACCGGCCCCGGCATCGCGCCCTACCTCGAAAGCGGCAAGATCCTGACCAGCGAGGATTTCGACCAGATCCAGCGTCAGTTCGGCGGCGGTGGATTTTTGACGTTCGCCCTATGGTTCAATTGAGGGCCCAACAGAACTTGGATTCCTCGCCCCCGGCCCGAGGCTTGGTTGCCACGTGGTTCCCCCAATCCGTCGCTGCTTCGCAGCGCCACCTTTCCCCCCTCCGGAGGGAAAGGAAGGGAGCGTTGCTGGACGAGCGTTGACGACGAAAAAGCTTGGCGCCTTTCCTCTACCCCGTCGATCGGGGGGTCCGAAGGACGGGCGAGACCCGTGGCTCGCCCCGGCAGGTGGCTCGGCGAAGCCGAGACGGAGTGGGGGTCGACCAGCGCAGCATAAGACAATGCATGCGCCAAGCTCAGAAAATCGCGCCCTGATAGAGTACCTGTTCCGCCTCCTCCGGCGCGAACCGTCTGGCCAGCGACCGAAACGCGCTGTGAACGCCGTCGCGGTCGATGTTGCAGCTTCTGAGGTGCCGCACGGCCAGCGTCGGATCGAAGGCGCTGCGGCCATGCAGGACGCGCTGGTTGTCGAAGACCAGCACTTCGCCCGGCTGCAACTGGTGCTGGAACTGGTTCTGCGGATCGCAGATCAGCCGTGTCAGCTCGGCCAATGCCTCGATCAGCCCGTCGATGCGGTCTTCAGCCGCCCATTGCGGCGCCAGGCAGCGGTCATTGCAGCGGATGCCGGTAACCGCGCCTGCCGCATCGAGGCTGATGACATGCGACTCGGCGCTGAAGAACACCTCGCCGGCGTGCTCGCGGTGGAAGGTGACGCCGTGGCGCGTCAACAGCTCGAACAGGTCGGGCGTCCTGTTCCGCATCAGTTCGGCGACATGAAAGCCGTCGACCATCAGCGACGTACCGCCGGCGCCCGCACCGGTGCGGATGGCGTGGAAGAAAATGAAGCCTGGCGGTGCATAGCGGAACGGCTCGTCCGTGTGCGGGATCTGCGCCCGCGCCGTCTCGCCCGCCACCCGCGCATCCGGCCGCGAGATGAGATCGAACACCTTGCCGTAGCTGGTCTCCCGAATTGGCCCGTAGCGGCCGGCGACCCGCGCCGTCGCCTCCGTCTCGGCCGGAACCCCGGTCAGCATGGCGATACCGTGATCCCTCAGCGCCCGCAGCGACTGGAACAGCGCTTCGTCGTCCGCCACCACCGCGTCGAAGGCGAAGCGGCCGAGCCGGGCAGTGAGATCGCTGTTCCACAGTTGCGGCTGGAAGCGGACCGGGCCCGCACCGCCGGCATGACTGGCGAGGAAAGCCGCGTCGTAGCGCGAGACATGCCCACCCTGCCAGATCGCGGTGACCTGCCCCTGCGTCGAGACATCGAAACTCCCGGCACGGACGGCCTCGCCGACATCGGCCGGCGTCAGCCACCTCTTGCCCGAGGCGGTGTCGCCGCATTGCTCACATGCGCATGCAAGCCGCAGCCAGCGCGTCGAGAGTTTTGCCGCGCGGCCATCCGCCAGCTCGATGGCGATCCACCCGCCCTCGGCTCGCATGGCCCGGACCGGCATCGCTTGAGAGCCGGCAGATCCCGGCTGGCTTGCATGCTTTGGCGTGTCGAGCATCTGGTGTCCCCTGTGCTTTGAATTTCTTCGACCAGCCTAGGCAAGGAAAAACCGCTCTTCAAACGAGTTTCCTTCTCAAGCTTTTGAGGTAAACTCAAAACATGACAACGTTGCGGGACTTGCCGCTCTCCGGACTGCGCGCACTGCTGGCCGCCGCAAGGGCCGGCAGCCTCACGCGCGCGGCCGAGGAACTGGGCGTGACGCCCGGCGCCATAGGTCACCAGATCCGGCAATTGGAGGAGCGGCTCGGCATCAAGCTGGTCCACCGCGAGGGCAACGGCATTGCCCTGACCCGCGCCGCCGAGGCCGCATTGCCCGACATCGATCGCGGCTTCGACGCGCTCGCCTCCGGCATGCGGCGGCTGCGCTTCGAACGGCGGGCCGAGACCTTCACCATCGCGGCCGATCCGTCCTTCGCCTCGCTCTGGCTGGCACCCCGGCTCAACAAGGTGCGGGCAGCGCTGGGCAGGCTGGATGTCCGCATCGTCACCTCCGTCGCGCACGATGCCATGCAGGAGGAAGGCGTCGACCTCGCCATCAGCTATCGCCGGGGTGCCGCACCGGACCTCGCATCGCTCGACCTGTTCACCGAACGGGTGATCCCGGCCTGCGCACCCACCTTGGTTCACAGCCATCTCAGGCCGGACGCGGCCGAGGTGCTGGACAGGATGCCGCTGCTGCACATCGACCCGACGATGGGCGACGACGTCTATCCCTCCTGGCGCGACTGGTTCGCGGCGGCCGGCCGCCCGCCGAAAGCCATCGACCAGGGCCCGCGCTTCGGGTTGACGATCGTCGCGGCACAAGCGGCGATCGCCGGCATGGGCGCGCTGCTGGCGAGCGAACTGGTGTTGCGACGCCATCTCGATCTCGGCCATCTCATCGAGATCGCCCGTGACGTGCCGGCGCTGACCATCAAGCGCCGTCTCGTCTGGCCACAGCACGGTCCGAAGGCGCGCCGTGCCGCAACCGTTGCCGCCGAACTGGCTGAGATCGCCGACATCGGTATCGATGGCGCCCTGCCCGCGGTAAGCCTGCCTTAACGCGGAACCCCGTGCCGCAATGGATTGCCCACGAAGGCCCGCGTGACGGACGTATCGTGGGCGGCATCCGGGGCGAGGAAGGCGATGGCGCCAGTTTCGAGCCGACGCGGCGGGTCGGAACTGGCGTTGCACCGGCACCCAAAACAAGTCAATGGCCGTCGCGAGACAGCCGCCCGGGCCAAAAAATTGTGGCAGGCGGGCAACAGTTTTTGACGGTGCCCAAGGCCTTCCCGACGCCACGCAACGAGCGCCCGCCATCGTGGCATGACCGGCTGAACAGCGACCCGCACAAATTAGCAAGGGCTGTTTTGCTTGACTTGCCGGACAAAAACGGGCAGCAAAACAGGATTGGAAGGGCTGCAATACCGCGTGCATGGTCGTGGACAAGCCTTTTTCGGCACAAAGTCCACGTCTCTCTGTTGGTTTTGAGAGGGATTGGTTAACCAACTTTGTCCATATTTTGAAGCAATCGGCAACTAACGACAGGCGCGGAAAACGCGTCGGGGACCACCTGGGATCACTCACAGAATGGTCGTCGCGGCTATCACAGCCGCGGACGTGGGAGCCGATTGGAGCAAGATTGGTGGCATGGCGTTCTTGAGTAGAAACATTGTCGGGGACACGCGTTGGGAGGGCGAGAATGCCTGCGACGCTCCACGTTCCTCATCCTTCACCCCTGAACGGATCGTCCGCTGGGTCGCCGTGCCCGGCGTCGGCGCTGCCGTGGGCCTTTGGCTGATCGGCACCATGGCCGGCCTCAGTTCGGTCGGCGCCTCGCTGTCGGCGACGTCGGGCGGCCTGCCGCAGACGCTGTCCATGCCGGGCTCGCTGGCGCTGGCCGATCCGCTGAAACAACATTTCCTGACATCCTCGGCGCCGTTCGTGCTGGCCAATGCCCATGGCGGCGCACAAGCCCTGCACGATCATGCCGTGCAATGCGGCGCCAGCTGTTTCAAGCTGGCCAGGGTGAGCCCCCACGCGGAGAAATCCGCACGTCTCGTGGCATCGGCAAAGCCGGCGGTCTTGAAGTCGAAGGCGCAGGAGCGCTTCGAACGCATGGAAGCATCGCTGTCGCCGACCAAGCTCGCGGCCGCCTTTGCCGGCGCCGGCAAGCCTGTCGCCACGGCCGACGCCCGCCCGGTGATTTCCAGCATCGGGGCCCAGATTACCCAGGCGTCGCTGGTGCCGTCCGTCCAGGTCGTGGCCAGCCTGTCGGACGACATTCCACCGCCCGCGGCGGAACGCTTCGCCCGAGCCGGCACCGGCTCGGTTGTCGTGCAGACCGCGCCAGCGCCGACGGGTTTTGCCCAGCCGGAGACGCCTGACAACGCGCAGCTGGCGCTCGCCCTCGTCCAGTCGATGCCGGTCGAGGACGAAGCCTTCGCCTCGCCGCTGCCGATGACCGGCGCCTCGGCCGATGTCGCGGTCGCGCCTGTCGAGACCCAAAAGGCGCAGCCCGGCGACGCCGCCTCGCTGCCGGACGCGCTCACCGACGACGTGCCTCTGCCGACCCGCCGGCCGCAATATGACGCGCCGCAGCAGCCCAAGGTGGTGGAACAGGACAAGGCCGTGGAGCAGGACAAGCCGGCTCCACAGCCCAAGATCGCGCAGCAGAAGCTGGCTCCCCAGGCAAAGCCGGCCCAACAGGCCAGGCAAGGCCGCCAAGGCGGCGACGTGCTGGCCTATGCCAAGCCGGACACGCCTTCGGGCGGCCTTGGCCAGGCGTTCAGAAACCTGTTCAACGGGCCGAGCGCCGGAAGCGGTGCCGGACACGGCGTTGCAGTCTATGACATCAGCGCCGGCATGGTTTACATGCCGGACGGCGAGAGGCTGGAAGCGCATTCGGGCGTCGGCGCCATGACGGACCAGCCGCGCTATGTCAACCAGAAGAACCGTGGACCGACGCCGCCCAACACCTACAATCTGTCGCTGCGCGAGGCGCGCTTCCACGGTGTCGAGGCGTTGCGCCTCACCCCGGTCGATGGCCGCAACAAATACAATCGCGACGGCTTCCTGGCCCACAGCTACCTGCTTCGCGGCCGTTACGGACAGTCCAGCGGCTGCGTTGCCTTCAAGGACTATGCGCGCTTCCTCGCCGCCTACAAGAAGGGCAAGATCAAGCGCCTGGTCGTCGTGCCGCGCCTGAACGGATCGGCGACGCGGGTAGCATCCAACGGAAGCGGCGCCTGATCGGCGTCAGACAGCCAGGAGCCGTGGCTTTCTCCTCCTGACAGCCTTCTGTCAGGAGCCGCGTCTGGCGGCGTGCCCCGCCCCATCCCACTCTTTCCATTTTGGCCAAGACCTCCCATATTCGGGACATGGCCAGATCCCCCGACAAGAAAACGCCGCCGACGGCGAATGACGACCGCGCCGCGCCCAAGCGGCGCAGTCCGCTGACCGATTTCCTCGACGCCTCCGAACCGCTGCGCAAAGGCGGCTTCGCCGAGATGCCGCAACCCGAACTGTCGGGCGCGCCGCTGACCGGTTCGATCGCCGACTGGGCCGAGCAGATCGAGCAGGAGGCGGAGAAGGAAGGGCGCCAGACCGGCAAGGGCGACGGCGGCAAATCGCCGAAACCGTCGAAGAAGATACCCGAGCGCTCCGCCGCCCCGGGACGCACGGCGCGCGGCACCTCGATGGGCGGCGCGGCCACCGCCCGCGAGCGCACCGCCGCCGGCCTCAATCCCGTCGCCGGCCTCGACGTCTCGCTGGAAGAGGCCGAGACGATGTCCTCGAGCGGCGTCACCGCGACGGTGGCCGCCCTCTCCGCACTGATCGAATCCGGCAATCCGCTGCACAAGGACGGCGTGCTGTGGACACCGCACCGCCCTGCCCGTCCGGAAAAATCCGAAGGCGGCATCGCCATCAAGATGGTGTCGGATTTCGAACCCGCCGGCGACCAGCCGACCGCCATCAAGGACCTTGTCGAAGGCGTCGACAACAATGACCGCACCCAGGTGCTGCTCGGCGTCACCGGTTCCGGCAAGACCTTCACCATGGCCAAGGTGATCGAGGAGACGCAGCGCCCTGCTTTGATCCTGGCGCCCAACAAGACGCTGGCCGCGCAGCTCTATTCCGAGTTCAAGAAATTCTTCCCCGACAATGCGGTGGAGTATTTCGTCTCCTATTACGACTATTACCAGCCGGAGGCCTACGTTCCGCGCACCGACACCTTCATCGAGAAGGAATCCTCGATCAACGAGCAGATCGACCGCATGCGCCATTCGGCGACGCGCTCGCTGCTCGAGCGCGACGACGTCATCATCGTCGCCTCGGTGTCTTGCATCTACGGTATCGGCTCGGTCGAGACCTATACGGCGATGACCTTCCAGATGCAGATCGGCGACCGGCTCGACCAGCGCGCGCTGCTTGCCGACCTCGTCGCCCAGCAATACAAGCGCCAGGACATCAATTTCGTCCGCGGCTCGTTCCGCGTGCGCGGCGATACGATCGAGATCTTTCCGGCCCACCTTGAGGATCGTGCCTGGCGCATTTCGATGTTCGGCGACGAGATCGAATCGATCACCGAGTTCGATCCACTGACCGGGCAGAAGACCGGCGAGCTGAAAAGCGTCAAGATCTACGCCAACTCGCACTATGTGACGCCGCGTCCGACCCTGAACCAGGCGATCAAGTCGATCAAGGAAGAGCTCAAGTACCGGCTGGTGGAACTGGAACGCGCCGGCCGCCTGCTGGAGGCACAGCGACTTGAACAGCGCTGCCGCTTCGACCTGGAGATGCTGGAAGCCACCGGCTCCTGCGCCGGCATCGAGAACTATTCGCGCTATCTCACCGGCCGCCAGCCCGGCGATCCGCCGCCGACCTTGTTCGAATACATCCCCGACAATGCGCTGGTCTTCATCGACGAAAGCCACGTCACCGTTCCGCAGATCGGCGGCATGTATCGGGGCGACTTCAGGCGCAAGGCGACGCTGGCCGAATACGGCTTCCGCCTGCCGTCCTGCATGGACAACCGGCCGCTGCGTTTCGAGGAATGGGACGCCATGCGCCCGCTGTCCGTCGCGGTCTCGGCAACGCCGGGCGGCTGGGAGATGGAGCAGGCCGGCGGCGTCTTCGCCGAGCAGGTCATCCGCCCGACCGGCCTCATCGACCCGCCGGTCGAAGTGCGTCCGGCCAAAAGCCAGGTCGACGATGTCGTCGGCGAGATCCGCGAGACCACCAAGGCCGGCTACCGCACGCTGGTCACCGTGCTGACCAAGCGCATGGCCGAGGACCTGACCGAATACCTGCATGAGCAGGGCGTCCGCGTGCGCTACATGCACTCCGACATCGATACGCTGGAACGCATCGAGATCCTGCGCGATTTGCGCCTCGGCGCCTTCGACGTGCTTGTCGGCATCAACCTTCTGCGCGAGGGCCTCGATATTCCCGAATGCGGCTTCGTCGCCATCCTCGATGCCGACAAGGAAGGGTTCTTGCGTTCGGAAACCTCTCTCATCCAGACCATCGGCCGCGCTGCCCGTAATGTCGACGGCAAGGTCATTCTCTACGCCGACCAGGTCACCGGCTCGATGGAAAGGGCGATGGCCGAAACCAACCGCCGCCGCGAAAAGCAGATGGAATGGAACGCGGCCAACGGCATCACGCCCGAATCGGTGAAGTCGCGCATCTCCGACATTCTGGATTCGGTCTACGAGAAGGACCACGTCCGCGCCGACATCTCGCAGTTCACCGACAGCGCCGGCGCCATGATGGGCAACAACCTCAAGGCCCATCTCGACGCCATGGACAAGCAGATGCGCGACGCCGCCGCTAATCTCGATTTCGAGAAGGCCGCCCGCATCCGCGACGAGATCAAGCGGCTGCGCGAGATGGAACTGTCGATTTCCGACGATCCGCTGGCGCGCGAGGTGGAAGGCCAAAGCCCTGCCTCGGGCCGCGAAAAGGGCAAGCACAACAAGGGCGTGGCCAAACATCGTACGGCGGAGGAACAGGAGCGTTTCCGCAAGTTCGAGGAAGCGCGTGCCGCCGAAGAGGCGGCCAAGGCTGCCCGGCCCAACCTCTTCCGCAAGCCTGATCTCGACGAGATGGGCGCCGACGGCGCTGTCCCGGTGAAGAAGCCGCTGTTTGCCAAACCCTCAATCGACGACATGGGCCCCGGCACCGACATGACAACGCCGGCGGGTGCCGTATCGCGCTCGCTGTTCAAGAAACAGTCGGCGTCCGAGGCACACGGCTCCGACTTCGGCATTCCAGGCGAAGCCACCAAGCCGCTGTTCAAGAAGAACTCGCTCGACGAGATGACCGTGCGGCGAACGGAAAAGCCGGTCGAAGGAAAGCTGCCCACCAAGCCGCAGCCGATCTCCCCCCAAGCGGGGGAGATGCCCGGCAGGGCCGAGGGGGGCGCGAAGGATCGCGACGACAAACCAATCATTCGCCAGCGCGCCGGCATCGGTTCGTATGAGGATCCAGGCGACGCCCGCCGAGAGAAGCGCCGGCCGGGCAAGACAGGTCGGCCGGGACGGTAGCTGCCGCTTCCTTCTCCCCCTGTGGGAGAAGGTGGATCGGCGCGCAGCGCCGAGACGGTTGAGGGGTGTTCCAGCGGAGTGAGACGTTGGTATTCCCTGGAGCACCCCTCATCCGACCTCGCTTCGCGAGGCCACCTTCTCCCACAGGGGGAGAAGGGAAAGCGCTCCGCTCCTAACGTCCCGCTTCGCCCAGCCGCCTCTGGACCATGAGCCATTCCTTGCCGCCGAGCGGCGGAAACGATACGCACGGCTGCAATTCCGCCTCTCCACGCAACATTCCGCCGGCTCACCCATGAAACCCAGGGATATCGCCGCCTACGTCTTCCTGGCCATTACATGGGGCCTGTCCTTCCTCGTCCTGCTCAAGGTTGTGCATGCCTTCGGCTGGGTCGGGGCGGTCACCTTGCGCGCGCTGATCGCCGGCATCACGCTCTTCCTGCTCGCGGCGGCGACGCGGCGGCGGCTCGATTTCAGCGCCGGCTGGCGGCACTTCGCCGTGGTCGGCGCGACGACGGTCGCGGCGCAACTGATCGGCCTGTCCTACGCCACCCCGCGCATCGGCACCGCGATGGCGGCGATCCTCGTTGCCGCGATCCCGCTGTTCTCGATGATCCTCGGCCAATTGTGGGGGCTTGAACGCATCACTGTTCGCGGACTGACGGGCCTGCTGCTCGGCGCCGCCGGCATCACCGTGCTGGTCGGCTTTCCCGCCGTCCCGGTCACGGCACCCTTCGCGTTCGGCTGCGCCGCCTCATTGTTCAGCTCCTTCTCCGCCGCCTTCGGCAGCAACTATGCCAACCGCCATCTGCGCGCGGCCGGCTCTTTCGAACTCACCGGCGCCGCTTTCCTGTTCGGCGGCCTGATGACGTTGCCGCTGCTGTTGGCGGTCCCCGTGCCAGCCATGCCACGCCCCGTCGACTTCCTTTACCTCGCCCTTCTCGCCTGCGTGATGAGCGCGCTGACCTACATCGTCTATTTCCGGCTGGTTGCCAGCATCGGCGCCACCAGGACCGTCAGCGTCGAATTCGCGGTTACGACGATAGCGGTGCTGGCCGGAACGCTTCTGCTCGGCGAGCATCTGACCGTCGTCCAGGGCTTCGGCGCGACGGCGATCATCGGCGGCTGCATCCTGGTGCTGGACCCGTTCCCGCGCCGGACGGAAGCGGCCGTCTTGCCATCGGCCCAACCTTTGGTGTAATCGCCTCTAGCGTGCTCCCGAAAAGTGGAATCCGGTTTTCGGGCAAGATCATGCTTTAACAAGAGAACAGAACCTCGGGCTCTGTACTCGAACGTCTTGAAAGGAGGGCTCACGTGTTCACGTTTCATCGTCACCATCGTCAGCGTGGCCCGATTTCTGCCCTGCGAGCTTGCTTGCAGGGCTGACCAGGGACGGTCCGGGTTTTTCCCGCTTCGATTTTTTGGTCTGCCCTTCGTGGTGCTGCAATGCCGAGCCTGATGGCCAGCAAGCGCACCGTCAAAGTGCATCCGGAGTTGTCTCCGGCAAGAGCGCATGACCCCGACAGCCGGATGGTTTCGGAAAGGATCATGCGCCAACCAAAAAAGCGAAATCACAATGGCCCTGATCAGCCTCAAATCCCTCGGCGTCACCATGAGTGCGCCGCTGTTTTCCAATCTCGACCTCACCATCGGCACCGGCGACCGGCTCGGCATCGTCGCCGCCAACGGTCGCGGCAAGTCGACCTTGCTCAAATGCCTGACCGGCGAGATGGAGCCGACGTCGGGCGACATCACCCGCACGCGCGGCCTGCGCGCCGGCCATGTCGAACAGTCCGTTGCCCCTGCCTTGCTCGACCGCACCTTCCATCAGGTGGTGGCCGACGCCCTGCCGCCCGAGCAGGCCGACAGCGAGATGTGGCGCGTCGATGTGGTGCTGGATTCGCTTGATGTGCCGGAGGCAATGCGCGAGCGAGAAATGCGCGCGCTGAGCGGCGGCCGGCAGAGGCTGGCGCTGATCGCCCGCGTCTGGGTCACCGATCCGGACGTGCTTTTGCTCGACGAGCCGACCAATCACCTCGACCTCGCCCGCATCAGCCAGTTGGAAAGCTGGATGACCGCGCTGCCGCGCGAGGTGCCTGTCGTCATCGCCAGCCATGACCGCGCCTTCCTCGACGCCACCACCAATCGCACCCTGTTCCTGCGCCCGGAACAGTCGCCGGTGTTTGCGCTGCCCTACTCCCGCGCCCGGCAGGCGCTCGACGAGGTCGACGCCTCGACCGAGCGCAAGTTCCAGCGCGACATGAAGGTGGCGCAGCAACTGCGCCGCCAGGCCGCCAAGCTCAACAACATCGGCATCAACTCGGGCAGCGATCTTTTGACGGTCAAGACCAAGCAGCTCAACCAGCGGGCGGAAAGACTGGAAGAGGCGGCGAATCCGGCGCATCGCGAGAAGTCGGCCGGGGCAATAAGACTGGCCAATCGCGGCACCCACGCCAAAGTGCTGATCACGCTCGACGACGCGGCGGTTGAAACGCCCGACGGCACGCTGCTGTTCAAAACCGGCAAGCGCCACATCTGCCAGGGAGACCGCATCGTGCTGCTCGGTCGCAATGGCGTCGGCAAGTCGCGCTTCGTCACCTTGATCCGCAACGCCATCCTCGAGCCGGACACCGTTCAGAATGTGAAGGTGACGCCGTCGACGGTGCTCGGCTACAGCGACCAGGCGATGTCGGGCATCAGCGGCGACGACACGCCGCTGGCCATGGTCTCTCGCCGCCATGATGTCGGCGAGCAACGCGCCCGCTCGCTGCTTGCCGGTGCCGGCGTGGTCATTGAGATGCAGGAGAAGAAGATCTGCGTGTTGTCCGGCGGCCAGAAGGCTCGGCTGATGATGCTGGCGCTCAGGCTCGCCAATCCCAACTTCTATTTGCTCGACGAGCCGACCAACCATCTCGACATCGACGGCCAGGAAGCGCTGGAGGAGGAATTGCTCAAGCACCAGGCAAGCTGCGTGCTCGCCTCGCACGACCGCTCCTTCATCCGCGCCATCGGCAACCGCTTCTGGCTGATCGAGAAGCGGAAGCTGACCGAGGTGGAGGATCCCGAGGACTTTTTCCGGGAGGTGGCTGAAGTCACCGGTTGAGCGGAGAAACGGAACTCCGGCCTGCCGTCGGCAGGTCGGAGGTTCGTATCATTCCATGAGACGTACCGTTGACTCCCGAAACGTATCGTGTGATGGTACGTCCATTGGATTCGACAAATGATACGCTCGTTCAAGGACAAGACCAGCGAGGCCGTTTCGAACGGCAAGTCTCCAAAGGGCTTTCCATCGGACCTTGTCCGATCAGCCCAACGGAAACTGTTCATGATCGACAACGCGACCGAGTTGTCGGACCTGAAGACGCCCCCAGGCAACAGGCTTGAGTCCCTGAAAGGCAATCGGGCCGGCCAACACTCCATCCGCATCAACGATCAGTTTCGCATCTGCTTTCGCTGGGTGAACGGACAAGCCGAGGGCGTCGAAATAACCGACTACCATTGAAGGACAGATGTCAAATGCTGAACATCAACCCGCCTATCCATCCCGGAGAAATCCTTCGCGAGGAATACCTCGTCCCGCTTGGCCTGAAGCCGTATACGCTGGCCAAGAAGCTGCATGTGCCACGTACACGCATCGAGCGCCTGGCCGGAGAGACGACACCGGTAACGCCCGACACCGCCCTGCGCCTTGCGAAGTTTTTCGGAACCACGCCGCAGTTCTGGATGAACATGCAGGCGAGTTACGATCTTGCCGTGGAGGGAGAGGCCAAGAAAGCCGATCTCGAAACGATCGAACGTTTGGAGACCGTTGCTTAAAGTAAATAGCGCCAGAACAGCCGGTCTCAAGCTGCTCGAAAAAGATTCAAGAGCTGTGTCGGATTGCCTGAACCTGCCTCGTCCTTGGGATGCCGACACGATGATGCCGGCGTCAACCCAGGGAGAATGCATCATGTCCGTCCTTTCATCCATCGGTCGCATCGCAACCCAATACGCGGCAGCGCGTGCCCGCCATCGCAGCGAACGCATCCTGCTCTCGCTGCCGGCCGAACTGCGCAAGGACATCGGCTTTCCGGAAATCTTGGATGCGCAAGACAGCCGTCGCGCGGCTACCGTCTCGGCCAAGATCATTTGACCGCGGCGAACCGGCCCATGTGCCGTTCGTTCAATGCCGCCGTTTGCCCGGCCTGTCCGGGCCTGGCCTGCGAAAAAAATTCGGCGGCCATGTAGGATAGCCGTCGTCCCGTGCGTCCTGGGATTGGCAAAGCCAAGTCAACGCAAAGAGGAGCAAGAGATGACCGACCAGACCCCCGTTCAGCCCAGGGCAGAAGTGCTCGGCGGATTGACCCCCTATCTGCAGGTGGACGGCGCCTTCAAGGCCGCCGAATTTTACAAGAAGGCTTTCGGCGCCGAGCAGGTCTTTGCCTATCCGGCCGACGAGCAGGGCCGCACCATGCACATCCATCTCCACATCAACGGCTCGACGCTGATGCTTTGCGACGCCTATCCCGAACACGGCCATCCGCATCAGAAGGCGCAGGGCTACACGCTGCAGCTCCATCTCGGCGATGGCGATATCGACACCTGGTGGCAGCGCGCCGTCGATGCCGGCTGCGAGGTGGTCACACCTCTGCAAGTGATGTTCTGGGGCGACCGCTGGGGTCAGCTCAACGATCCGTTCGGCGTCGCCTGGGCCATGAATGCGCCGGTGAAGTAAGGCGGAAGCTTTTCACCTCTCCCCTTGTGGGAGAGGTCGGATTGCCCCGAATTGCCTTTCGCAATTCGGTTGGCAATCCGGGTGAGGGGTAACTTGGCGCCAAGCTGGAACACCCCTCATCCGTCTCGGCACTGCGCGCCGATCCACCTTCTCCCACAAGGGGAGAAGGAAGAACCCCACCAATGAGGAGTTCCACCATGTCCTATGTCGATGGTTTCGTGCTTGCCGTGCCTAAGGCCAAACTTGACGACTACAAGAAGCTGGCCAACCTCGCAGGCCCGATATGGATGGAACACGGCGCGCTTGCCTATGTCGAATGTGTCGGCGACGACGTGCCCTATGGCGAGGTCACCTCGTTTCCGCGCGCCGTCCAGGCCAAGGACGACGAGGTCGTCATCTTCTCCTGGGCCGTTTACGAATCCAGGCAGAGTCGCGATGCGGTCATGGCCAAGGTGATGGCCGATCCTCGCCTGCAGTCCGACTGGTCGACCATGCCGTTCGACGGCAAGCGCATGATCTTCGGCGGCTTCCAGCCGTTCATGGAGCTTTGAGCAGCTGGCGCAACTGAGCGCCTGTTGCCAATCTATTACCCGCCGAGCTTATCAAGCAGCGGCTTCAGCCTGTCTCCATAGCGCTTCCACAGGTCGACCGAGCCCTGGTACATCGGCTGGCGCACCTGCGCGGCCGATGCGGTGCGCACAGGCCGGTCGGTCTGGTGGAAAGACAGCACGGCATCGTCCCATGGCAGGCCGAGATAGTCGATGAGCGCCCGGCTCTGCCCTTCCTGGTCGGCGACGAAATCCTCGTAGCGCAAGTCGTGCACGACGCCCGGCATCACGCTGTGCCAATGCGCCATGATGTCGGTGTAGAGATTGTGGAAGTCGGCGAGTTCGCCGAGATCATAGCCGTAGCGATGGCTGTCGCCGCGGAAATGCACCTTGTAGATCGACAGGCAGGTCGCCGCCGCATCGCGGGCGCAATGGATGATCCTGGCCTTCGGCATCATCATGTGGATGAAGCCGACGAGCAGGAAGTTGCCCGGCATCTTGTCGGTGACATGGCGCATATGCGGGAAGCGGGCGTGCAGCATGTCGAGATAGGCCCGGCCTGCCTCGGCGAAATCCGAATCGTCCGTATCCGTTACGCCCCAGGGGAAGCCGCCCGGCATCGTCGCCGGGAACTGCTTGCCGACCGCCTTCTTCAGGATGCTGAGCTCGCCCGCACCATAGACCTGTGGATGGCTGGCGATGATCTGCTCGACCAGCGTCGTACCCGAACGCGGCATGCCGACGATGAAGATCGGCGCGTCATCGGTGATCGGGCTCGGCTTGTGCCTTTCGAAGAAGCCGGCATCGAACACAGTCTTCATCGCCTCGAATTCCGCGCGCGTCCTGACGGGATCATAGTTGATCCCCTTGCGGCGAATGGCATTGCCTTCGGTGAAATAGTCGAAGGCCCTGTTGTAGTCCTTCAGATCTTCATTGGCCTTGCCGAGCCCGAAGGACAGCTGCATGCGTGCCAGGCTGTCCTGCGGCGCCTTGGCATGCTGGGCTTCCATGCCAGCCAATTCGGCATCGCGCTCCTGCTGTCGCTTGACCTGCGCCAGCATCAGCCAGGCCGTGGCCATGCCGGGATTGACCGCCAACGCCTGCCGGAACAGATCGGCAGCTTCGTCGAGCTTGCCCTTTTCCATCAACCCGACGCCGAGCCCGTGCAACAGATCGGCATCCTTGGGGCGGATGGTCAGTGCCTCCTGGAAAACCGCCAGCGCCTCGTCCAGCCGCCCGGCCTCCTGGAGCGTTTCGGCAAGCCCGATGCGGGCGCGAACATGAAATGGGTTGCGTGCGACGGTGCCGCGATAGATCTCTTCGGCCTCCTCGAACTGGCCGACCTGCTTCAGCGACGAACCGAGATTGTCGCGCGCAGCGAGCTGGTCCGGCCGCAGATCCACCGCGCCACGGAAGAAATCGATGGCTGCGGCAGGACGGCCTAGATCGCGCATCACCGTGCCGAAATTGTTGAGGAAGTCGGGATTCGTCGGCTGCAACTGCACCGATTGTTCGATGAGATCCAGCCCCTCGTCGCTGCGCCCGGTCTGGTGCAGCAGCAATCCGAGGAAATGCGCCGCGGCCGCGTGCTTGGGCTGACGCGCCAGCACCTGCCGGTAGATCGCCTCGGCTTCCTGACGGCGCCCGGCCTGATGCAGTTGCAGCGCCTGCTGCACATACTGGTCGAGCCCCAGCGGCGGCTGTCCCCCAGCGCCAGACCTCGCTCCCGCACCCGCCGCTCTTCTCTGATCTCTGTTAATGGGAAACCTGCCGTGTTTGTCCGCCTGCCGCGATCTAAGCCATTGGCGCGGCAGGTTCAAGGCTTTGCGTGGTTCCCAGCCCTATTCGTCGTGAGGGCGATCAGATCAGACGATTGGTCTCGGCAACCTGCCTGGCCCGCCTCACGGTGCCATCGGTGTCGGCGATCGTTCGCCGTGCCGCCTCATCGCTTCTGATGGTCAGCCGTGCCGACTTGACGATCATCGGCTGGCCGGTGGGGCCGACAGCAATGGCATGTATGGCGGTCGGCTTGATGATCGGATTGACCGCCGCGGTCTTTCCCCTTGAGCTTCTTGTGTAAATCATGGATTTGTCCTCGTTCCGTAGTAAATAAAAATACATGAGCCCGGGAAATATCCCCGTGCACCGTCAGAATTTTTTGAAATATTTTGCAACCATAGCAGAATTATATTGGTATTTATAGCGATCTATTTTTTACCGAAGGTGGGCGGATTTCATGAATCATCTTGAAGACGCCGCCCAGCCGATCTATATATAACAGGCATCGTTTGGGCCAGAATTGGCATCTCGCGGCGTCAGAGGTTCTCGACCCGCCAATCTCATACCAAATCATCGATACCGGGCGCGCGGCACATTGGCCGTGCGACGATTTCTCAATCCGCGAAAGACATCCATGAACACCGGAACCGTGAAATTCTACAATGGCCAGAAGGGCTTCGGCTTCATTCTGCCGGCCGACGGCGGCAAGGACGTTTTCGTCCATGTCAGCGCATTGGAGCGCGCCGGTTTCCCGGGTCTCGCCGAAGGCCAGAAGCTGCAATTCGAGTTGGAGCGTGACGCCAAGGGCCGCGAATCGGCCGCCAATTTGCAACTGATCTGATCCGGCCGAATTCGATGAACGCTGACCACGGATGTACTGGCAGCTCTCGAAAGCGGCTTATTTCCAGCGATTGCCGGAAATAGGAAAGCGGGGCTCGTCCCCGCTTTTTTGCCTTCAGGATCGCCGTTTCGCATGCGCCCCCAAGGCGTAAAAATATCAAGGCGCAAAACTATCAAGGCCAGGACAATGCCGGACCGCACCACCCATTCCATCGCCCATTTCACCGCACCGTTCATACTCGGCGGGCTGGAGGGCCAATTGCCGGCTGGGGATTACGACATCGATCACGACGAAGAGCTGGTCGAAGGCATGTCGCGGCTTGCCTGGCGCCGCGTCGCCACCTTCATCCATCTGCCGGCAAGGGCGGTGAAGAACCCGCCCACCAGCCAGCTCGTCGCCATCGATTACCTGGACCTCGAAACAGCGCTGAAGCGCGACCGGGAGAATGCAGCATGATCCGTTTCCAGCCGAATGCGCGGCCGCGCAACGACACCCCCTCGCACCTCTTTGCCGTTGGCCAGACCGTGCGCATGAAAGGCCGTGGCGGCCTTCTCCTCAAGACCGCGGACCTGTTCGAAATCAAGAGCAGGTTGCCGGTCAAGGACGGTTCCCCGCAATACCGCATCCGCAGCGAACACGAGACCCATGAGCGGGTTACCACGGAAGACAATCTCGAACCGGCCGACAATCCGATTGTTGCCAGCAATCCGATTGTCTGAGACCGCGCCAAACGCCAAACCAACACGCATGAGGAGCAGCCAAGATGGCCAAAGGTCAGCAGCGAAGCAATCGCGAAACGCGCAAGCCGAAGAAGGACAAGGTGGTAGCCAAGGCCGCCTCCCCGTTCGGCTCGTCGGTCAAGCAGGCGGAGAACGGCCTGAAGCCGAAGTCCAAGGGCTGACGAACTAGGGGCGCCTCGTGTGCCCCTCTCCGCCTTCTGCTTAAGGCGGCGGCCCCAACAGGCCCATGCAACGCTTGCCACGGAGGCTTGCTTGAACTTCGTCATCGAGTTCTACCGGTCGCGTGACGCCGAGGAAGCGACGCTCGACAGAGTGTCGCTGGAAGCGCCGACCTTGCGTGCCGCGCTGCAAGGTGCGACCGCGCTGTTCCACAGCCTGGCCATGCCGCAAGTCCCCGATCGCCTGCGCATTTCCGATGAAAACGGCAGCGAACTTTATGCCGGGCCGGCCGATGGAGCCTATCCGGCCTAGACGAGAAGCATTTGCTGCATCACCCCATTAAAGTTGACGTAAGGACGAGGCCATAAGATCCGCCTGAACGCGGCCGCCAATCGGGGCCGAGGCAGTGGGCGGCCCGGCGCGATCGTCGGCCAAGGCAGGAGGCACATGGACAGGTCTCGCATCATCGTGACGGCGGTGGTGCTGGCCTTGCTCGGCGCCATCGTGCCCATCGCCACGATGTTTCACCTTTCATGGACCCAGGCCGTCCAGAACGAATACGAACGGCTGCACCAGTTCGCCAGCCGCGCCATTGCCAGGGCCGACATGTCGCTCGATGAGGCGAACGATGCCTTGCGGCAGATAGACCGGTTCAGCGGCATCCCCTGTTCGGCGGAGCACATAGCCCGCATGCGGCAACTTACCATCAACACGCGCACCATCGAGGAAATGGGCTATTTTGAAAATGGCCTGCTCAAATGCTCGTCGTGGGGACCGACCGAGGGCCGCGTCGCGCGTTCCAGGCCGGACTTCATCACCAGTGACGGCATCGCTGTAACCGCGCGCATGCAGCCCGTGATGAGCGTGGGCCATACGCTGATGGCGCTGCAGTTCAAGCACCACAACGCCCTGCTCGATCCGGTGCGTTTTGCCGACGTCGTCGTCGATCCCGGTGTCCAGCTCGCTTTGACGACGAAAACCGGCATCCTGCTCGGCACGCTGAACGGCCCCGACCCGGCGCTGGTTGAAAAGATCATCGCCGGGCCTGAGGAAGGCATCGACGACGGCCTTTTGTTTGCCACCGCACGCGCCACCGGCTGGATCGCCGTCGCCACTGAACCGGAAAGCCAGATTCTGGACAGCGTGCGCCGGCAGCAGCTTTTGCTCCTCCCGCTCGGCGCCTTCATTGCCGCCTTCATCATCGGCATGGTCGTCTGGTTTTCCCGAAGACGGCTTTCACCCCTGGGAGAGTTGCAGATCGCCGTGCGCAAGCGCGAGTTCATCGTGCACTATCAGCCGATCGTCGACCTCAAGACCGGCAGGTGCGTCGGCGCCGAAGCGCTGGTGCGCTGGAAGCGGCCGGACGGCTCCCTGGCCCGGCCCGATCTTTTCATTCCGCTTGCCGAGGAGAGCGGCCTGATCACCGCCATTACCGACCAGGTGATCGCGCTCGTCGTGTTCGACCTGAACAGCCTTCTGGTTGCCGACCGCTCCATTCACATCGCCATCAATCTCAGCGCGGCGGATGTCGGCACGGAGCGGGTTCTGCCGATTATCGCCAAGGCGCTGCAGCACACCGGGATCCAGCCGCAGCAAATCTGGCTCGAGGCGACCGAGCGTGGCTTCGTTGATATCGAGGCGGCTCGATCGGCGCTCGCGCGTGCCCGCGAACTTGGCCATGCGGTGGCGATCGACGACTTCGGCACCGGCTACTCGAGCCTCTCCCATCTCGAAGGCCTGCCGCTCGATGCGCTCAAGATCGACAAGGCGTTCATCGACACGATCAGCACGAATTCCGCCACCAGTTCGGTCACGCCGCACATCATCGACATGGCCAAGACGCTGAAGCTGACGATCGTCGCCGAAGGCGTCGAAACCCAGGCGCAGGCCGACTACCTCGTCGAACGCGGCGTCGAATATGGCCAAGGCTGGCTGTTTTCGAAGCCCATGCCCGCGGCCGAGTTCATTGCCTATTGCTGGCGGGCAGAGATACGGCCGCGTGGCGGCCGCTGAGCAGCCTGCGCCCTCTCCCGATCCATGGGAGAAGGCGCAAGCCTAGGCTTTCAGCACGGCCTGTGTTTTCAGCACGGCCCGTCACCAACCACGCGATAGTCCGCGGCGCGGGCTTCGCAGGCATTGGGGAAGCTGCGCATCTCGCCATGCCGGCGGGCGCAGACGGGAGCGTATTCGCGGGTGCAGAATGTCTGCTCTTCGCCACCGCCACCGCCACCACCGCCACCACCGCCGCCATCGCGGCAGGGACCGTCATGCACGATGCGGTAGCCGGCGCGGTCGGCAAGGCAGGCATTGGCGAAGGTCTGGCGGTCACCACCGCGCCGGGCACAGACCGGCTCGTATTGCTTGGTGCAGAATTGCGGCTCGGGCCGCGGTGGTCGCGGACGCGGCCCCGGCCCGTCATCGACGACGACGGTGCAGGCGGCCAGAAGCGCCGACAGGAACAGGACGGCCAACCCTTGCCTGGAGTAGCCGAACCCCAGTCTGGAGAAGCCAAACCCTTGCCTGGAGAAAAATGACGCCTGAAATTTCATGCTGATCTCTCCCTCGATCCCATCCCTGATGATGATCCTCGCAATTCGCCCTCCAAATGCAACCCCCGTTTGCAGCCCGCACGGCAAACCGCGACGGGAGTGGCGGTGACCGGTCCGCGCCTCCGGTGTCGCTGGCCTATGCTTGACCATGGCCGTGGGCCGATGACCCGCCCGGCAACGAGGCCTATCTGCGGCCGATCGACGTTCAGATCGGTCGATTCTTGCGTCGGGATGCGCCCAATGTGGCGGCCCGCGACGCTATCTTGCAACCTTCACGTTTCCGTGCGATAAATTCCGTGTTCGGGCATTTGCGACCCGGAGAGCGGAACGTTTTGGACGACCTTTCCCCGATACTGTGAATCTCTGACGGCCCCGTTTTTCGGCGGGGGGTTTGACCATGCGCCAATGCATGACTGCCGAAAGCAACCACCGGGAACTGCCCTCGACGCCAGTGGCGGGCAGGACCACCAAAGACTGAACGGGTGAAGGAGTTTCCCCAATGGCCCAGACCGGCACCGTTAAATTCTTCAACGCGACCAAAGGCTTCGGTTTCATCACGCCCGACGGCGGCGCCAAGGACGTGTTCGTCCATATTTCCGCGATCGAGGCCTCGGGCCTGCGCACGCTGGTCGATGGCCAGAAGGTCACTTTCGACGTCGAGCCGGATCGCATGGGCAAGGGCCCGAAGGCCGTCAACCTCCGCGCGGCCTGAACCGTCGACGCGTCGCACGTCCCTGTGGATGTGCGAACGAGGCGCCAGGGCTTGGCCCTGGGCATGCAAACAGTTTTTGGAAGGCGCGATGATTTTTCGTCGCGCCTTTTTCATGTCGGCGACGCAGCTTGAATGCACGTCGCCCAAAACCGGATCCGGTTTTAGGTCAACGACATGCATCACAACGCTTTAAGTGCCTGTAAAACTTTCTCTTGCCGATGACGCTAAAATAAAGGACAAATTTCCTCTCGGGCATTTGCCGGCCCGAGACTGGAGTTTATGGGATCAAAGGAGCTTCCCATGCCGCAGACCGGCACCGTCAAATTCTTCAACCATGCCAAGGGCTTCGGCTTCATCACGCCGGACGATGGCGCGAAGGATGTCTTCGTCCATATTTCGGCCGTGCAGGCGTCGGGTCTTCCCGGTCTCGAAGATGGGCAGAAAGTGACATTCGACACCGAGCCGGATAAGCGCGGCAAGGGCCCCAAGGCCGTCAACCTGTCGGTCGGCTGAGCCGGCTTCGGATACAGGTCGGCTCCGCGGGGCGGTTCTGCTCAATTGCGAGCGTGTTTTTTGGCGCTTTTTGGATCGACCCGTCGAAATCCGTTCAGCCTCCGTTCAGCCACGGTCGCATATTAGTCTTTGGTAAAGCCGGACCGCATCCCCTGCAAAACTGCACGGCCCGGTACGAAGGAGACCAAGATGAACCGAATTTTCAAGACAGCCGTGCTGTCCGCCGCCGTGGTCGCCACCACGCTCGCGACCTTGCCCGCCGCCAACGCGCGTGACTGGCGCCATCACCGCCACGGCAATGGCGATGCCGTTGCCGCCGGCGTCCTCGGCCTCGCCGCCGGTGCCCTGATCGGTGGCGCGTTGGCGAACGACCGGCCGCCACCCGACGCTGACCGCTACTACGATGACGGTTACTACGATCGTGACGTCGTGGTGCGCCCGGCCCCGGTCCGCCGCTACTACGCGGAGCCGCGGGTGGTCTATGCCGACCGTTATGCCGAACCGTGGACGCGTGACTGGTACGAGTACTGCTCGGACCGCTACCGCAGCTTCAACTCGCGTACCGGCACTTTCACCGGCAATGATGGCGAACAGCATTTCTGCACCGCCAACTGAGTGCATGTCGCCCAAAAGTGCGCAGCGGTTTTGGGATAACGACTTGCACAAGATAGAATTTCAAAGCGCGAAAGCGCTTTAGGGCTTCCCTGCCCCACAAAAAAGCGCTGGCTGCAAGGCCGGCGCTTTTTTGTTGTGCTGACCGCTTCGAAACTTTCTGAAGCGGCTCTGATCCAGTCCGACGGATTTCAAGTCAGGAACGGATTGGTCCTGCGCTCCTCGCCAAAGCGGCCGCCGGGACCATGGCCGCAGATGAAGCCGATATCGTCGCCGAGCGGCAGCAGCTTGTCCTTGATCGACGCGATCAGCGTCGCGTGGTCGCCGCCCGGCAGGTCGGTGCGGCCGACCGAGCCGCGGAACAGCACGTCGCCGACATGGGCGAACTTGGCCGCGCGGTTGTAATAGACGACATGACCAGGCGCATGGCCCGGGCAGTGCAGCACTTCGAACACATGGCCGCCGAACGACACGGTCTCGCCCTCAGTGAGGAACCGGTCGGGAACGCAATCGCGCGAACCGTCGATGCCGTAACGCCTGCCCTGGTTCGCCAGATTGTCGAGCAACGGCTTGTCGGCCGCATGCGGACCGATGATCTCGATACCGAGCGCCTCCTTCAAGTCCATCGCGCCGCCGGCATGGTCGATGTGGCCGTGGGTGATCCAGATCGCCCCGGCCGTGATCGCATTGTCCTTCAGCACCGCCAGCACCTTGTCGATGTCGCCGCCCGGATCGACGACCACACCGTGCTTGTCGTCCATGTCGAACAAGATGGTGCAGTTCTGCTGGAACGGTGTGACCGGCACGATGCCGGCATTGAGCTGACCCATGATCGTCCTTTCGCTATCTCGGCCGTCATGTAGAGGCAGCGGCGAAGGGCGTCCACCCTCGAGGGGACGAACAGCCAGTCACTTCGACGACAGAAATGGCACTTCAAAAACAGAAATGGGCGGCCGCAGCCGCCCACTTGGCCAGCCCGAGGTGACAGGCTTATTTCTTCATGGCGCCCATGACCGCGCCGAGAATGCCGGTCAGGATCGCGCCGCCACCGGCGCCGCCGACGATGTTCTGCAGGTTGAGCGCGCTGCCGAGACCGCTCGTTGCCGCCGCGGCCGCTGCCGGATCGACCGTGCCGCCGAGCAGGCTGCCGAGGATGGCCGCACCGCCGACACCGCCAATGGCGCCGCCCAGGATTTTGGGAAGCTGACCCATCGCTGCCGTCTTGAGCGCCGCACCGACCGCCTGACCACCGATGATGCCTGTAATCACCTGTATAATGATCGGAAGAAGCGTGTTCATGTCCATATGGTTAGTCCCTCCATAGCTGCCAGCCTCCCGGGCCGACAGCATCATGAGACGCCGAATTGGACGAAAGTCAAATGCAGAAACGCTGAAATAAAAGGGGCGGTCCGAAAACCGCCCCTGCTTGCGAAAAAAGCTGTGACTTTCGTTATTCTGCAGCGATCGCGTGCTTCGGCTGAACCGCGACAGAATAGTCGTTCATGAGATTCTTTGCGATTTCACCAACCTCGAATCGGTAAGGCCCAATCTCCGAAACCGGCGTTACTTCCGCTGCCGTCCCGGTCAGGAAACATTGCTCGAAGCCCTCGAGCTCTTCCGGCATGATTGCACGTTCAATGACCTCAAGGCCGCGATCCTTGGCCAGGCCAATGACCGTGCGGCGAGTGATGCCATCGAGGAAGCAGTCGGGCTTGGGTGTATGGATCTTGCCGTCCTTGACGAAGAAGATGTTGGCGCCGGTTGCTTCCGCGACTTGCCCGCGCCAGTCGAGCATCATGGCGTCGGCATAACCCTTGGCCTCGGCGGCGTGTTTGGACATGGTGCAGATCATGTAGAGGCCGGCGGCCTTCGACTTTGACGGCGCGGTGCGCGGGTCGGGGCGGCGCCATTCCGCGATGTCGAGACGGATGCCCTTCAGCTTCTGCGCCGGATCGAAATAGCTCGGCCACTGCCAGATGGCGATGGCGCAGTTGATGCGGTTGTTCTGGGCCGAGACACCCATCTGCTCGCTGCCGCGCCAGGCGATCGGCCTGACATAGGCGTCCTGGAAACCCTGCTTCTTCAACAGCGTGGTCGAGGCGTCGTTGAGCTCGGCGACCGAATAGGGAATCTTGAAGCCGAGCAGACGCGCCGATTCATGCAGGCGCTCGGTATGCTCTTTGAGCTTGAAGATCTCGCCGCCATAGGCGCGCTCGCCCTCGAAGACGGCGCTGGCATAGTGCAGGCCGTGCGTCAGCACGTGGATCTTGGCGTCGCCCCACTGGACGAACTCGCCGTTCATCCAGATGAAGCCGTCCAGTTGGTCGAAGGGAACGGATGCCATGGTAACCTCCCGCGGGCCGGGGCCCGCATATCGTTAGTGTCGTTGCGTGTTCTTTTTGGCCGTGCCATGTGATTGGAGACGCCGGCCGGTGTCTCGAAGCGTAAGCGGATATTCACGCTCTGGCAAACTCAGGAAGTTCCGGAAAAACCGGCTTGCCTTGCCTTTTCGTTCGCAATCCGCCCAAAAGCTTGTCAAAAATTACCATTGCAGGGAAATTACGTCAATAGTACTGACATAATATCTCTTTCCCATGGAGAAATGATGACGGATCGAAGCCACGCAGGGAAACCGATCAGGACCGCGATCACCGACGAGGACGGCATCGACTTCGCCATCATCGAGCTGTTCTTCTTCGCCTATCGCGACTTCACCTCCGATCCCGATCAGATCCTGGCCGATTACGGCTTCGGCCGTGCCCACCACCGGGTGCTGCATTTCGTCAACCGCAGGCCGGGCCTGACGGTCGCCGAACTGCTCGACGTGCTCAAGATCACCAAGCAGAGCCTGGCGCGCGTGCTCAAGCAACTGATCGACACCGACCATGTCGTGCAATTGCAAGGTCCGCGCGACCGCCGCCAGCGCGAACTCTATCCGACAGCCAAGGGCCGTGCGCTGGCTCTGGCCCTGGCGCGGCCACAGTCGCGCCGCATCCGTGCTGCATTGGAAGATTCCGGAGCCACCGAACGGACCTTGGTGGAACGCTTCCTCGAAGCGATGGTCAATCCGGAACTGAGAGCTCAGATCGACGTTGGGTCCGCAAAAATGTCAGGGAAAAGCCATGGAGAGCACTGAGAGGGTCGATCAGGCGGCCGCACCGGACGACGACGCGCCGCATCTGCTTGTGGTCGACGACGACACCCGCATCCGCAATCTTCTCAAGCAATATCTGACCGAGAACGGCTTTCGCGTCACCGTTGCCGGCAATGCCGACGAAGCCCGGCGCAAGCTCGCCGGCCTCGATTTCGACCTGCTCGTGCTGGACGTGATGATGCCGGGCGAAAGCGGCGTCGATCTCACCAAATCGCTGCGCGCCGAAAAGAACGTGCCGATCCTGATGCTGACGGCGCTGTCGGAGACAGACAGCCGCATCTCC
The DNA here is from genome assembly GCF_020165735.1 of Mesorhizobium sp. B283B1A. NCBI lineage: Bacteria > Pseudomonadati > Pseudomonadota > Alphaproteobacteria > Hyphomicrobiales > Phyllobacteriaceae > Mesorhizobium > Mesorhizobium sp. B283B1A. Next base: position 56,605 of record NZ_JAIUIQ010000019.1, read on the forward strand.
GGACTGGAGGCCGGCGCCGACGACTATCTGCCAAAACCCTTCGATCCGCGCGAGCTGATCCTGCGCATCAACAACATCCTGCGCCGCGGCGGCCCGGCGACGACGCCCAAGGTCGAACAGCTGGTCTTCGGCCCCTACACCTTCCAGATCGCCCGGCGCGAACTGAAGCGCGGCGGCGAGGCGCTGAAGCTGACCGACCGCGAGCAGGAGATCCTGGCGATCTTCGCCGCGCGCGCCGGCGAGACCATTCCGCGCCACGAACTGGTCGGCGACGATTCGGAGGTCGGCGAGCGCACCATCGACGTCCAGATCAACCGGCTGCGCCGCAAGATCGAGCGCGATCCGTCCAACCCCGTCTGGCTGCAAACCGTGCGCGGTATTGGGTATCGGCTCAGCGTGGAATAGAGTTACCGGCGGCGGCCTGAATTGCGGCCGGCGGATGAAAAGAGCCAATGGCGACCACGGAACTGGAACAGCCGGAAAATGACGCCTTGAGCGCACGCGCCACGCGAACGCTTAAGACGGTGCCGCGCATCTGGAACCGGTTCTGGCGGCTCGTTTCGCTTTACATGCCCAAGCGGCTCTATGCGCGCTCGCTGATCATCGTCATTGCGCCGATGATCCTTCTGCAATCGGTCGTCGCCTTCGTCTTCATGGAGCGTCATTGGGCGACCGTGACGCAGCGCCTGTCGCAGGCCACCGTGCGCGACATCGCAGCCATCATCGATCTGATCGAGACCTATCCGCACGATGCCGACTACGCCAACATCATCCGCATCGCGCAGGACCGCATGCAGTTGAAGGTCGACCTCCTGCCGCCCGATCCCCTGCCGCCGCCCGGTCCGAAACCATTCTTCTCGATCCTCGACGATGTCCTCTCGTCCGAGATCACCCGCCAGATCAACCGCCCGTTCTGGATCGACACCGTCGGCAATTCCAACATCGTCGAAGTGCGCGTCCAGCTCGAGGGCAAGGTGCTGCGCGTCTTCGTGCGCCGCAGCCAGGCTTATGCCTCGAACACCCACATCTTCCTGATCTGGATGGTCGGCACCTCGCTGGTGCTGCTGATGATCGCCATCCCCTTCCTGCGCAACCAGATCCGGCCAATCCTGACGCTTGCCGAAGCGGCCGAGAGCTTCGGCAAGGGCCGGCCGATGCCGCGCGATTTCCGTCCGCGCGGCGCCGAGGAGGTTCGGCGTGCCGGCTTTGCCTTCATCCAGATGCGCGAGCGCATCGAGCGCCAGATCGAACAGCGAACCGCCATGCTGACCGGCGTCAGTCATGACCTGAGAACCATCCTCACCCGCTTCAAGCTGCAGCTGGCGCTGGCCGGCGGCAAGGCCGACACCAAGGCGGCCCTCAACCAGGACATCGACGACATGCAGTCGATGCTGGAAGGCTATCTCTCCTTTGCCCGCGGCGAAGCCTCGGAAGATCCGGGACGCTTCGACCTCGAAGCTTATTTCCAGAAGCTCGGCGAAGAAGCGGCCCTGCGCAAATGCAAACTGTCGACGACGCTTTCCGGCGATCCGACCGTGCATGTGCGGCCGAATGCCTTCGCCCGGCTGTTGTCCAACGTCATCGGCAATGCCTTCCGCTATGCCAAGACGGTGGAGGTCACCGCCGACCACGGACGTGGCTCCCTCGTCGTCACCGTCGACGATAACGGTCCCGGCATTCCGATCGACAGGCGCGAGGACGTGTTCAAGCCCTTCGTACGGCTTGACGAGGCCCGCAACCTCGATGCCAGCGGCACCGGGCTGGGCCTGTCGATCGCCCGCGACATTGCCCGCAGCCATGGCGGCGACATCACCCTCGACGACAGTCCGCTCGGCGGATTGCGGGCCGTGATCAAGGTTCCGGCCTGACCGCGGCGTGATCCCGGAAAGTAGAACCGGCTTTTCTCGGACAAACGGAAACCGTTTGTCCAGAGATCATGCCCAACCGGAAGGCTGCTTCATCCGCCCGTCATGAAATCATGATCAAGAGCACGCATGAAACGCGCGACTACACTTGATTCGTCCTTGCCGCCTCACTTCGATCCCGTACCCGCCAAGGTGCGCTGGAGCCAGGCGCGGGCGGCGGGCTGGTCGCCGTTCCGGCATCGTCTCAACGCAACCGCCGACCTTTCCAGCAAAGGGCCGCCATGCGCATCTTGATGGTCACCGACGCCTGGCGCCCGCAAATCAACGGCGTCGTCCACACGCTGGAGCGGCTCACCGAAACCCTGAAATCCTTCGACGTCGCGGTCGATTTCCTGACACCCAACATCTTCCGCACGCTGCCCTTGCCGACCTATCCCGACATCAGGCTGGCGTTGACCACGCCCGGCCACGTCGCGCGGCTGATCGATGCCTACAAGGCCGACCACATCCATATCGTCACCGAAGGGCCGCTCGGCATCATGGCGCGGCGCTATTGCCGCAATGCCGGCCGCCCGTTCACCACCAGCTACCACACGCGCTTTCCTGAATATCTCAGCGCCCGGCTGCCGGTGCCGGAAAGCTGGGCCTATCGCTGGCTTCGTGATTTCCACAATTCCGGCCAGGGCACGCTGGTCGCCACCCAGTCGCTCGCCGACGATCTCTCGGCGCGCGGCTTCAACAAGCTGCGGCCGTGGACGCGCGGCGTCGATACCGACCATTTCCGCCCGGACAAGCGCAAGGACCTCGGCTTTCCCGGCCCCGTCTTCCTCTGCGTCGGCCGCGTCGCCATCGAAAAGAACCTTTCCGCCTTTCTCGACCTCGACCTGCCAGGCAGCAAGGTGATCGTCGGCGAGGGACCGGAACTCACCAAGCTCAGGGCAAGGTACCCGCAGGCGCATTTCCTGGGCCACCGCCCCAATGACGAACTGGCCGAGATCTATGCCTCTGCCGACGTCTTCGTCTTCCCCAGCCGCACCGACACCTTCGGCAACGTCATCATCGAGGCGCTGGCCAGCGGCACGCCGGTGGCCGCCTATCCGGTGACCGGGCCGATCGACATCGTCGGCGACGGCTTTGGCGGCGCGGTCTCGAACGATTTGCGCGAGGCAGCGCTTGCCGCCCTCAACGTCGACCGCTCTCAGGCTCGCGAACGCGCCATGCGCTACAGCTGGAAGGCTTGCGCCGAAATGTTCCTCGATGCGGTCGAGGAAGCGCTGGGCAGAACGCGGAAGCTGGCCGCCTGACGAGGGCTGATCTGAAAACGCGGCGTGAAGGAACGCGGCGGTGGGTTCCCTAAAACAGCCGCCCGCCGTCCGGCACCTTGCGCTCGATGGCGCCGAGCACTACGGCGCCCTCCTCGTCGGGAAAACCCAGCGTCAGCACTTCCGACATGAACGGTCCGATCTGGCGCGGCGGGAAATTGACCACCGCGAACACCTGCCGGCCTACAAGCGCTTCCGGCGTATAGTATTTGGTGATCTGCGCCGACGACTTCTTGATGCCGATGTCGGGCCCGAAATCGATCTTCAGCTTGAAGGCCGGCTTGCGCGCTTCCGGAAACGGTTCGGCCTCGACGATCGTGCCGGCGCGGATGTCGACACGATCGAAATCGGCAAAACTGATCTCAGGTTTGCGCTCTTTGCTTGCACTCATTCGCGTACCGCTCAGGCGTTGCCATAGGTCTCGAACAATACGCCGGCCAGCGCATCCTTGGCCGAGGTTCCCGACCAGACCACGAACTGGAACGCCTGGAAATAGCATTCGCAGGCTTCCAGCGCCGAGGACAAGAGCACCTCGACCTGCTGGCTCGACGGTTCCACCCCGCCGGCCAAAAGCAGCGACTGGCGGAACATGATCGCGCCTTCCTGCTCCCAGAGATCGAAATGGCCGAACAGCATCTGCTCGTTGATCAGCGACAACAGCCGCATCACTTCCAGCGCGCGGGTCTCCGGCACCTTGATGTCGAAGGCGCAGGCCAGATGCAGCGCCTCGAAATCCTCCATCCAGGAGAAGGACACGTGATAGTCGGTCCAGCTGCCGGCAACCGAGATCGAGATTTCATCATCGCCGGCCCGTTCGAAGGACCAGTCGTTGTTGTGGGCCACCTGCTCGATAACATCCACCGGATGGATTTCGCGGGAGAATTCGAGTTCGAGAAGTTCCATGGAATGCTTCCTGTCGTTCTGAGGAGCGCCGCCACACGCTCCGCGGGAGGGCACACACAACGAACAATCTGATCTAGAACTCGGACGGCCAGGACTTTCTTCGCGCGAAAGACTGCTTCTCGACGCAAAGACCCCAGACCGGACCCCACCGCCCGGCCACATGACCCTGCTCCGAATCATGCAACAAATTCAGTCTATTGATCGGGAGTCGCGTGAACAGCCCAATTTTTCGCACTGCGGCATTCGCATGTGGAAAGGCGCTGTCACAAAGATTCATGCAATGCCGTTAAGCGATTCACGGCAAAGCGCTTTTCAGACTCGCACTATGTGGAAAAGTTTAACGATTATTTTTTTGCGCGAGGCTTTGCTGCCGCCGCCGGTGCGGCATCACCGGCCAGTTCGGCGAGCCTGGCTTCGAGCGATTCAATACGGGCGGCAAGCCGGGCATTCTCGTCCCGGGCCTTGGCGGCCATCTCGCGCGTGGCCTCGAATTCCTCGCGCTGCACCACGTCCATCGTGTTGAGGATGCGCTCGGCCTGCCCCTTGAAGGCGGTCTCGACCTCGCGCCGAACGCCTTGCGCGGCACCCGCGGCATCGGTCATCAGCTTGGCGAATTCATCGAGAATGCGGTTCGGTCCGGTCGACATGGCAAATCCTCGGTTGCTGAAATTGACGTAGTGGCGCGGCGCGCCGAATGCAAGAAGGTTGAGGGCTGGTGCGGCATCAAGTCGGATGCGATTTGATCTGAACTGATAAGCCAAGAGCTGTTACCATCATCATGGTAAGAGCATTTTGACGGGAGTCTTCTGTGTCCATTAATGCGGAATTGGACCGGCGCCTTGCCGCGCTGGACGCAGCGCTTGCCCAAGGCATCAGCGATGCCGACGCAGGGCGGGTCAAACCAGCCGAAGAGGTGTTTGACCGCCTCGAAGCCAAGTACAAGGCATTGCTGGTGAAATCGCCGAAGTAGCATCTGCGCCGGCAGGGACTCTCGAGCAGTTCCTTCTATACGAAATGGCGCCAAGTCGCCTACTGTGATGTTTTCTTCGCGACTTACGTCGAGCATGAGTCGCTTTCAGTCAGGGTCAATCGATGGCAACGCCCCCGCGCCGACCGACAAATCCGATGGCAGCCGCCGAAGCTGCCTTCAAACCGGTGAAGAAGCCGGCACCGCCAATTCGCGAAGCTTCGGCCGCGCCCAATGTCCGCGAGCTTGTCTCGATCCGGATCGACCGAGCCGTGCTCGATCATTTCCAGGAAGATGGCCCCGGCTGGCAGGACAGGATCAACGACGCGTTGCGGCAGTTGGTGGCCGCCAAGCCTCAGGATTGAGCGCACCACCTGCACGGCGCGATTGGCCTGCAACGGGTGATCCGATCCGGCAATTGACGCCGACCACCTTGCCTTGACCCTGCCAAAACCCTGCCGCATGGTCCGCGCCCAAACGCGTTCGCAACCGAGAGCTCCCCGTTGAACGAATATTTCCTGCTGCCGCTGGCCTCGCTGCCGTTTCCCAACATCAACCCGATCCTCATCCAGATCGGTCCGCTGGCGGTGCACTGGTACGGCGTCGGCTACATCGTCGGCATCCTGTTCGCCTGGTTGTATGCCAAGCGGCTCGCCGCCAACCCGAAGCTGTGGCCCGACGGCATCCTGGCCGGCATCTGGGCGATGGCAACCGCCAAGCCGGAGACGCAAGCAGAGCAGCAGGCGACATGACGCGGCTGAAGACCCGCATCGTCGACCTGATCGAGGCGACGGGCCCGATCCCCGTCAACGAATACATGGCGCTGTGCCTGTTCGACCCCACGGACGGCTACTACACGACGCGCGAGCCCTTCGGCGTCGCCGGCGACTTCATCACCGCGCCGGAGATCAGCCAGATGTTCGGCGAACTCGTCGCCGTCTGGTTCTACCAGGCCTGGGCTGCGATCGGCCGGCCGATACCGGTCACCGTCGCCGAGATCGGTCCTGGCCGTGGCACGCTGATGAAGGACATGCTGCGCACCTTGTCACGGCTCGAACCTGACCTGGCCAACGGCGCAGCCTTCGCCATGATCGAGACCAGCCCGCGCCTGGCCGAGATCCAGAAACAGACGCTTGGCGCGACGCCCTTCGCGGTTGGCTGGCACGAAACAATCGACACGCTGCCGCGGCAGCCTCTGCTGATCGTCGGCAACGAATTGTTCGACGCCGTGCCCATCCGCCAGTTCGTCCGGGCCGGCGCCAGCTGGTGCGAGCGCATGGTCGGTCTCGACGACAAGGACGAACTTTGCTTCTTCGCCGGCGCCGGCTCGGTCGACCCGACGCTGCTCCCCGCCGACGCCGGCGACGCACCGCAAGGTGCGATCGTCGAAGTGGCGCCGGCCCGCTCTGCCCTGATGGCAGCCATCGCCGAGCGCATATCCAGTCATGGCGGCGTCGGGCTGTTCCCTGACTACGGCCATCTGCGGCCGGGTATCGGCGACACGCTGCAGGCCCTGCGCAAGCACAATCACGAAGACGTGCTGGCCAATCCCGGCGAAGCCGACCTCACCTCCCATGTCGATTTCGCCGCCCTTGCCGCAATCGTGCGCGCACATGGCCTCGACGCCTATCTGTCGAGACAGGGCGATTTCCTGCTCGGCATGGGCATTCTCGAGCGCGCCGGCCGGCTTGGCGCCGATGCCGGCCAGGCGGCGCGCGACAAGATTGCCAGCGATGTCGAACGCCTCGCCGGCCCGAAGGCGATGGGCGATCTGTTCAAGGTGCTTGCCATCGTCCCGCGTGGCGTGGCCGTTCGCCCCTTTGCCACGGCGGATTGACTTTTCACCGTTACCCCTCCCAATCTCGCGTCCGGCAAAAGAGCGGTGGAACCGCCGGCTGCTTTTTCTTGACGAAACCGCCCACACGGACAACAACGCCCGCATGCTGAATCAGACCAAACCGGATCCCGTTCGGTCGCCGCTGCTGGACAAGGCGCAGGCACAGGGCATCCGCCATGGCTATTTCACCCGCATAGGCGGCGTCTCGACCGGCATCTACCAGGGCCTCAACATCGGCACCGGGTCGGATGACGACCAGGCGCTGGTGGCCGAGAACCGCCGCCGTGTCGCCGCCTGGATGGGTGTGCCGCCGAACCATCTGTTGACCGCCTGGCAGGTCCATTCGCCCGACGTCATTGTCGCCAGGGAACCCTTTGCCGGCGAACGGCCCAAGGCCGACGCCATCGTCACCGACCGGCCGGGTATCGCCATCGGCGCCTCGACCGCCGATTGCGGCCCAGTACTCTTCGCCGATATGGAAGCGCGCGTCATCGGCGCGGCGCATGCCGGCTGGAAAGGCGCTTTCACGGGCGTGCTCGAAAATACCATCACCGCCATGGAAGGCCTCGGCGCCCGGCGCGAAAACATCATAGCCGTGCTCGGCCCCTCGATCGGCCCCGAAAACTACGAGGTCGGACCGGAATTCGTCGCTCGCTTCGTCGAGGCCGATGCGGAAAACACCGGCTATTTCGCGCCTTCGGCACATGCCGGCCATGCCATGTTCGATCTCAACCGCTATACGGTCGACCGGCTGGCCAGGGCCGGCGTAAAGGCTGAGGGCCTCGGCCGCTGCACCTATGCCGAGGAAGATCTGTTCTACTCCTACCGGCGCACCACGCACCGCAAGGAGCCCGATTACGGCCGGCAGGTTTCGGCCATCGTTTTGGAGAAGGAATAATGGCGCTGCATTTTGAACGATCGGAATTTGACGCGCGGCGCGACCGGCTGATGATCGAGATGGCCGAAAAGAAGCTCGACGCCATGCTGCTGTTCGCGCAGGAAAGCATGTACTGGCTGACCGGCTACGACACGTTTGGCTTCTGTTTCTTCCAGTGCCTGGTGGTGAAGGCCGACGGCTCGATGGTGCTTTTGACCCGCTCGGCCGACCTGCGCCAGGCACGCCAGACCTCCATCATCGACAACATCGTGCTGTGGACCGACCGCGACGGCGCCAATCCGGCGGTCGACCTGCGCAATCTGCTCAACGATCTCGACCTGCTCGGCGCCCGCATCGGCGTCGAATACGACACCCACGGCCTGACCGCCTTCAATGGCCGGCGGCTCGACGAGCAATTGCAGACCTTCGGCCAGATCGCCGATGCATCCGGCATCGTCGGCCGGCTGCGCCTGTTCAAGAGCCCGGCCGAGGTCGCCAAGGCCGAGAAGGCCGCCAACCTCTCCGACGACGCGCTGGACGCGGCCTTGCCGCTGATCAAGCAGGGTGGCGACGAAGCCCTGATCCTGGCTGCCATGCAAGGCGCGATCTTTGCCGGCGGCGGCGACTATCCGGCCAACGAGTTCATCATCGGCTCCGGTATCGACGCACTGCTTTGCCGCTACAAGGCCGGTCGCCGCAAGCTCACAAAGAACGACCAGCTGACGCTGGAATGGGCCGGCGTCTTTCATCATTACCATGCGCCGATGATGCGCACGGTGCTGACCGGCAAGGTCTCGAAGCGCCATCAGGAACTGTTCGACGCGGCCCGCGCGGCCCTTCTTGCCGTCGAAAAGGCAATGACACCGGGCAACAGTTTCGGTGACGTGTTCGATGCCCACGCCCGCACCATGGAAGCGCATGGCCTGACCAAGCATCGGCTGAACGCCTGCGGCTACTCGGTCGGTGCCCGCTTCACCCCGTCCTGGATGGACATGCCGATGTTCTACCAGGGCAACCCCGAGCCGATCGCGCCGAACATGACGCTGTTCGCCCACATGATCATCATGGATTCCGAGGCGGAGACGGCAATGACGCTTGGCCGCACCTATCTGACCACCGAATCCCAGCCGAAGCCGCTGTCCCGCCATGATCTCGACTTGATCGTACAGTGAATCCATAATGGGAGGCGTTCTTCGCCAAGGAGTTAGAAGGCAAATGAGACGATCGCATGTGACGACCGTGTCATTGCTTGTGGCATTGGCTCTTGCCGCCTGCACCAACGCAAAGGACGTTCTCGAACCTTCCGCCATCACCCCGCCGGCGGCCTCGGCGCCGGGAGCGCAAGGCGCGGCCACTGTTCCCGCGCCGTCATCGACGGCCACCACCACCGCCGGCGCTCCTGCGACCACCACGGCCGGCGCAACCGCGCCGCTCACGTCGGCCCAAAGCGCTGCCATCCTGTCGAAGACACGCCTGCAGATCGCGCCGATCGTCGGCGCTTCGGTGGAAGCCGCCACGCCGCTGACGGCCGAACTGCAGACGCGGGCCAAGCAGCGTGGCATCACGCTGGCCGGCAGCCAGGATCAGACCGCAACCCATGTGCTCAAGGGCTATTTCTCGGCGATCTCCGAAGGCAAGGACACCACCGTCATCTATGTCTGGGATGTCTACGACCCGGCCGGCAACCGGCTGCACCGCATCAATGGCCAGATGAAAGCGCCTTCGGTCAATTCCGGCGGCAGCGCCGACGCCTGGAAAGCGGTGGCGCCGGCCACCATGCAGGCGATCGCCGACCAGACGATCGACCAGTTCACGGCGTTTCTCGGCGGCAAGGCCGGCTGAGGTGTTGCCCGCCAGTGATGAGCGTGAAGTTTTCCTAGGCTTAGCCGGCGGATTCCCCATCTCGGCGCTTGCAATACCGGCGCGGGCCGCTAAAAGCCCGGTTAAAAGGTGCAGGAGAGTCTGTCCGGGTTCTCCATCCTCCACCAGGAACGGTGCATGAAACTCTTCGCGGGCAATTCCAACAGGGTGCTGGCCGAAGCGGTCGCCCGCTATCTCAACATCCCGCTGGGCAAGGCCACGGTCAGGCGCTTCGCCGACCAGGAAATCTTCGTCGAAATCCAGGAAAACGTGCGTGGCGAGGATGTCTTCATCCTGCAGTCGACCTCGTTCCCGACCAACGATCACCTGATGGAACTGCTCATCATGATCGATGCCTTCATGCGTTCGTCGGCAAAACGCATTACGGCGGTCATCCCCTATTTCGGCTACGCCAGGCAGGACCGGCGCGCCTCCGGCCGCACTCCGATCTCGGCCAAGCTGGTCGCCAACATGATCACCCGCGCCGGCGTCGACCGCGTCTTGACCCTCGACCTGCATGCCGGCCAGATCCAGGGCTTCTTCGACATTCCGACCGACAACCTGTTTTCGGTGCCGGTGATGGCCCGCGATGTGAAGGCGAAATACAAGCAGCTCGGCAATGTCGTGGTGGTGTCGCCCGACATCGGCGGCGTGGTGCGGGCCCGCGCGCTGGCCAAGCGCTTCGACGCCCAACTCGCCATCGTCGACAAGCGCCGTGAGCGCCCGGGCGAATCGGAAGTCATGAACATCATCGGCGCGGTCGCCGGCAAGGACTGCCTGCTGATCGACGACATCGTCGATTCCGGCGGCACGCTGTGCAATGCCGCCGACGCGTTGCTGGCCAACGGCGCCACCAGCGTCACCGCCTACATCACCCATGGCGTGCTGTCGGGCGGAGCGGTAGCCCGCATCAGCGGCTCGAAGCTGCAGGAACTGGTGATCACCGATTCCATCCAGCCGACGCAGGCCGTGCTCGACGCACCCAACATCCGCGTCATCTCGATCGCCGACCTGATGGGCGAAGCCATCTCGCGTACCGCGACCGAGGAATCGGTATCGAGCCTTTTCGATTAGCACTACCGTGCACCGAACCATAAACGGTTTCAGCTTTCGATGGGGCTGCCCTCACACGGATCAAAGCTGTCGTTAGGCGCACCGCTCACCTAGGCCGTGAACTCACAAATGCGGTGGATGGTGGAAAGGTGACACGCCACCGGCTAACGTCGCACTATGAAGCCTGACACGATCACACTGTGGCGGCCGGTTGGCCCAGCCGAACTCGCGCTTATCCGCGAAAGCGGTATGCGTTCGTTCCCACCGCGCTTGCCGGATCAGCCGATTTTCTATCCCGTGCTGTCGGAAGACTATGCAATCAGGATCGCTCGTGATTGGAATGTGCCTCAAAGCGGTGCGGGTTTCGTCACGCGCTTTGAGGTGCGCCGTGACTTCCTGGAACAATACAACGCGCAGGAGGCAGGTGGCCGAGCGCTACGAGAATACTGGATACCCGCGGAAGAGCTTGAAACGTTTAACGCCGCGATCATCGGGCCTATCGAGGTGGTGAGAGAGTTCCACTGAGGCTTTCATATTGCGGCGAAGTCTGATTCAGACTTCGCATGAGCCGATATGATTTGACCGACTTCGAATGGCGCGCGATCAAGCCGCTGTTGCCCAACAAGTCGAGAGGAGTGCCCGCGCGTAGACGACCGACGCGTGCTGAATGGCATCTTCTGGGTGCTGCGATCGGGTGCGCCGTGGCGTGATTTGCCGGAGCGATACGGCCCGCGCACCACCTGCTATAATCGCTTCGTGCGATGGCGGAAAGCAGGTGTATGGGACCGTCTCATGGAGGCCGTCACCAAAGCCCACGACGGCACGGTGCAGATGATCGACACCTCCATCGTTCGCGTCCATCAGCAGGGAGCGACGGCAAAAAGGGGGATCGAGATCATTGTCTCGGTCGTTCCCGAGGCGGGCTGACAACCAAAATCCACGCTCTTGTCGACGCCCAAGGAAGGCCGATCAAGCTGACGCTCACGGCAGGCCAGATGAGTGACATCGCCTCCGCAGCGGACTTGATCAAGGAATTGCCGGAGGGTGCCATGCTACTCGCCGACAAGGGCTACGATGCCAACGCCTTGCGCAATGCTGTCACCGAACGAAAGGCATGGGCCAACATTCCGCCAAAGGCGAACCGCAAGGACGCGATCTGCTTCAGCCCCTTCCTCTACAAGGCGCGTAACCTCGTTGAACGCTTTTTCAATAAGGCCAAGCAATTCCGTCGTATCGCGACCCGATACGACAAGCTGGCTGAGAACTATCTTGCCGCCCTCAAACTCGTCGCAATCCGGATCTGGCTACGTGTTAATGAGTCTACGTCCTAGCTTTCTTCCCGTCTTCTTCTCGTTGGCGTTGACGCAGCCGCTTCACGTATCCTGCATCGACGATGCTCTTTAACGGCAAACCCAAAGCGGAATTCGCCAACGAGGCGTATGCGCTATCAGTCAGTTTGAAACTGCTCGGCATCGGGCCGTGATTCTCACTGCTATTTTCTTCGATCGAGGCGAAAAATGCCTTGAAAAAATCTGATAGCGATGGCCGCGACGCTTTCGTTCCTGCTGCCGTCAGCGGATCTGAAGGAAGTGCGATAGCGTTATTGGCGTCAGCTGCCAGCTCCCGTATGAAATCTCCCAGCGTTGGCCAGTATTTCAGATCGAATCGTCCACTTAAGCCATCGAACTCTTCGCGAACCCAGGAATTAAAGAGGTGGTTGTCTCGCGCCGCAGCCTCAATCACACCGCATACGTCGTAGTGTGTGTCAGTGTAGAATTGAGAACGGTTGTGAAGATCGGATCTCTCGTCAAAGAGACAGGCCAAACCCGCTGCCCTGGTAGCGATCTGCCGGTTTACTGCCTCAAGCCGCTCCTTTCCTTTGCGGGCCGCATCAAGTTTGTCCGGGTTCCAGAAGGCGGCAGCTGTCAAAAGAGCGCCAAAGAACGTCTCCAGCGCATAATACTGATCGTGCAGTTTCTCTTGGAGTTCATGGTAGACATCGATCAACTCCACCCTTCGCGATAGAAGACGTTCTGCGATGGCATTTTCACTCGGCAGTATTCGGTGCTCGACATTGTATTGTATTCCCTTGCGTAGGATTTTCTCGCAGATTTCGGTCGACTTTGCCAGGAGCATCATCTTTCCTCAGTAAGTTGGGTCGAACGCAGCATGAGGCTACCTCAAGCTGACAACCGTTGCGGCACCTGAGCAGAGAATTGTTTTCCACACTTCAGGTACCCGACACATGGACGTCGACCAAATATCGGTATGCGAGACGGCATATCTGAGGAAATAACGACAATTAGCTCAGTCCTAGAGCGCCGGGCTTTCCAGCCGAACCGGACCCCCAAGGCGACGAGCGACCTCCACGCTTTCGCGTGCGCCGCGCATATAGCCGCGCGGCGAGGTGCCGAGCATCCGCTTGAACATGGTGATGAAGGCCGGCACGCTGTCATAGCCCAGATCGAGCGCCACCCTGGTGATCGGCTCGCCATCGGCGAGCCTCGGCAGCGCGGCGAACAGGCAGGCCTGCTGGCGCCATGTCGACAGCGACAGGCCGGTCTGGCGCTGGAAGGCGCGGGTGAAGGAGCGGCGGCTCATGCCGGCGGCGTCGGCCCACTCGTCGATCGTCGCGTGCGGCGAGGGCGCGGCGACGAAGCGCCGGCAGAGCGCCGCCAGCCTCGGATCGGATGGGAACGGCAGCCCGAGCGGCCGCTCCGGCAAGGTCGGGATTTCGTGCAGCAGCAGGTTCATGATCAGCCCGCCGCGCCCTTCCAGCTCACCGCCCTGCGGCAGCTTCTCCGATTCCACGATCAGGCTGTGCATCAGGTCGGTGACGCCGACGACGCGCAACCCTTCGGGCAGTCCGGCGATCGCGCCCGGCATGACATAGACCGAGCGCATCGAGACATCGCCCAGCATTTCGACGGAATGCTCGGTGCCGGCCGGAATCCACATCGCATGGTCGGGCGGCACCATCCAGCGCCCGTGCCGCGTCGTCACCAGCACGACGCCGACCAGCGCATGGAGCAACTGGCTGCGGCTGTGGCGGTGCTGGGGCACGTGGTAACCGTCGGGATATTCGGTCGGCAACGCCACGGCCGGCCCGGCCACCTGCTCCAGCCACTGCCAGCGGCTTTCGTGCAATTTGCCGAGGTCGGTATTGCCGGCGCGAAAGATTTCCCTGCCATGCGGCATCTTGTATGGCCCACTCGCGAAACTATTGGACCAAACCACGAAAGAAGTCGCGCGGCAAGCAGCTTATAAGGCAACCGTCCCTAAGGCGGCCGCAGGAGCGTCCGTCAGATTGCCTGCGGGCGTGCCCGCCAAAAAGACCACGGAGCCTATCTTGACCGATACGACAGCCACCAGCGTCGCCTCCCCCGCGACGGCCGCTTCAGCCCAGGCGACGGCCTTCACCGTCATCCTGGCGGTGAGCCTGTGCCACTGCATCAACGACATCATGCAGTCGCTGCTATCGGCCATCTATCCGCTTCTGAAAGAGAATTACGGTCTCGATTTCTGGCAGATCGGCCTGCTGACCTTCACCTTCCAGGTGACGGCATCCCTGCTGCAGCCGATCATCGGCATGGTCACCGACAAGCGGCCGATGCCCTATTCCTTGCCCTACGGCATGGCCTCGTCGCTGATCGGCCTGGTCGTGCTGGCCTATGCCGGGCATTACTACCTGCTCCTGATCGGCGCCTCGCTGATCGGCATCGGTTCGGCCATCTTCCACCCGGAATCCTCGCGCATCGCCCGCTTCGCTTCCGGCGGCCGGTTCGGCCTGGCACAATCGCTGTTCCAGGTCGGCGGCAATTTCGGCCAGTCGATGGGCCCCTTGCTAGCGGCCTTCATCGTCGTGCCCTTCGGCCAGACCAGCATCTCCTGGTTCGCCGTCGGCTCGCTGATCGGCATCGTCATCCTGTGGCAGGTCGGCGGCTGGTACAGCCGCCTGCGCGCCGCGCAAGGCAATCGCAAGGCGGCAAGCTTCGTCTCGCCCTTCCCGCGCCGCAAGGTGATGAACGCGCTGATCGTGCTGACGCTGCTGGTGCTGAGCAAGAACGCCTATATCGCCAGCCTCGCCAGCTACTATACCTTCTATTCCATCCATAAGTTCGGCGTTTCGGTGCAGATGTCGCAGGTCATGCTGTTCCTGTTCCTCGGCGCCTCGGCGCTCGGCATCCTGCTCGGCGGCCCGTTCGGCGACCGCTATGGGCAAAAGGCGATGATCTGGTTCTCGATCGTCGGCGTGCTGCCGTTCACGCTGGCGCTCCCTTACGCCAATCTGGAATGGACGATGGTTCTGACGGTGCTGATCGGGCTGATCCTGTCCTCGGCCTTCTCCAACATCGTCGTCTTCGCCCAGGAACTTGTGCCCGGCCGCGTCGGCATGATCGCCGGCATCTTCTTCGGCTTCGCCTTCGGCATGGGCGGCATCGCGGCTGCCGTGCTCGGCGTCGTCGCCGACATGAAGGGCATCGATTTCGTCTTCCAGATCTGCTCGTATCTGCCGTTTCTTGGATTGCTGACCGTGTTCCTGCCCAACATGAAGGAAGCCAGGAAGGCACAGGCGGCCGCCTAGATCAGACCGGAAACCCACACAAGGAAAAGCACCCACCAGACGGCGGGTGCTTTTTTCGATCCGAACGGCCTTATGCCTTGAAGAAGGCCAGCAGGTCGGCGTTGATGACGTCCGCATGGGTTGTCGCCATGCCATGCGGAAAACCCTTGTAGACCTTGAGCTCGCCCTTCTTGAGCAGCTTGATCGACAGCAGCGCCGAGTCGGCGATCGGCACGATCTGGTCGTCGTCGCCATGCATGACCAGCACCGGCACGTCGATTGCCTTCAGATCCTCGGTGAAGTCGGTTTCCGAAAAGGCCTTGATGCAATCGTAATGCGCCTTGGTGCCGCCCATCATGCCCTGGCGCCACCAATTGTCGATGATGCCTTGCGACACCTCTGCACCCGGACGGTTGAAGCCGTAGAACGGGCCGGCCGGAACATCGCGGAAGAACTGGGCGCGGTTGGCGGCCTGGGCGGCGCGGAAACCGTCGAACACCTCGATCGGCAGGCCGCCGGGATTGGCTGATGTCTTGAGCATGATCGGCGGCACCGCGCCGATCAGCACCGCCTTGGCGACGCGCCCGCCGGCACCGTACTGCGCCACATAACGCGCCACTTCGCCGCCCCCGGTCGAATGGCCGACATGAATGGCGTCCTTGAGGTCGAGATGCGCGACAAGTGCCGCGACGTCGGCGGCGTAAGTGTCCATCTCGTTGCCGACATCGGTCTGCGTCGAACGGCCGTGACCACGCCGGTCATGGGCGATGACGCGGTAGCCCTGCGCCAGGAAGAACAGCATCTGGGCGTCCCAATCATCGCTGCTCAACGGCCAGCCGTGATGGAAGACGATGGGCTGACCGGTTCCCCAGTCCTTGTAGTAGATCTGCGTGCCATCCTTGGTGGTGAACGTGCCGCTGCCCGAGCCAGACTTTGTCTGCGAAGCCATCTCAAATCTCCTTTAATTGTTATCGCGATAAACAATGTCGCGACTTCGATACCGCTAACGCAACTCGAAGGCCTTGTCTATAAAAATATGTATCGCGATATCATTTTTCGTGGTATGCATCTCGTGATTAATCGGCAAGGAATGCGTCGTGCCTCTCCCGTTGGACAATCAGCTCTGCTTCACGCTCTATGCCACCTCGATGGCAATCAACCGCACCTACAAGCCGATGCTGGACGAGATGGGGATCACCTATCCGCAATATCTGGTGCTCAACGCGCTTGGAGAGGCCGACGGCATGTCGGTCGGCATCATCGCCCTCCGGCTCGCTCTGGAATCGAGCACCATCACACCGTTGGTGAAGCGCATGGAGCAGGCGGGGCTGGTCACCCGCCAGCGCAGCCAGACCGACGAGCGCCAGGTGCAGGTCGACCTGACATCGGCCGGACGCTCGCTGCTCGTCCAGTGCAACTGCCTGAACGAAACCCTGGTCGAGCGCTCGGGCATGACGCTGGCCGAGCTGGACGCCCTGAACCGGCAGATCCAAGCGTTGCGTGACGCGTTGATCAGCGAATAGGACGGCAGGTTCGTCTTCTTGTGTTCAGGCTCGCACGGGACGAAACTGGAACAGCCGATTCATGCGGAATGACCTATAGGCTTTCTATTCTACTATAGGGTATTGCGCGAGCAAATTTGGGGAAAAAGGTGGGTAAATGGGTATCAACAACCCCAAAATAAGTGGCTTCGTCATAACCTACAACAGCGGGAAAATTCTCAAGACCTGCTTGCGTTCTTTGCGCTTTGTCGATGAGCTCATTGTCGTCGACAAATCGTCCACTGACGGCACCGCGGCTGTCGCGGCAGCCTTTGCCGATAAAGTTATTTCCGTACCGTGGTCGCCATTGCCCACCGAGACGCGGTTTGTCGCCTACGATGCATGTTCGCACGACTTCATCCTTTATCTGGATCACGACGAATGCCTCAGCGTCGAAGCCATTCGCTGGGTCAGGGAAAATGCCGGCTCCCACCCGGCTGGCGTGTTTCGCATCCCCAAGCGTGAATACATTATGGGACGCCACGATGATGATGCGTATTACTGGCCGTCCTACAATGTGCGCGCCTTTCGCCGCGGCGCGGCGGAATTCGTTTCGACGCTGCATGAAGAGGTCGGACGAATAACGGGCGAGATCTACGATGTCCCGCATGATGGAGGCGTGTGCATCCACAATTTGTCGCATCGCGACGCGCATCAGTGGATCGAAAAAACCAATCGCTATACGAGCGAGCGAGACAGGGTCTCGTTCTTCGACGCCAGCACCCCTTTGGAGACTTTCGCGCAAAAGCGCATAGCTTACTGGCTAGCCCAATCCAGGTCGCGGTCGGACTATGTCGTCGCCACCGCGTTGCTGCGGGCAGTCTACGATATAGTGGACCGGGTAAAGCTATGGGAAGCGCAGGACGGCCTGGATGGCGACGCGGCATTTGCCGCCGTCTGCTCGGAATTGGAGGCAACCTACGACATTGCCGACCGAGCGAAGCTCTGGGAGACCCGCGGCGGCCCTGAGGGAGAGGCGATATTCGCCGCCGTCCGTAAGGAGATGGAAGCATTTCACAACCCGTTGAGGTCCGACCGCCGTCAAACGTCCGCCCAAGCCGCTAGACCGACAGTTCGACCGAAGCCGCCATCCCACCTCGAGAAGACGTTGAAAAAGATCCGTTCGCACTTGACGGGAAGAAGGCGTTGACGCTGGAAAACGGTGCGCCTGGATTCGACATGCACGCTCCCCCGCTTCGTGTTTTGACCCTTCTGGTGCGTCACGGGACCCAGAAGTATCCGACCGCATGGCAGGACTTGCGAGCTATGTTCGCCCACCAGTTGCCGGACGTCGCGCATCGCATGCTCGTGATCGACAATTCGCTGCCGGTCGGTCATGGCTCCGATCTCGACCGCGAGGTCGAACTGATCGGCGCGTCGAACGTCGATTGGGAGTTCTCGGCGTGGGACTGTGGCATCAATCATATCGGTGCCAAACTTCATGACTACGATCTGGTTCACTTGGCCACTTCGGCCTTCGCGGCATCCACACCTGACCATCTCAAGTTGATTGATCGCGGTTCGTTACGGTCGCTGCTTGGCTTACAAGGGGCGCTGGGCCGCATTGATTTTCACGACGAGGCTATCTCGATTTTCGGAATCGCTTCGCAGGCATGGCTCCGCAGTTCGTTCATCTTGATGCGCCCACGACAACTCAGCAGCCTGGGATCTTTGGTAAGCGTCGGCAGGAACACCCCGATTTTCAGCGGGAACCCCCGGCAGCCCTTCCGTGAAGACGCGCCGATCTCGCAAGGATGTCAGCGGTTTTTGCTGCGTTGGCTCACCGGCGACGGAGGCAGCAAATGGACTGTCTGGCATTCCAGGTTCGATCTTACGCCTGAAACGCTGCCGTTTTTCGAGAGCAAGGCCCGGGCCATTCTCAATGAGCATATGCTCACCAACCGGTTGCTGGCCAATGGATGCGCGCCTGTCGACATGACATGGCTGGCGCTGAAGGTTCGGGCAGCAAGCACGGAACCCGGCAATTATGTTCCGGACTGGGATATTCCGGACTGGCGCGTGCAGATCACCTCCCGAGCACGACCCAAACGCACTTTGACCCAGAAGCTCCGCCGCCAGTGGCTTAAGCTCATGTCGCGGCAGTAGTGCTACCATCGGCTGTTGCCCGAGGCTCGGGCACGGCGCTGGCTGAGCTTGACGCCCTGAACCGGCAGATCCAGGCGCTGCGTGAGGCGTCGATCCGCGATCAGAACCAGGCGGGCTGGCGACTGCCCAGCCCCGGCTTGCACGCCTGCCCGCCTTCGGCTATAGAGCCGCCACCCGCGTAGACACCCTTGGAGGCAACGCGGCGGAAGGCTGCCTTCCCCTTGTGATCCCGAACAAAGGTCCGCGTGAGCGGCTGCCGGCATTCGGAAATCCAGGACTGGCGGCTTTCGACGTTTACGGCTTGGGCATATTGCCCGCCGCAAACGCTCCATAACACGCGAAAGGAAAAGCCATGAGCCACGATACTTACGAGCTCAAGGCCGAAGCGCGCGAACAGGTCGGTAAGGGGTCCGCCCGTGCAGTTCGCCGCAACGGTAAAGTGCCTGCAGTAATCTATGGTGATAAGCAGCCTCCCCTGGCGATCGCTCTCACCTACAAGGACATCTACTACAAGATCCATGGCGGCGGGTTCCTGACCACGATCGCCACGATCGATGTCGACGGCAAGAAGATCCAGGTCCTGCCGAAGGACTTCCAGCTCGACCCGGTCAAGGATTTCCCTGTCCATGTCGACTTCCTGCGCATCGGCAAGGACACCGAGGTCAATGTCGACGTGCCTGTCCACTTCATCAATGAGGACAAGTCGCCCGGCATCAAGCGCGGCGGCGTGCTCAACATCGTGCGGCACGAAGTCGAGTTCCACTGCCCGGCCAATGCGATCCCGGAGTTCATCACCATCGATCTCACCGGCACCAACATCGGCGATTCGATCCACATCTCGGCGGTCAAGCTGCCGGCCGGCGTCAAGCCGGTGATCTCCGACCGCGACTTCACCGTCGCAACCATTGCCGGTTCGTCGGCGATGAAGCCGGAGACGGAAGAGACGGTCGAGGTTGCACCGGAAGCGGCTCCGGCCGCCGAAGAGAAGTAACTCTTTCACGCCTGGAGCTGACGATGCCAGAGAAGACAGCGCTTGTCTTTGCAGGCCTCGGCAATCCGGGCGCGAAATACGCTGACAACCGGCACAATGTCGGGTTCATGGCGGCGGACGCAATCGCCCGCCGCCATTCCTTCTCGCCTTGGGCGAAGAAATTCCAGGGCCTGATCGCCGAGGGCACACTCGGCGGCGAAAAGATCATCCTGATCAAACCGCAGACCTTCATGAACCTGTCCGGCCAGTCGGTCGGCGAATTGCTGCGCTTCTACAAGCTTGGCCCCGAGGCACTCACCGTCTTCTACGACGAGATCGACCTTGCAGCGGGCAAGGTTCGGGTCAAGGTCGGTGGCGGCTCCGGCGGCCACAATGGCATCCGCTCGCTCGACCAGCATGTCGGTAAGGACTTCCGCCGTGTTCGCATCGGCGTCGGCCATCCCGGCGTCAAGGAGATGGTGCATGGCCATGTCCTCGGTGACTTCGCCAAGGCCGACCGCGAATGGCTGGACGTTCTGCTCGACACCATAGCCGACGATGCCGGCTTGCTGGCCAAGGGCGACGACAATTCCTTCATGAATCGGGTGACGCTCGCCTTGCGCGACAAGCTCGTGCCGACCGGCGACGATGACCGCCCGCCGCCCAAGGCCCCCAAGGTGCAAGGCCCTAAGGCCCAGAGCCACATCCGCCAGGCGCGCCCGCAGCAGGCACCGGCCAAGCTACCGGAAAGTGGCCCGATGGCCGCCATGCTGAAAAAGCTGTTCGGCAAAAACGACGGCTGAAACGGCTGCCGCCGGGCGATCATTCCCGGAGCGAACGAACGCCGGCTGACAATTTCAGACCGCCACGGCTGATGCATCCCTGACCACGCGATCGCCTGCATAGAGCTGCCTGAATTTGTCTGGATTTGCCCCGCGGAAGCAGCGAGCACGGCCTCAAGCTTGCCGACCGATGCGGCTTGGGCCGCCGATGCGCCGTCAGCATATCCAATAGTGAAATCCCTCACAGACCATGACCCTGCCGAAGGTCATGGATGCAAAGTGTGGTTGTCGCATGCCTTTCGGCTTTGCCGGGCAGTCGCACGTTTTCACCGACACGAGGGAACTGTTCATGGCCCGAACTCCTTTGACGTTCTCTGCGCTGAGCAGCGCCCTGGCAACCAACAATGCCAGATGGCGGGCGGCCGAAACCCCGATCTCGCTGATGGACCCCAAAAAACGCCTCCAGATGCTGGGCGCCATTCCCAGCGATGAAGCCATCGCCCTGCTCGCGGCGGCACGCAACCAGCCGCCGTCGCTTGCCGCGGCGCCGGGGTTTGCGCCCGCCGTCGACTGGCGCAACAAGAACGGCAATCATATTACCCCGGTCAAGAACCAGGGCGGATGTGGCTCCTGCGTCTCGTTTGGTTCCGTCGGCCTTATCGAGGCGATGTCGCATATCGAGACCGGCCGCTGGTTCGACCTGTCGGAAGCCGACTCGCATTTCTGCTCATCGCACGGCGCCAATTGCGGCGGCTGGTGGCCCGACCAGTGCCTCGACCAGATCAAGGGACGCGGCGTCTGCGACGAAGCCGGCTTCCCCTACCCGTCGGCATTCCCCAACAACGATATCTGGAGCGGCCCGCCTGCCTGCCACGCCGCGCCGAACCGTCCGGCGCGCATCAGCAAGCTGACGGCCGTGCACAAGCTGGTGGATGCGAACGCGATCAAGAACCACCTCAGCAGCGTCGGTCCGGTCGCCGGCTGCTTCACCGTCTACAATGACTTCTTCAATTATTCCGGCGGCATCTACCACCACGTCACCGGCGATGTCGCCGGCGGCCACTGCGTTCTCGTCATCGGCTATTCCGAGGCGGAGCAGTGCTGGATCGTCAAGAACTCGTGGGACACGACCTGGGGCATCGGCGGCTTTGGCAAGATCAGCTATGACGACTTCAAGTATGACGGCCAGTTGTACCCGATGTACGGTGCAACCGGCATCATCCTGCCATCGTCCGGCTGGCAGCCGTTGGGCGGCAAGCTCACCACCGAAGCCGTCGCCGGCAACAACAAAGATGGCCGCATCGAGGTTTTCGCGCGCGGCACCGACAACGCGCTCTGGCACATCTGGCAGACTGCGCCCAACAATGGCTGGGGCGGCTGGGCATCGCTGGGCGGCATCATCACCAGCACCCCGGCCGTCATCGGCAATGCCGACGGCCGGCTTGAGGCGTTCGCCAGGGGAGCCGATGGCGCCCTGTGGCACATCTGGCAGACCGCGCCCAGCAGCGGCTGGAGCGGCTGGGCTTCGCTAGGCGGCGGCATCACCAGCGACCCCAGTGCGGTGCGCAATGTCGACGGACGGGTAGAAGTCTTCGCCAGGGGCAATGACGGCGGCCTCTGGCACATCTGGCAAGGCGGCCCGCAACGGGGCTGGAGCGGCTGGGCTTCGCTCGGCGTCCAGATATCGGGCAATCCGGTAGCTTCCAACAACAAGGACGGCCGCATCGAGGTCTTCGCCCGTGCCAACAACGGGGCAGTGGTGCATCTCTGGCAGACAGCCCCCAACAATGGCTGGAGTTCATGGGCCTCGCTGGGTGGCATTTTGACCAGCGACCTTGCCGTTGGCCAGAACAAGGACGGCCGCCTCGAAGTGTTCGGGCGCGGCACCGACAATGCGCTCTGGTACATCTGGCAGACCGCGCCCAATAATGGCTGGAGCGGCTGGGCATCGCTGGGCGGCATCATCACCAGCGCGCCGGCGCTCGGCCACAATGCCGACGGGCGCATGGAAATCTTCGCTCGTGGCACTGACGGGGCCTGCTGGCACATCTGGCAGACCGCGCCGAGCAATGGCTGGAGCGGCTGGGCATCGCTGGGTGGCGGCATCGTCGGCGACACCGCGATCGTCAACAACAAGGACGGCCGTATGGAAGTCTTCGTGCGCGGCACGGATCTCGCCCTATATCATCGTTGGCAGACGGCTCCCAGCAACGGCTGGAACTGAGGCGACGGTGATGGGATCGGAAGGGGGGGGGGCGGCGGGCGCGGCGCCCCGCCCCCCCCCCCCCCCGTCGCCACAAAGGAAGAAGCGATGGCGAACGAACGAGCGACCATGAATTTCCAACCCGCAATCGGCGAGCAGATTGTCGTGGAATTGCCGGCGACGCCTGGCGCGGGCGTCGTCTGGTCGGTTCCGCCGGCGCCGGAGGGCTGCACCATCACCCAGATTGAGAGCAAGCCCGATGATACGGGGATAGGCGGCACAACCTTGCAGCGTTTCGCGGTCTCCTGCGGGAAGCCTGGACAGATCCAGCTTCGCTTTGAACTGAAGCGGCCGTGGGAAGACACTGTCCGGGCCGTTCAGCCGGTCACCATCGACGTGAAGTAGCGTCCTAAAAGCGCGGCTCGAACTGCTCAAAACGGCCGATCGCCCTGCGATGCGGCCTTTCGCGGCCCTCCCCGCGCGACCGCGGGGCTTGACGTTCCTCCCCCCTATCGCCCATAGCCCTCATCAAATTTCGAATTCCCGATAGGACCGGACAAAAATGGGTTTCAAATGCGGCATCGTTGGCTTGCCCAACGTCGGCAAGTCCACGCTCTTCAACGCGTTGACCAGAACGGCGGCGGCGCAGGCCGCCAACTATCCCTTCTGCACCATCGAACCGAACACCGGCGAGGTCGCGGTGCCCGATCCGCGGCTGGGCAAGATCGCCGCGATCGGAAAGTCGAAGGAGATCATCCCGACCCGCATCTCCTTCGTCGACATCGCTGGCCTGGTGCGCGGCGCCTCGAAGGGCGAAGGGCTGGGCAACCAGTTCCTCGCCAACATCCGCGAGGTCGACGCCATCGTGCACGTGCTGCGCTGCTTCGAGGATGACGACATCACCCATGTCGAGGGCCGCATCGACCCCGTCGCCGATGCCGAGACGGTCGAAACCGAGTTGATGCTTGCCGACCTCGACAGCCTCGAGCGCCGTATCGTGCAATTCCGCAAGCGCGCTTCGACCAAGGACAAGGAAGCGACGGCCGTGCTGCCGATGATGGAGGCAGCGCTCGAACTGCTGCAGGCCGGCAAGCCGACCCGCATCCTGCTCAAGGGCATTTCGGCCGAGGACCTGCGCATCCTGCAGGGACTGAACCTGTTGACCTCGCATCCCGTGCTCTATGTCTGCAACGTCGCCGAGGCCGATGCCGCCACCGGCAACGAACACACCAGGGCCGTGGAAAAGATGGCGACCGCCCAGGGCGCCGGCACCGTGGTGATCTCGGCCGCGATCGAGGCCGAAGTCGCCCAGCTCTCGGACGAAGAGGAGATGGAGTTCCTGTCCTCGCTCGGCCTCGACGAGCCGGGCCTGAACAAGGTGATCCGCGCCGGCTACGAGCTGTTGCACCTCATCACCTATTTCACCGTCGGGCCCAAGGAGACGCGCGCCTGGACCATCCACAAGGGCGACAAGGCCCCGCAGGCCGCCGGCGTCATCCACACCGATTTCGAACGCGGCTTCATCCGCGCCCAGACCATCGCCTACAACGACTTCGTCACGCTGGGCGGCGAAGTGGCGGCCAAGGAAGCCGGCAAGGCACGCGATGAAGGCAAGGAATATGTCGTCCAGGACGGCGACATCATGCTGTTCAAGTTCAACACGTGATGCTGGCGCGCTAGCATCCCAAGCATCGTCGCCATCCCGCGGCGATGCATTATCGGCGTATCTCCGAACTCTGGTGCCATCCCGTCCAATGGCCACTTGTCTTGATTTTGTCATGGCACGGGTCTAAGCGGCGGGCACACGCTCGGCGCGTGCGACGAAGAGCCGTGCAATCCGACATCAATCCAACCGCCCTTTGATCCAGCAGGGGAGATCTGGCGATGATCAAGGCCTTCGTCGTCGACAATGATCGCCTGCCCCTCACCGACGACCTCCAGGCCAATGGCGACAAGGTGGTCTGGGCCGATCTCGTCAATCCGACCAAGGAGGAAGAGGTCACCATTGAAAGCTGGCTCGGCATCGCCATCCCGACCCGCGAGGAGATGGAGGAGATCGAGATTTCCAGCCGCCTCTACATCGAGGACGGCGCCTACTTCATGACCGCCACCTTGCCCGCCCAGACCGAGGTCGACGATCCGCTGATGTCGCCGGTCACGTTCGCGCTCGCCGGCAACAGGCTGATCACGGTGCGCTACCACGAACCGAAGGCGTTCAAGACCTTTCCGCTGCGCGCGGAGAAGGCGGCGACCGGATGCACCAGCGGCGACACCATCCTGATCGGCCTGCTGGAAGCGATCGTCGATCGCCTTGCCGACATTCTCGAGCGCGCCGGCCGCGACGTGGAAGTGATCTCGCGTGACATCTTCCAGGCGACCTCGACCAAGGCGTCGAAGCGCAACCGCGACTTCCAGGAGCTGCTGAAAGCCATCGGCCGCAAGGAGGACATCGCCTCTTCCGTGCGCGACAGCCTGATCTCGCTGCAGCGCCTCGCCGGTTTCCTCGCCCATGTCGCCACCCAGACCAGGATGAGCAAGGATATCCGCGCCCGCATCAAGACCTTGTCGCGCGACGTGCTGTCGCTTGCCGACCACGCCACCTTCCTATCGCAGAAGATCTCCTTCCTGCTCGACGCCACGCTCGGCATGATCTCGATCGAGCAGAACGCCATCATCAAGATCTTCTCGGTTGCCGCTGTCATCTTCCTGCCGCCAACGCTGGTCGCCTCCATTTACGGCATGAATTTCGACGTCATTCCCGAGCTGAAATGGCAGCTTGGCTATCCCTTCGCCATCGGCCTGATGATCCTGTCGGCGATCCTGCCCTTCTGGTATTTCCGCCGGCGCGGCTGGCTTTGATTGCTCACCACGGGTCCAATGCCTGTTGTTGGCGCACCAGAAATAACTTGACCAAACCGCGCCCTGCCTGCATCCGGGATGCCCGATCCTGCGGATCGCGGATTCCTGAGCCGGATTTCAGACCATGACTGCAAAAACCTGGGCCTACGAGGATTTCGTCGAGGGCACCTCGCTCGACCTCGGCACCAAGCTGGTAAGTGCCGCCGAGATCGTCGAATTCGCGCGGGAGTTCGACGCCCAGCCGATGCATCTCGACGAGGACGCCGGCAAGGCCAGCATCCTTGGCGGGCTGGCGGCCTCGGGCTGGCACACCTGCGCCATGTTCATGCGCATGCTGTGCGATGCCTTCCTGCTGGACTCCACCTGCCAGGGCGCGCCCGGCGTCGACCAAGTCAAATGGAAGAAGCCGGTCCTGGCCGGCGACCAGCTCACCGGCAGCCTCGTGGTCGTCGCCAAGCGCCTGTCGAAATCGAAGCCGCAACTGGGCTTCGTCACCATGCGCAGCGAACTGTTCAACCAGCGCGGCGAAAGCGTTTTCGAGCTTGAGAATTCCGTCATGTTCCTCACGCGTGAGGCCGCGGGGAGCCTGGCATGACCCTGGACGAATTCTTCCGCATCGGTGCCACCGTGACGCTGGGCTCGCACACATTCGAGCCCGAGGCGATCAAGGCCTTCGCCCGCAAATACGACCCGCAGATCTTCCATATCGACGAGGAAGCCGCCAGGAAGAGCGTGCTCGGCGGCCTCTGCGCGTCCGGCTGGCATACGGCCGCCACCTGGATGAAACTCAATCTCGAAGCCGGCATGGACACCGGGGGCGCTGCCTGGAACGGCCCCGGCCTGGTCCCCGAATTCGGCCCCTCGCCCGGCTTCAAGAACCTGAAATGGCTGAAGCCAGTCTACGCCGGCGAGACCGTCACTTTCACGCGCACCGCCCTTTCCCACCGCCCGATCGCCTCGCGCCCCGGCTGGCGCCTGCTGACGCTGCGCTGCGAGGCCTTCGCCTCGGCCGGCGACAAGGTGCTGGAGTTCGAGAGCGCCGTGCTCATGAAGACGGAGTAGTGGCGCTGGGCGCTCTTCCTTCTCCCCTTGCGGGAGAAGGTGGCCGAGCGAAGCTCGGTCGGATGAGGGGTGTTCCAGCTTGGCGCCGACGGCACTCCGTCACCCACCCCTCAACCGTCTCGGCGCTGCGCGCCGATCCACCTTCTCCCACAAGAAGGGGAGAAGGAAGAACTGTTCCCTCAATGCCCCTCGAACCCGATCAGCGTCCGCACCGGCACACCGAGCGCTTCCAGCTTGGCGCGGCCGCCGAGGTCCGGCAGGTCGATGACGAAGCAGGCGGCGAGGATGTCGGCGCCGATCTGGCGCAAGAGCTTGACCGCCGCCTCCGCCGTGCCGCCGGTGGCGATCAGGTCGTCGACGAGGATCACCTTCTCCCCAGGGGCAACGCCGTCCTTGTGCATCTCCATCTCGTCCAGCCCGTATTCCAGACTGTAGGCGACGCGCACGGTCTCGTAAGGCAGCTTGCCCTTCTTGCGGATCGGCACGAAGCCGGCTGAGAGCTGGTGGGCGACGGCGCCGCCAAGGATGAAGCCGCGCGCCTCGATGCCCGCGATCTTGTCGATCTTCTGGCCAGCATAGGGATGCACCAGCTCGTCGATGGCGCGACGGAAGGCGCGCGCATTGCCAAGCAGCGTCGTGATGTCGCGAAACAGGATGCCGGGCTTGGGATAGTCCGGGATGGTGCGGATCGACGCCAGCAGCGTGTCTTCGAGCGAGGGTTTCATGAGACGGCTCTCCGGATGATCCAACTGATACGCGTGAAAGGCGGCAGGGTGCGATCGTAACCCGGCGCGACCGACAACGGCTAGCGCGATGTGGCGGCTGAAACAAGCCGCATCTGGCAAGGGATCGATCTCGCCGACCCAGCCATATTCCGCATCCGCATGATCCGCGATGGTCCGTCCGACTCCGACTATCTGAAACGGAGATTGGAGCGCGACAATTGCCCGATCGAACTGCAGCCCATCAGCTTCATGCCGCGTTCGACCTCGACCCGCATCTGCTCGAGCGCCCTTTCGACACCCGGTTGGCCGGCCGCCGCCAGAGGAAACATATAATAACGGCCGATGCCGACGGCCTTGGCCCCGAGCGACAGTGCCTTCAGCACGTGGGTGCCGCGCTGCACGCCACCATCCATGATGACGTCGATCTTGTCGCCGACGGCATCGACGACCTCGCCAAGCTGGTCGAATGCCGCCCGCGAGCCATCCAACTGCCGCCCACCATGGTTGGACAGTACGATGCCGCTGCAGCCAATATCGACGGCGCGTCTGGCATCCTCCACCGACATGATACCCTTGAGGCAGAACGGACCCGACCACTGCCTGACCATCTCGGCGACATCGTCCCAGGTCATCGAAGGATCGAGCATCTCGGTGAAGTAGCGGCTGATCGACATCGTGCCGCCGCCCATGTCGACATGTTCGTCGAGCTGCGGCAACTTGAAGCCCTCATGGGCGAAATAGTTGACTGCCCAAGCCGGCTTCAGCGCGAACTGCGCCATGCCGGCAAGGTTGAGTTTGAAGGGAATGGCAAAGCCAGTGCGCTTGTCGCGTTCGCGATTGCCCCCGGTGATGCTGTCGACGGTCAGCATCATCACTTCTACGCCAACCTGCTTTGCCCGCTGCATCATCGCCCGGTTGAGGCCGCGATCTCGGTGGAAGTAGAACTGGTAGATCTGCGGGCTGCTGCTGATCCTGCGCACTTCCTCGAGGCTGACGGTGCCGAGCGTGGAAACACCGAACATCGTGCCGTATTTGGCCGCGGCTTTGGCGACCGCCCTCTCGCCCTGATGGTGGAAAAGCCGCTGCAGGGCAGTCGGTGAGCAATAGAACGGCATAGCCAATTTCTGACCCATGACGGTCACCGACATGTCGATCTCGCTCACCCCGCGCAGGACGTTGGGGACTAGGTCACAGCTTTCGAAACTTGCGGTGTTGCGGCGATAGGTGACCTCGTCATCGGCCGCGCCATCGATGTAATTGAAGATCGGCCCCGGCAGCCTTCGCTGCGCCATCCGCCGGAAATCGGAAAAATTGTGACAGTCGCTGAGCCGCATCATCGATTTCCAAGGCCATGGCTGACGAAGCCTTTGCCGCTGTTGAAATATCAACCAGATGCGGCCCTGCCAACGAACTAATTGCTGAACTCCCCATAGAGCACGGCCGTGAACACGAAAAGGGGCGCCTGAAGCGCCCCTCTCTGCCGAGATTGCCGGCGAAGTCTTACATGCCGAGGTCGGAACGCAGCTCGGCCCTGGCAATCTCATATTCGGCCTTGAAATCGTCCCGGTTGAGCAGGACCGCGGCAATGACGCTGCCGGAAATCTTGCCCATCTCGACATCGGACGGATAATGGATGCCGCCGACAACGCGGTTGTGGGCGTATTCGGCCGCGCGCGCCATGATCTCGGCGCGCCTCTCCGGAACCATGTCGGCCAGGATGATGCCCATCATGGTGCCGACAGTGGCGTGGCCGGACGGCCAGGAGCCGGAGCTCGACAGCTTGACCGCCGGCTTGACGAGATCGCTGAGCTGGTGCGGGCGCGGACGTTTCCAGACATCCTTGGCCGGGTCGACGACAGCACCTTCTGTGGCCACGACGCGGTCGAAGAAAGCGCTGAATTTCGGCAGCTTTTCCGCGGTGAAATTCGGCCCCATGACATCGGCGAAGCGCCAGACATTCTCCTCGGCATCGGCGACGGCGCGGGCTTCCATCTCGGGCGTACGCGTCACCTGCAGCGTCAGCACCTCGCCGAGTTCGGCCTTGGTCTCGGCCGAACCGTTCGCCGGTGGAGGCGGCAGGATCATCGTCAGGTCGACGTCCTTGTTGGTGACGAAGGGTTTTGCGTCTTCGGCCTGGGCGGCCGAGCCGATGACCAGCAGCAGCAGACCAGCCGCGAGCGATGCGTATTTCTTCATGGAGCGATCCTTTGTTCGAGAATGCCGCAGGATCGCCAGATGCAGTGACGGCCATGTGACATGACCGTCACCGGACGCAAAAAGGGCGCCTCTCGGCGCCCCCTGCATTTTGCTATGCCCGCCCCGCTCAGTGGGCGATGCCTTCCCACACCTTGCGCTTGGTCAGATAGACCAGCGCGCCGAACAGCAGCAGGAACACCAGCACGCGGAAACCCATCTTCTTGCGGTCTTCCATGTGCGGCTCGGCGGCCCATGTCAGGAAGGCGGCCACGTCGCGGGAATACTGGTCGACGGTCTGCGGCGAGCCGTCATCATAGGTCACCTGGCCGTCGGAGAGCGGCTTGGGCATCTTCAGCGACACGCCCGACATGAAATACGGGTTGTAGTGCGTACCCTCGGGGATGACCATTCCGGCCGGCGGCGTTTGATCGTAGCCGGTCAGCAGCGAATGGATATAGTCGGGGCCGCCCGCGTCATACTGGGTGAAGATGTCGAAGACGAACTGCGGAAAGCCGCGCTCGACGCCGCGCGCCTTGGCCAGCAGCGACATGTCCGGCGGGGCAGCGCCACCGTTGGAGGCAGCGGCGGCTTCCTCGTTGGCGAACGGCGCCGGGAAATGGTCCGACGGCTTGCCGGGACGGTCGAACATGTCGCCGGCATCGTTGGGGCCGTCATGGATGGTGTATTCGGCCGACAGCGTCTTGATCTGGGCGTCACTGTAGCCGAGGTCCGACAGCGTGCGGAACGCCACCAAATTCATCGAGTGACAGGCCGAGCAGACTTCCTTGTAGACCTTCAGGCCGCGCTGCAGCTGCGCCTTGTCATAGGTGCCGAACGGGCCGGTGAAGCTCCAGTTCATCTCCTTCGGCTCGTCGATCGGGAAATGCGTCGGTGCGGCTGCATTGTGCGCCTCTTCGGCGGCGAATGCCCAAGTGCCTCCAGTTCCAACACCGGCAGCCACAAGGCCGATCAGCGCCAGCGAGGTGAGAATCTTTTTCATGCCAAATCCCCTTAGATTCTCTACCGCTCTGTCTTCCTGTTTGAGCATGATCTCTGGACAAACGGTTCCGTTTGTCCGGGAAAACCGGTTCCCACTTTTCGGGATCATGCTCTAGCCCTTGGTCTCTGGTGCGGCCGTGGCGCCCGCCGGATGCCCGCTGCCACCCTTGTTCTTTTCGAGCACCGCCTCGGTGATCGAGTTCGGCACCCTGCGCGGCGTCTCGATCAGGCCGAGCACTGGCAGCGCGATCAGGAAGAAGGCGAAGTAGAACAGCGTCGCCATCTGCGCCATGAACACATAGCTGCCTTCCGCCGGCTGCGAGCCCAGCCAGCCGAGCAGGATGGCATCGGCCACGAACAGCCAGAAGAACAGCTTATACCAGGGCCGGTAGACCGCCGAACGCACCTTGGAGGTGTCGAGCCACGGCACCAGGAACAGCATGACGATGGCACCGAACATGCACAGCACGCCGCCGAGCTTGGAGTTGATCGGCCCGATGTTGAAGGTGATGGCGCGCAGGATCGCGTAGAATGGCAGGAAGTACCATTCCGGCACGATATGGGCCGGGGTCTTCAGCGGGTTGGCGACCGTGTAATTGTCCGGATGGCCGAGATAGTTCGGCAGGTAGAAGACGAAATAGGCGAAGAAGAACAGGAACACGATCATGCCGAACGCGTCCTTGATGGTCGCGTAAGGGGTGAAGGCGACGGTGTCGGTCTTCGATTTGACCTCGATGCCGGTCGGGTTCGACTGGCCCACGACATGCAGCGCCCAGACGTGCAGCACGACGACGCCGGCGATCATGAACGGCAGCAGGTAATGCAGCGCGAAGAAGCGGTTGAGCGTCGGGTTGTCGACGGCGAAGCCGCCCAGCAACAGCTGCTGGATCCAGTCGCCGACCAGCGGAATGGCGCTGAAGAAGCCGGTGATGACGGTGGCGCCCCAGAAGCTCATCTGTCCCCATGGCAGCACGTAGCCCATGAAGCCGGTCGCCATCATCAGGAGGTAGATGATGCAGCCCAGGATCCAGAGCAGTTCGCGCGGCGCCTTGTAGGAGCCGTAATAGAGGCCACGGAAGATGTGGATATAGACGGCGACGAAGAAGAACGAAGCGCCGTTGGCATGCATGTAGCGCAGGAGCCAGCCGGAGTTGACGTCGCGCATGATCTTCTCGACCGAGCCGAAGGCTAGATTGGTGTCGGCCGTGTAGTGCATGGCCAGCACGATGCCGGTCAGGATCTGCGCCACCAGCATGATCGACAGGATGCCGCCGAAGGTCCAGGCATAGTTGAGGTTGCGCGGCACCGGATAGGCGACGAAGCTGTCATAGACCAGCCGCGGCAGCGGCATGCGGGCGTCGAACCAGCGTTCGATACCGGTCTTGGGCGTGTAGGTCGAGTGTCCCTCGCTCATCGAAATATCCCCTGCCTCAACCGATAAGGATCTTGGTATCGGAAATGAACTTGAATACCGGCACAGCCATGTTCTCGGGCGCCGGGCCTTTGCGGATGCGGCCGGCGGTATCGTATTGCGAGCCGTGGCACGGGCAGAACCAGCCGCCGAAATCGCCTTCCTGGCCGAGCGGAATGCAGCCCAGATGGGTGCAGACCTGAACCATCACCATCCAGGCTTCCTTGCCGGGCGTGGTGCGGTTAGCGTCGGTCGCCGGCGCGTCGGCCGGAAGGTTGGCATTGCGGGCGATCGGGTCCTTGAGATCGGAGAGCTTGACGGCCTCGCCGTCCTTCATTTCCTGTTCGGTGCGGTTGCGCACCACGACCGGCTTGCCGCGCCACTTGACGATCAAGGACATGCCCGGCGTCAGCGAGGCGACATCGACCTCGACCGAGGCAAGCGCCAGCGTCGAGGCATCGGGGCGCATCTGGTCGATGAAGGGCCAGGCAACGGCACCGGCGCCGACCACGGCTGCCATGCCGGTGGCGACGTAGAGAAAATCTCGACGGTTGGGATCGTGGGTATCGGTTGCGCTCACGGGTGCCTGATCCTTTCGCCTCTTCCGCGCCGGTGGCCGAGCCTGTTCCCCGCTCAATCACGCCAACCCGACAGCGCATGGCGAACAGGCTAGCGAATTCCTCCGGCATTTGGACTTCGGTTTATGCGTGAAGCCCGTTTTTGTCCAGACGGGTGAAGGCACAAGGGCAGATTGTCGCGGGGACAAAATCCGCCACTGCGCGGCAAGGCGGCGAATGGTCGCAAAAGGCGGCTAAACAACCGGGAAACAACCGCAAATCCAATGCCCCGGTTCGCCTCGACAGAGGACGCCGCTGTGATCTATCCTTGCTTGCATGGCACACGTCATCGATCGCGAGGAATGGGCCGTTCGCCGCGACCGCTGGAAGGGTGAACTGCAGTGCGGCGCCTATGGCTCCAACTCCTGCCTGATCTTCAACCACCTGCCCGATGTCGGCGGCGGCCCCCGGTTGCACTCCCATCCCTACGCGGAGATCTTCATCATCCGCCAGGGCACCGGCCTGTTCACGGTCGGCGACCGGGAAATCGAGGCCACAGCCGGCCAGATCCTGATCGTGCCGCCCCACACGCCGCACAAATTCACCAATCTCGGTCCGGGCCCGCTGGAAACGACGGACATCCACGAGAACGGCACGTTCATCACCGAATGGCTGGAGTGAATCCGGCATAGCCCTGTCGAGTTCCCGATTGCCGCCTAAATCTATGGCGTGGGCAGCGGGCCAGGACGTGCAGGACATGCGAACCTCAAACATCGAAATCGAAGGGCTGAGCATCGCCATCCGCGAGGCAGGCTCGGCCGATGCACCTGCCTTCCTCCTGCTGCATGGGTGGCCGCAAAGCTCCTACGCGTTCGAACGCGTGATCGGCCGGCTGGCCGCCGACTACCGGGTCGTCGCACCCGACCTGCCCTGCATCGGCGGCTCGCAAGGCATGCCCAAGGCCGCCGACAAGAAAACCCTGGCGAGGCTGATGAGGGGCGTTGCCGAGGCTTGCGGGCTGCGCCAACTCGTGGCCGCCGGCCATGATGTCGGCGGCCAGATCGTGTTCGCTCTGTTGCGTGACCATCCCGAGATTCTTTCTGGCGCGGCGATCATGGATGTCGTCGTTCCGGGTGTCGCGCCGTGGGAGGAGGTCATTCGCAATCCGATGATCTGGCATTTTGCGTTTCATGCGGTCCCGGCATTGCCGGAAACGCTGGTGAGCGGCCATCAGAGCGCCTATTTCGACTTCTTCTTCAATGCGCTTTCGAAGGATCGGGCATCGATCCCAGCGGAGGCCAGGGAAATCTACGCAAGAGCCTACTCCCGGCCGGAAAGCCTTCAGGCCGGCTTCGACTGGTACCGCGCCTTCCCCGAAGACGCCAAAGCCAACGCGCTTGCGCCCAAGCAGCCGATCGCGATCCCGGTACTGTATCTGAGGGGGGCGGCCGAGTCCGGCGACATCGGCGACTATGTCGATGGGCTGCGGACAGCAGGGCTGTCAAATGTCGAGGGCGACGTCATCGCCGGCAGCGGACACTTCGTCGCCGACGAGAACCCCGAAGCGCTCGCCATCCGCCTGGCGAGATTTCACAGGGAAATCAGCGCTGCAGGCTCCGGCCCTACATGGCGCCAAGCCTGACCAGCACGGCCTTTGGGATGTTGTATTCGCGGATGACGGCATCATGTCGTCGAAGGCCGCACAGTTCGCGCTGGATGAAATAGGCGTGCACCGCCTTGGCGGCATCCTTCAGGAGCATCGAGCGTATCTGTTCGTCGGCATTGTCACGCAGCCTTGCCAGCGTTTCCTCGACCTTCTGCCCGGCGCGGCCGAGCGCGGCCGCCTTCTCGGCCAGGATCTCGTGGCCAAGTGCATCGAAGGCTGCTTCGGCAGCGGTAGCGCTCGTCCAACCAGAAGGGGGGCGTAGAGACATCAGCGGGCCTCCAAGTCGTTGGCTGCCGGCACGGAAAGTCCAGAACGGTCGGAGAGGAACTTAAGCAATTCCAACCGGAGCTCCTTGAGCACCTCAGTCTCTAGCGGCAAGGCAACAGTCATCAAACCTACTCCGCCGGCCGCGTCTCTTCCAGCACGCTTTCCTCGTGATAGAGGAAGCCGCCGGACTGCCGTTTCCACAGCCGCGCATAAAGACCGTCGAGCGCCACCAGTTCGTCATGCGTGCCTTGCTCGACGATACGGCCGCCATCGAGCACCACCAGGCGATCGAGGGCGGCGATCGTCGACAGCCGGTGGGCGATGGCGATCACCGTCTTGTCCTGCATCAGCCGCGTCAAATTTTCCTGGATCGCCGCTTCGATGTCGGAATCGAGCGCCGAGGTCGCCTCGTCGAGGATCAG
Organism: Mesorhizobium sp. B283B1A; assembly: GCF_020165735.1. NCBI lineage: Bacteria > Pseudomonadati > Pseudomonadota > Alphaproteobacteria > Hyphomicrobiales > Phyllobacteriaceae > Mesorhizobium > Mesorhizobium sp. B283B1A. Next base: position 91,619 of record NZ_JAIUIQ010000019.1, read on the forward strand.
GATCGGCGCGTCCTTGAGGAAGACACGTGCGATCGCCACGCGCTGGCGCTGGCCTCCCGAAAGCTTGACGCCGCGCTCACCGACAAAGGCCTCGTAGCCGGCGCGGTCCCTGTTATCGCGCAAGGTCAGGATGAACTCGTGCGCCTCGGCCTTCTTCGCCGCCGCGATCACCTCCGCATCGGTCGCGTCGGGCATGCCGAGCTTGATGTTGTCGCGCAACGAGCGATGGAACAGCGCCGTGTCCTGGCTGACGACGCCGATATTGGCCCGCAGTGAATTCTGCGTAACGTCCGAAACGTCCTGGCCATCGATGGTGATCGAGCCGCTCTCCAAATCGTAGAGCCGCAGGATCAGATTGGCGAGCGTCGTCTTGCCGGCACCCGACGGTCCGACCAGCCCGACTTTCTCGCCCGGCTTGACGACAAGGTCGATGCCGTTCAGCACCCCGAACCCGTTGCCATAGTGGAACTCGACGTCTTTCACGTCGATGCGGCCGCCGGCCACGACAAGCTCCTTCGCATCGGGCGCGTCGATGAGCCCGAGCGGCTGCGAGATCAGCGCCTTGGAGTTCTCCAGCACGCCGAGGTTTCGCAAGATGCTGTTGAGCTGCATCATCAGCCGGCCGAGCAGCATGTTGAGCCGCAGCACCAGCGACAGCGTGAAGGCGACCGCGCCGACGGTGATCGAGCCCTCGACCCAGAGATAGACGGCAAAACAGCCGATCGCCGTGATCATGATGCCCGACAGCGTCGTCAGCGCCATGCGCACGCCGGTCAGCCGGCGGGTGAAGGGGCGCAGCGCGTCGAGATAGATGTCGAAGCCGTTCCTGATGTAGCGGTCGTCGCCGTCGGCCGAAAACAGCTTCAGCGTCTGCACGTTGGAATAGGAATCGACGATGCGCCCAGTGATCATCGAGCCGGCTTCGGCCGTCGCCTCGGCGTGCTTGCGGATCGCCGGCAGATAGAGCTTGGCCAGCCAGCCGAAGGCGGTGATCCAGATCACCACCAGCACAGCGAGCCTGAGATCGAGCCCGGCGACCAGCGCCAGCGTCGTCACCGTGTAGACGACCATGAACCAGACCACCTCGAGGAAGCTTTCCATCAAATCGCCGGTCGCCTGGCCCGCCTGCCAGACTTTTGTGGCGATGCGGCCGGCGAAATCGTTCTGGAAGAAGGCGTAGGACTGGCGCGAGACATGCCTGTGCGCCTGCCAGCGCACCAGATTGTAGAAGCCGGGCGTGATCGTCTGTTCGTCGACCAGCGCCGACAGGCCGACGACGATGGTGCGGACGACCAGCACCACCACGATCATGAACACCAGCTCCGGGCCGGCAGCGGTCCACAACGCATGCCAGCTGCGCTCGCCGGGAAGCTGGTCGAGAATATCGACCAGCCGCCCGACGAAGTAGAACAGGCCCGCCTCGACCAGCGGCGCGATGCCGCCGATGACCAGCATGGCGAAGAAGGCGAATTTCGCCTGGCCGACATAGTGCCAGAGAAAGCCGGTGACGCTTGAAGGTGGCCGAAGGCTCGACGGCTCCCTGAACGGATAAACCCAGTTCTCGAACCAGCGATAGACGGCTGTCATCATGCGGCGATCATCATTCTGCGGCTTGCCCCTTGGCACCGATGTCATTGGCAACGAGGTCGTTGGCGGCGTCGACGGGGCTGTCCTCGAGCAGGAAGCCGCCCGACTGGCGTTGCCAGAGCTGCGCATAGAGCCCGCCCCTGGCGACCAGTTCGTCGTGCGAACCCTCTTCGATGACGCGGCCCTGGTCCATCACCACCAGCCTGTCCATCGCCGCGATGGTCGACAGCCGGTGCGCGATGGCAATGACGGTCTTGCCTTGCATGAGCTTGTAAAGATTCTCCTGGATGGCCGCTTCCGCCTCGGAATCCAGCGCCGATGTCGCCTCGTCAAGGATAAGTATAGGCGCATCCTTCAACATAACGCGAGCAATGGCGATGCGTTGCCGTTGGCCTCCGGACAATTTGACCCCGCGGTCGCCGACATGGGCGTCGAACCCCTTGCAGCCATTGTGGTCCGAAAGCCCGCCGATGAAATCCAGCGCCTCGGCCCGCCGCGCCGCCTCGACAAGCATCTCGTCCGACGCGTCGGGCCGGCCATAGAGGATGTTGTCGCGCACCGAACGATGCAGCAGCGAGGTGTCCTGCGTGACCATGCCGATCTGGGCACGCAGCGAATCCTGCTTCACGCCGGCGATCTCCTGGCCGTCGATCAGGATCCGGCCGCTCTCCAGGTCGTAGAAGCGCAGGAGCAGATTGACCAGCGTCGACTTGCCGGCGCCCGAGCGGCCGACGATGCCGACCTTCTCGCCCGGCTTCACCGCCAGCGACAGGCTCTCGATGACGCCCTTCTGCTTGCCGTAATGGAAACGGATGTCCTCGAAGCGGATTTCACCACGAGAAACGGTGATCTCCTTCGCACCAGGCTTGTCCTCGACCAGGCGCGGCAGCGAGATCGAGGCGATGCCGTCCTGCACCGTGCCGATGTTCTCGAACAGGCCCGACATTTCCCACATGATCCACTGCGACATGCCCCACATCCTGAGCACCAGGCCGATGACCACGGCCACCGCGCCGATCGTCACCGCTTGCCCCATCCACAGCCACAGCGAGATGGCGGTGACCGAGAACAGCAGCAAAGCGTTCAGGATGTAGAGCGAACCGAAAAGCACCGTCACCAGCCGCATCGACCGGTAGACCGTGTCGAGGAAGCCCATCATGCCTTCCCTGGCGAAGGAGGCCTCGCGGCGCGAATGACTGAACAGCTTGACCGTCTGGATGTTGGTGTAGCTGTCGACGACGCGGCCCGTCATGGTCGAGCGCGCATTGGCCTGCTCCTCGCCGACCTTGCCGAGGCGCGGGATGAAAAAGCGCAGCAACAGGATGTAACCGACCAGCCAGACGCCAAGCGGCGCCGCCAGCCGCCAGTCGGCCGAGCCGACGATGAACAGCATGCCGAGGAAATAGACGATGACGTAGTTCAGCACGTCGATCACCTTGATGACGCATTCGCGCACGGCGAGCGCCGTCTGCATCAGCTTGGTGGCGATGCGGCCGGCGAACTCGTCCTGGTAGAAGCTCATCGACTGCTTGAGCAGGTACTGGTGCACCTGCCAGCGGATGCGCATGGGATAATTGCCCATCAGCGTCTGCTGGTTGAGCAGCGAATGCAGCCAGACGGTGCCCGGCAGCGCGAACAGCACGATGAAGGCCATGCCGGCGAGCTTCCAGCCTTCCGTCTGCAGGAAGGTTTCGCGGTTCTGCCCCGACAGCCAATCGACGATGCGGCCGAGGAAGCCGAACATCCACACTTCCGCGATGGCGATGGCCGTCACCAGCACCGCATCGGTCAGTATATAGGGCCATGCGCCGCGCGTATAATGCAGGCAGAAGGCCACCAGCGTCTTGGGCGGCTCGACCGGTTCCGCTGCCGGGAACGGATCGAGCCTTCTTTCAAACCAGTTAAACAACAACATAGGTCATGCTCGTGAAATCTGTTTCCCGCTTACGCGGCGTGGCGACGTACGAAGTCCCCGGGCCGTGTGGCGCCGAGGGCCGACGGTCCGGAATCATCCGGACCGCCGGCCCTGCTTCGCGCTATATAGGGGCTCGCGGGCTTTTCGCCGACAGGCTCGTTTGTCGATCCTGACGGTGCGGTGTCGACGAGCCGGATTTTCGCGCCCGGCCGGATCAGCCGGATAATCCGGCGCACCAGCGAGGGCCGGCCCGGGTCGGGAACCGCACGCGAAAAATCGACATCCGGCAGCATGCCGCGATGCGGCCGGCGGCGGACTTCGGCGTGGACCGCCGACGAATAGGTTTCGCCGATCAGCAGAGCCCAGGTCGCCATCTTGCGCTCGTGCAGGCTTCTTGAACCGGGTATTCTGTAGGGATCGAACATTGGTCCGTCCTCCATGTGAAGATGTGATAAAAAAGGCGAAGCAAGTTCGACCACCGGCATTCGGCCGGAGGTGCGCATTGCCTCGGTCAGGGCATGACTGAACGAGTCGGTCTGGACACGACTGAAGGAGTCGGTTCGGACGCGACAAGTGTCGGTCCGGACATGCTCAGCTCGGGCGTTCAGCCCTTTTGACTTTTTGAAAAACATCGCAGGATTCCTTCGAGTGCCGAAAAATCGTTTCGGCGGGAATCGGTGCGATCAAGTCTTAGAGAGTCAGGAGAATCGTCGTACCGAAACCGCCGTGGGGCGTACTGGCCCACAGGAGAGGCGCTGGATGTGCATGGTCATCATGAGTTACCCCTCCATCGGTTCGGGTTGACAATGCTGGCCGTATACCCGACTTCGCAGAAAATGGCCACCCGCAGGTCCAGGAATTTCCAAAACCGCGAGGTCGCTGTGGCGGATCTGCCACTTATTAGAAAGACGCGGAAATGAACAATCGTCTCCGCATCGCGCTCTACCAGCCTGACATCGCCGGCAATACCGGGACAATCCTGCGCTTCGCCGCTTGCCTCGGCCTTGGCGTCGACATCATCGAACCGGCCGGCTTCCCGCTCTCCGACAAAGCGCTCAGGCGCGCCGGCATGGACTACCTTGAAATGACTGCCCTGACCCGGCATGTCGACTGGGACGCCTTCGAGGACTGGCGCAAGGTGCACGCGAAACGGCTGGTGCTTCTGTCGACCAAGGCGACGGCCCCTTACACCGAATTCGCCTTCGCCCAAGGCGACATCCTCCTGTTCGGCCGCGAATCCGCAGGCGTGCCGGATCCGGTCCATCAGGCCGCGGACGCGCGGCTGACCATCCCCATGCAAGGTGGCGCGCGCAGCATCAACGTCGCGCTCTCCGTCGCCATGGTGGCTGGCGAAGCCGTCCGGCAACTCGGATAGCGGTTCGCCGGCAACGCCGTTTCTAGTCATTTTCACCCAGGCGCACATCGCCTTCTCCTGTCATTTGCTCCATCGGCATTTCTTCGCTACAAGCTCAACTTAACTTGAGGTCAAGCGGAAAATGGAAAATGGCTCCAGCAACGGAACTGACGGTCGGCCAGATGGCCATGCGCAGCGGCGTGGCGGTATCGGCACTGCACTTCTATGAGGCGCGCGGGCTGATCCGCAGCCACCGCACATCAGGCAACCAGCGCCGCTACGGCCGCGACGTGCTGCGGCGGGTGGCGATCATCAAGGTCGCGCAGGAGGTCGGCATCTCACTGGCCGAGATCGGCGAAGCACTTGAATCATTACCTGAAGGCCGCACGCCGACGCGCGAGGATTGGAATCTGCTTTCAACGGCTTGGCGCGATAGCCTCGACCAGAAGATCAGCCAGCTAAAGAAGCTGCGCGACGGCCTGACCGACTGCATCGGCTGCGGCTGCATGTCGATCAACAAATGTCCGCTCAGGAACAAGGGCGACAGGCTGGCAAGGGAAGGCACGGGGGCGAGACGATTGGTTCTTCCTTCTCCCCGTTCATGGGGAGAAGGTGCCTGAAAGGCGGATGAGGGGCAGCGCGAACAGTGAAGGGTTCGCGCTGCCCCTCACCTGCCTGCCGGCATCCTCTTCCCGTAAACGGGGCGAGGAAATCCTAATCCGCCGCCGGCAACCGCCTGATGGTGAATTCGATCAAATCACCCGGGCGTTCGAACCAGCTTTCGATCTCCGTCCAGTAGGCCTGCTTGGGGAAACGCTCGAACCATTCCTTGGCCTTGAGGCGCGCATCGGAGCGCGGCAGCACGAAGGTCTCGCGCAGGAAACCGTCGCGCGGCATGCGCTCGCGTTCGGCCCGGCTTTGGTCGAGCCTTTTCTTCAGGCCATCCAGCGGCGGTCTTGCCGGGGTGCGCACGAAACAACTCCTTGCACCTGGCGCATGATCCCGAAATCGGGTTCGGAAAGGACATGCGCAAAACCAAAGTGACTTGACCCTGTCCCTTAAGAGATTAGGGATCGCGCCCGGAAAAGACGAGTCTTTTGTCGACCCGACCGACCCGCAACCGGAGACAGCACTTGGAACGACCTGAAATGCCACCTGGCCTGCCCGCCGACATCGAAGAGAAGAAGATGAAGGCACGCCTGTGGTTCGAAGCCTTGCGCGAACGCATCTGCGGCGCTTTCGAGCAGATCGAGCAGGATCTCCAGGGCCCACTGGCCTCATGGTCGCCGGGCCGTTTCGAGAAGACGCCCTGGGAGCGTGACCAGGGCAAGGGTGGCGGCGGCACCATGTCGATGATGCATGGCCGCGTCTTCGAGAAGGTCGGCGTCCACACCTCGACTGTTTATGGCGAGTTCTCACCCGAATTCAGGAAGCAGATGCCCGGCGCCGAGGAAGATCCGCGCTTCTGGGCGTCCGGCATTTCGCTGATCGCGCATCCTTGGAACCCCAACGTCCCGGCCGTGCACATGAACACGCGCATGGTCGTCACTTCCAGCCATTGGTTCGGCGGCGGCGCCGATCTGACCCCGGTGCTGGACCGCCGCCGCACACAGGACGATCCCGATAGCATCGCTTTCCACCGCGCCATGCAGTTCGCTTGCGAAAAGAACGCTGATGTCGCCGACTACCCGAAATTCAAGACCTGGTGCGACGAGTACTTCTATCTGCCGCACCGCAACGAGCCGCGCGGCACCGGCGGCATTTTCTTCGACTGGCTGCATTCGGCGCAGGACAAAGGCGGCTGGAATGCCGATTTCAACTTCGTCCAGGATGTCGGGCGATCTTTCTTGGTCGTCTACGGCCATCTCGTGCGCGCCAACTTCAACGAGAACTGGACCGACGGCGACCGCGACGAACAGCTCATCCGCCGTGGCCGCTATGTCGAATTCAACCTGCTTCACGATCGCGGCACCATCTTCGGCCTGAAAACCGGCGGCAATGTCGCGTCGATCCTGTCCAGCCTGCCGCCAGAGGTCCGCTGGCCGTAACAAGATGGTGAGCGCGATGTGAGCCGTATTGATGTCCCATTCCCGGCGAAATGGGCATGGAATGTGGCACGCGGTCCGGCGAAGATTTCTTTTTCGTCTAATAGGCATTTGAAAGGACTAGGTTATTTTCGTGATCGGGTCGGGAAGCGCCGGTGGTCCGCCGAGGGCGATTCCAGGAAGGTGCGAGACGGTCTTCGCTCAGGAATTGCGTCGAAACAAAGCGGGCCGCGACTCGACGCAACCGGACGGCCCAAGACGATGCGGGATACCTCTTCAAAAGGATGCCCGCTCTTTCCAGGAGTACTTTGCATGCGCAAGATCATTGTTTCGGCCGCCGCGGCGGCCTTGCTCGCTTCCGGTTCGGTAGCATTCGCCGCCGTCAAGCACACAACCGGCACGGTCAAGACCTTCGACGCGACAGCCATGAGCCTGGTTCTTGACAATGGATCATCTTTTACGCTTCCCAGCACCTTCAAGGATCCTGGCCTGAAGGTCGGTGAAAGAGTCAGAATCTCATGGGACACGAGCGGCAAGAACAAGATTGCCGAGTCAGTCAAGGTCGTGAAGTGACGACCAACCCGCCCGGGCTGGACGAGACGATGTCCGGCCCTGCCCTGGGCTAAGCGTAAGAGGGCGGAGCGGAGCCGCTCCGCCTTTTTGTGGTTGACCGCAACCAATACCACCCCATCTGTGTTATGCTTTCCGCCCGCTCAGGCTCCGAAAGTCCAGGCCCGGAATTCGAAGCGTGGGCCAAGAAAGCACCGGGGCCTCGCCCAGGCTCCACGGAGGAAAAAGGGAGAAATCCGATGAAGGAATTTCACTGCGGGTCGCTCGTTCCCGGCTGTGACTGGCACACCCGAGCCGACGAGGAAGCCGAGGTGATGCGCCGGGCCGTCGAGCATATGCGCGAGACGCACGGCGAGACGACCATCCGCGAAACTATGATCGAGGCGATCCGTTCACGCATCGAGAAGGCCCGCGACGCCGCGTAAGCTGTGCGCCGACCTTGACGCCCGCCATTCGCTTTGGCGTTGTGGGCGCTTTGGCACCGCACCTGCTCCGTATTGCGACGACGAGATGTTGCAGGAAATCGCTTCGACGCGGTGCACGTCACCTTGTGAGTAAAAAAAATATATTCCCTCCAGCTAAAATAAACCCCGCGGTAACCCAACCGGTGCCACTGTCGGCCGGACAATCCGGGTACTGTGGGCTGCCAGAGAAGCCCGTCGCCACCAGGCACTGATCCGGATCGGTGGGGTGGTGAGGTGGTTCGCGCATGCGCGAAAAGTCCGGCAGTCGACTGAGCTCCTGCACAATGGCGCTCGTTTCGTGCGCGCTCATTGGCGCATCGCCGGTTGTTGCCCAGGAATTGACGACATCGTTGGTCGAAGTCCATCAGGGCTCGCCGCTCAGCGATCGCGCGCGAGGCTTGGGCAATGGCGGTTACGAATTGCAGAGCGGAAACCGGGTATCGTTCAACCGATGGTACCGCGCAAGCTGGGTCGATATGCACGTGGACCTCATCACCCAGATCACCCAGGACACCGGCATCCTTTGGGGATTTGGGACCGGGGAACAGGGCGAGAAATACAGGATCGAGCCCAGCCTCAAGCTTGGTTTCCTCACCCAGATGCATCAGAGCCCGAACAGCACCCTTTCCCTGTCGCTTACCACCGTGATCGGCGGCAAACTCACCGAAAAATCCTGCCAGGCCGACTATGGCGACCTCGGTACCTACAGCGTCAATTGCCGGCTTGCGGCCAGCCAGATGGCTCCTGAGGAAACGTTGAAATATCTGGTTAACGCTAAACCGGAGAGCCAGCATCTGTGGCTGAACTACCGTGTTACTTTCTGATCGCCGAAGGCCATGGATTGAAAAAACGCGGTTCGCGATCGCCCGTACCAGTTTTCTTGTTTGATCGGAGTAGGAACATGCCAGCTAGACATTTGAAATTCGGTATCGCCATGGCCTTCGCCATGCTGTCGGCGCCGATCGCGTCGGCCCAGCAGGCCCCCGATGCCGACGAGATGGCCGCGCTGTGCCATGGCGGCCTGTCCATATGCGTAAGCGCAAAGATCCCGGCCGCGCGCACGCAAGCAGCAACAACACCAGGGTGGATGAGCCCCGACGTCGGTGCCGCGTGGGCCGCGGGTTACAAGGGCAAGGGCGTCACGATTACGATCGTTGACGATTTTTCCAGTACATCTCGGTTCTCCGGCAACTTTGGCATTGGGGTGCAGACCCAGCGGCACGGCGAATGGACACGCGAAGAAGCCTCCATGATTGCCCCCTTGGCAACCATAAGGTCGAAAGACTTCACAACCAGCTCGGCGGTGACGCTGGCGCCTGGCCTGAACGTGCTCAATCTGAGTTATGGTATGTACGCTACAGCGGGCTACAGCCCGAACCAGATCGGATGGAGCGCCGAGGAGGCTTCGATCATCTCTTATGCCACCAGAGGGTCAGCCGTTGTCTCCAAGGCAGCCGGCAACGACTCCGTTGCCGTGGGCGGTGTCACCAATGGCCAGCAGGACTATCTCGACCTCGCCCTGGTCGGCAAAGCGTCAGCGATCTTCGTCGGTGCGCTGTCAACGAACGGCACGACATCAACCCCGGCCCAGCTCGCCTGGTACTCCAACTACGCCGGATCCAATCCGCTTGTGCAAAGCCATTTCCTTGTAGTCGGTGTCGACGGGAGCAAGACGGGCCTTTATGGCACGTCCTTCGCCGCGCCGATCATTTCAGGCTATGCGGCGATCATCGGTAGTAAATTCACCAAGGCGACGCCGACCCAGATCACCAACGATCTGCTCAACACGGCTCGTACCGACACGCTGGTCAACTATAGCGCCTCCACCTACGGCAAGGGCGAAGCAAGCCTTTCGCGTGCCTTGGCTCCCGTGGCCATCAGGTAGATGGGCAGCACTTCGTGCACGATATTCGAGCCAGGCTCTAGGGTTCAAGGGCCTTCGCGGCGCGTTCGAGCAACGCGCCGCGATCGGGCGCAAAACCAGCTTCGATCCATTCTGCCTCGAGATTCTTGAGGATTTCGCCGAGCTTCGGCCCAGGCTTGGCGCCAAGTGCAGTCAGATCGGCGCCTTTCAGCGGAAACGACGGCTTTTCCCATTTGAGCGCAAAGGCGAGCAGGCGCGAGAAACCGCCGGCTTCGAGCAGTGCGTCATTGTCGTCGACGGCCCGCACCCGCGCCGAGGCGAGCGACAGCCGCAGGCGATCGACAAAGCCTTGCCGATCGCCACGATAGAGCCGCTTGGCCAGTTCGCCCTCGGTCGTCTTCGGCTCGACGGCAGCCGTCAGCCCCCAGTGGCGCAGGCGGTCAGCTTCCGCGGTCGACAGTTTCAGCCGCTCGGCCAGTATTTTCATGCGCGCCGCATCCGGCGGCACGATCGCCTCCAGCCGCAGCATCGCGTCGGCCGCCCAACCCAGATCCTTCTCGGCCTTGGTCAGCCCATGGATGGCGTCGATGCCCCATCTCTCGCTTTCCGGCAGCGCCGCGGTCAGGACGCCGGCCTGCCGCATCCACAGCAGCGCCCGAGATGGGTCCGGCGCCGACAGAAGCTTCTTCACTTCGGACCAGACGCGCTCGGCCGACAGCTGTGCGAGCCCGTCCTTCAGCCGCGCGCAGGCCTTCAGCCCCTCGGCGTCCGGCCGCCCTTCGCCATACCAGGCGAAAAAGCGGAAAAAGCGCAGGATGCGCAGGTAATCCTCGCGGATACGTGCTTCCGGATCGCCGATGAAACGCAGCCGCCGTGCCTCGATGTCGGCGATGCCGCCGACCAGGTCGACAACCCTGCCGTCGGCCTCGGCATAGAGCGCGTTGATGGTGAAATCGCGCCGCTCGGCGTCGAGCTTCCAGTCGCGGCCGAACGAGACCTTGGCGCGGCGGCCATCGGTCTCGATATCGGCGCGCAAGGTGGTGATTTCATAGGGCTTGCCGCCTGCGACCACCGTGATCGTACCGTGCTCGATCCCGGTCGGCACCGGCTTGAAACCTTGCGCCTGGGCACGGCGGATGGTCTCCTGCGGCAGGCAGGTTGTGGCGATGTCGGTGTCGGCGACCGGCTGGCCCATCAGCGTATTGCGCACCGCGCCACCGGCAATACGCGCCTCTTCACCGCCCTCAGTGAGCGCGGCAAGCAGGCGCTGCAGATGCTTGTCGGCGAGCCAGTCGGCTCTGCCAGCGATCGAAACACTCACGCATAGAGCCTTTCATAGAGCGTACGGATGATGCCGGCGGTGACGCCCCAGATGCGCCGGTCGCCGTAAGGCATGTCATAGAAGAACCATTCGAGATCGTTCCACATCCGGCTGTCGCGCTTGTGGTTGGCGGGCTCCATCAGGAAGCGCAACGGCACCTCGAAGGCCGCGTCGACTTCATCGGTGTTCAAGGCGAGCTCGAAACCGGGCCGCACGATGCCAAGCACCGGCGCGATGCGGTAGCCGCTGCCGGCGACATAGTCGGGCATGCGTCCGAGGATCTCGATGCGATCCTGGCCAAGGCCGATCTCCTCGAAGGTCTCGCGCAGTGCGGCGGCTTCCGGGCTCGCATCGGTGGCATCGATGGTGCCGCCGGGAAAAGCCACCTGCCCCGAATGGTTGCGCAGCTTTTCGGCCCGCTTGGTCAGGAGGACCGTCGCCTCGCCTTCGTGATCGACGACCGGGATCAGCACCGCCGCGTTGCGCAACGCCTTGCCCTGGTTGAGGCGCGGATGGCCCGGATTGAAGCGGTGATCGCCATAGTCGTCGCTGGCATGGGCCTGCGGCTGCGCGGCGAAGCGCGCGCGAAAATCCGCCGATGAAAACGGCATCGGCGTCACCTGGTCCATCACGCGCTCAGCCGCTTCAGTTGATCCGCCGGCATGATCGCAAACACCGCTCCCCTGGAGCGCACGACGAACATCATCCTGCCGTCGACCTCGATCTCCTCGGCATGCTCGACCAGTTCGTACATGACCGGCCGCGCCACCAGCGCCTCCAGCCTGCCGCGCACCAGCACATAGGGCTTCAATCCGCCGGTCTCGTTCTCGTCGACGAAACGCAGCGGCCGCTCCGGTCCGGCCTCGACGACATCTCCGACATTGGTGCGGAAAGTGATGACTTGCTGGTCGCCACTGCCCGAAACGTCCATTTCGACGGCGATGAAGGGCGCATCGGCGACCCGGATGCCGACCTTTTCCACTGGCGTGACCAGATAGGTCCTGCCATCGGCATCCTTGCGCAGCACGGAAGAGAAAAGCTGCACTAGTGGCATGCGCCCGATCGGCGTGCCCAGATAGAACCAGGTGCCGTCGGCCTTGATCTCCATGTCGAGATCGCCGCAAAAGTCGGGATTCCAGCGCTCGACCGGCGCCGCGCCCTTGCCGGCACGTGCCGCACGCGAGATCAGCGCCTCCAGGCCGCGCGCCTCGGTGGCATCGGCAAGGCTCTGTTCGCGATGTTCGAAGTGTTCCGACATGGTCACGAAATAGTCACTGTTGTTCCGCTTGTCAGCCTAAGTCTGTGATTTAAGTTCCAACGTAGGCGCCACGCGAGGCCGAATCGCGGCAACTTATGCTATGCTGCAACCGTTATTTCCAACCATCTATCTCCAATTTTAAGGGATTGAGCTGAATGAGCGTAATGGTCAAGGAAAGCCCAATCAGCGAAAAGGACATGATCGCCGAGGCCGAAAAGGCGCTTGCCGACATCTCCAGAATTCGCGACGGGGTCGGCCGGGTCATCTTCGGCCAGGAGAATGTCGTCGAGCGCACGCTGGTGGCGCTGTTGGCCGGCGGCCATGCGCTACTGGTCGGCGTGCCCGGCCTTGCCAAGACCAAGCTGGTGGAGACACTGGGTGTCGTGCTCGGCCTCGATTCGCGCCGCATCCAGTTCACGCCCGACCTGATGCCGTCCGACATCCTCGGCTCCGAAGTGATGGAGCAGGACGAATTCGGCAAGCGCTCCTTCCGCTTCATTTCCGGACCGATTTTCGCCCAGCTTTTGATGGCCGACGAGATCAACCGCGCCTCGCCGCGCACCCAGTCGGCACTGCTGCAGGCAATGCAGGAGTACCACGTCACCATTGCCGGCGCCCGTCACGACCTGCCGGCGCCCTTCCATGTGCTGGCGACGCAGAATCCGCTGGAGCAGGAAGGCACCTATCCGCTGCCGGAAGCCCAGCTCGACCGCTTCCTGATGCAGGTCGACATCCTCTATCCCGAAATCGAGGCCGAGCGCCGCATTCTTCTGGAAACCACCGGCGTCGAGGACGCCAAGGCGCAGAACGTGCTGCAGCCGGCGCGGCTGAAGGAGATCCAGACGCTGATCCGCCGCATGCCGGTGCCCGAAAGCGTCGTCGAGGCGATCCTGACCCTGGTGCGCTCGGCGCGCCCGGGCCAGGGCAATGCCGAGACCGACAAGCTTGTCGCCTGGGGTCCAGGCCCGCGCGCCAGCCAGGCGCTGATGCTGTGCACGCGGGCGCGGGCGCTCTACGATGGGCGGTTGGCGCCCTCGGTCGACGATGTGCGGGCGCTGGCCGAGCCGGTGCTGCAGCATCGCATGGCGCTGACGTTCGCCGCCCGCGCCGAAGGCACCAGCGTGCGCGATGTCGTGGCGAAGCTTGTGAAAGGGATTTGATGGCGCGCATCGGCGAGGTCCAGGCTCCGGCGGCGACGCGCGACGCGCTCGCCCGTGGCCGGTTGCGGGCTTCGCTTGTGCCAGACCTGCTGGTCGAGGCACGCCGCATCGTCAACACCGTGATCGCCGGCTGGCACGGCCGCCGCAAACGCGGCATCGGCGAGAATTTCTGGCAGTTCCGGCCCTATGTCGAAGGCGACTCCTCACGCATAGACTGGCGCCGCTCGGCACGCGACGACCATACCTATGTGCGCGACCGCGAATGGGAGGCCGCTCATACGGTGTGGCTGTGGGCCGACCCTTCGCCATCCATGCTTTACAAGTCGACCGGCGCCAGCGTTTCCAAGCAATCGCGCGCCTTGGTGCTCACGCTTGCCATGGCCGAACTTTTGTCGCGCAGCGGCGAGCGCATCGCCTGGCCGGGGCTGACCGATCCGTTCACCGCGCGCAACGGCGCCGAACGCATCGCCGCCCAGCTCATGCATGCCGGCGAGCTGCCGGCAAAACCCGACCTCACGGATATCAGGCGCTTTTGCGACATCGTCATCGCCAGCGATTTCCTCGATCCGGTGGAGGAAACGATGGCCTGGCTCGACGTGCTGGCCCGCCACGGCGTGCGAGCGCATCTGATCGAGGTCGCCGACCCGGCCGAGGAGACCTTCCCCTACGCCGGCCGCACCGAGTTCACCGATCCCGAGACCGGCGAAAAATTGACGGCCGGGCGCGCCGAAATGCTCGCCGACGAATACCGCCTGCTCTACACTGCCCGCCGCCAGGAACTGGCCGGCTGGTGCAAGCGGCTCGGTTGGAGCTTCACCGTCAACCACACCGATCGGCTGGCCTCCGACGCGCTGGTGCGCCTGCACATGGCGATGACTGCCGAAGGCGGGCATGCCGGTGGCGGTCGTGCCGGAAAGGCGGTCGCATGAGCTGGCTGCCGCTCTCCTTCGGCGCTCCCATGGTGCTGTGGGGCCTGCTGGCGTTGCCGGTGATCTGGTGGCTGCTCAGGCTGACGCCGCCCAAGCCGCAGACCGAAGTGTTCCCGCCGCTGAATATCCTGGCCCGTGTGCTGAAACGCGAGGAGACCCCGCAGCAGAGCCCATGGTGGCTGACGCTGCTCAGGCTCTTGATGGCGGCCCTCATCGTGGCCGCCTTGGCCGAACCGGTTTTCAACCCGCGCGAAAAACTGGCGGCCGAGGGAGCAGCACTTGCACTGGTCATCGACAATGACTGGGCCAGCGCCGCCGACTGGAACAAACGTGTCGCCACCGCCGAGCGGCTGATTAGCGATGCCGGTTCGAACGGCGTGCCGGTCATCATCGCCTTCACCGCCGAAAAGCCCAATGCCGAGATCGGCCCTTTCGATGCCGCTTCGGCGCTCAACCGGCTGCGCGCGGCCAAGCCGCGGCCGATCCCGACCGACCGGCCCGCCGTCTATGCCCGTGTCGCCGGCGTGCTGGAGACCGTGCCCGGTTCCAGCGTCGCCGTGCTTGCCGATGGCCTGGCGGCCAAAGGCGATGAAGCCGCCTTCAACACGCTGTTGTCGAAAAATGCCGCCCGCGTCGTCTGGGCAACCGCCGACCGGCTTTCGCTGACCGGCCTCACCGCCGCCGACAACCAGGTCGACGGCTTCGCACTGACCGCCATTCGTGCGCCGGGCGACCCTGCACCGGGCCAGGTCACCGCCGGTGCTTTCGACGACAAGGGCCGCCGCATCGCCGATGCGACGCTGACCTTCGCACCGGGCGAGGCGACTGCCACCGGCACCATGACGGTGCCGTTCGAGCTGCGCAACGACTTCGCCTCGATCGCGCTCGACGGCGAGCGCCACGCCGGCGCCGTGCGCGTGCTCGATGAAAACTCCAAGCGTCGCCGTGTCGGGCTGTTGTCACAGGCCGAGGCCGACCAGGCGCAGCCGCTGCTGTCGCCGCTCTACTACATCAGGCGCGCGCTGCAGCCCTTCGCCGATCTGGTCGAACCCTCAAGCGCCGATCTTGCCGACGCCATCCCGCAGATCCTCGACCAGAAGCCGGCGATGATCATCATGGCCGATATCGGCACCATTCCCGAGCAGGTCCGGCCAAGGCTGGTCGATTGGGTCGAAAAAGGCGGCACGCTGGTGCGTTTCGCCGGCCCGCGGCTGGCCGCCGCCGGCAATGACGATGACCTGCTGCCGGTGCGCCTGCGCACCGGCGAGCGTTCGCTCGGCGGCGCCTTGTCATGGACGTCGCCGCAGCCGGTCACCGAATTCCCCAAGGCCGGTCCGTTCGCCGATCTGGCGCCACCCACCGAAGTCACCGTGAGCCGGCAGGTGCTGGCGGAGCCGACGCCCGATATCGTCGAGCGCACCTGGGCCGCACTTGCCGACGGCACGCCGCTGGTCACCGGGCTGAAGAAGGGCAAGGGCACGCTGGTCCTGTTCCATATCACGCCGGAGGCGACATGGTCGAACCTGCCGATCTCCGGCAGCTTCGTCGAGATGCTGCGCCGCATCGTCCAGCTGTCGCGCAACCAAGGCGCTGCGATCGCCAACGCCGAAGCCGCCGCCACCTCGCTCGCGCCCTATCGCATGATAGCGGCCGACGGCTCGCTGGTGCCGCCGACGCCGGATGCACGGCCGCTGGTGCCGGGCGCCGGTACACTGCCGGTGACCTTCGAGAACCCGCCCGGCCTCTACGGTTCCGAGACTGGCGTCTTCGCTCACAACCTGCTCGATGCCGCAAGCACGCTGACCCCGCTGGCGCGCCCGCAAATCACCGTGCCGGTCACCACGATCCAGTATGCCTTCGACGAATCGCGCAATCTGAAGGGCGGGCTGGTTGCCGCCGCTTTGATACTGATGCTGCTCGACACGCTGGCGGTGTTGTGGATGGGCGGCCTGTTTTCGCGCCGGCCGCGACGCGCCGGCGCGGTGGCGACCACCGCCGCGATCCTGATCGCGCTCGGCGCTTTGTTCGGTCATGCCGACCTTGCCCGCGCCGACGATGCCAAGCCCGGCGACGAGGTGGCCATCGAGGCGATTTCCAAGACCCGCATCGCTTATGTGCTGACCGGCGTGCCGGGTGTCGATTCGATCAGCCGCGCCGGCCTCGAGGGCCTGACCCGCTTCCTGATCGAAAAGACCGCGCTCGAACCTGGCGAGCCGGCCGGCGTCGACATTTCGAAAGACGAGCTGTCGTTCTATCCCCTGATCTACTGGCCGATCGACCCATCCGCGCCGATGCCGAGCCAGGCGGCGATCGCCCGCATCGACGCCTATATGCAGCAGGGCGGCACGGTGCTGTTCGACACGCGCGACCAATTCGCCAACGGCATCGGCGCCGATTCCACCAGCCCGGCGACCGAACGGCTGCGCGACATCCTCGGCAGCCTCAACGTGCCGCCACTGGAGCCGGTGCCGTCGGACCATGTGCTGACCAAATCCTTCTTCATCCTGCCCGAATTCCCGGGCCGCTTCGCCGGCAGCCCGCTCTGGGTCGAGACATCGCTCGATGCCAGCAACGCCGACAACCGGCCCGTGCGCACCGGCGACGGCGTCTCGCCGATCATGATCACCGCCAATGATTTCGCCGGCGCCTGGGCGGTCGACGAGAATGGCGACCCGCTGCTGCCGACCGTGCCGGCCGACCCGATGCAGCGGATCTACGCGCTGCGTGCCGGCGTCAACATCATGATGTACATGCTGACCGGAAACTACAAATCCGACCAGGTGCATGTCCCGATATTGCTCGAACGGCTGGGGCAGTAAGATGATGCTGCTTGTTGCACGACTCGAGTGGATCGACCCTCCCCACAAAGGGGAGCGTAGGGCATGAACTGGTCGATCTCCTTCGAGCCGCTGATCTCGTCCTGGCCCTTGCTGGCCTTGGTGCTGGTGCCATTGGCGCTGCTTGCGCTCGTCGGCCTGTGGTTTCGCCAGCGCGGCGGCGTCCTGCGCTTCGTCGCCCTGCTGGCGCTCGCCGCCGCCCTCTTCAACCCGGTGTTCCTCAACGAGGAGCGCGAACCGCTGAAGAGCGTCGTCGCCCTGATCGTCGACCGCAGCCAGAGCCAGGACATCGGCGACCGCACCAGGCAGACCGACGAGGCGCTGGCCGGCCTGCAGCAGCGGCTTGGCCGCTTCAGGCAGTTCGATGTCCGCGTCGTCGAGGCCGGCAAGTCCGAAGCCGCCGAAGAGCGCACCGAGACGCGCCTGTTCGGCGCGCTGGAAGGCGCCTTCCGCGACGTGCCGCCATCGCGCATCGGCGGCGCCATCTGGGTCACCGACGGCGAGGTGCATGACGCGCCGCCCGGCGCGCCCGATTTCAACGCCCCGCTGCATGCCCTGATCACCGGCAACGATCACGAAAAGGACCGCCGTATCCGCTTCGAGAACGCGCCGCGTTTCGGCCTCGTCGGCAAGCCGCTCGATATGACCTATCGCGTCATCTCGACGGAAAACGAGACCGGTCCGGTCGATGTGCGCGTCTCGGTCAATGGCGAGCAGGTCGCGGTCGAGCATGCCGCCGTCGGCCAGGCGATGCCGCTGCAGGTGACCATCCCTGGCGCCGGGCGCAACATCATCGAACTCGCCATCGACCGCGAGCCGGGCGAACTGACCGACACCAACAACCGCGCCATCGCGCTGGTCGACGGCATCCGCGAGAACCTGCGCGTGCTGCTGGTTTCGGGCGAGCCGCACGCGGGCGAGCGTACCTGGCGCAACCTGTTGAAATCCGACGCCTCCGTCGATCTCGTCCATTTCACCATTCTGCGGCCGCCGGAAAAGCAGGACGGCACGCCGATCAACGAATTGTCGCTGATCGCCTTCCCGACGCGTGAGCTGTTCGTCGAGAAGATCAAGGATTTCGATCTCATCATCTTCGACCGCTACCAGCACCGCGACGTGCTGCCGATCCTCTATTACGACTACATCTCCGAATATGTCGAAAAGGGCGGCGCGCTGCTGATCGCCGCCGGCCCCGAATATGCCGGCGAAAGTTCGATCGCGCGTACGCCGCTGATGTCGGCCCTGCCGGCCATGCCGACCGGCGAAGTGGTCGACAAGGCCTTCTATCCGCGCCTCACCGATCTCGGCCAGCGCCATCCGGTGACCCGCGGCCTCGACGGTTCGGCCACCGAGCCGCCGCACTGGAGCCGCTGGTTCCGGACCATCGGTGTGCAGAACCCGCAGGGCGAAGTGGTGATGAAGGGCGCCGACAACCGGCCGCTGCTGCTGCTCGATCGCAAGGGCGAAGGCCGTGTCGGCATGCTTCTGTCGGACCAGGGCTGGCTGTGGGCGCGCGGCTTCGAGGGCGGCGGTCCGCATGTCCAGCTCTACCGGCGCATCGCCCACTGGCTGATGAAGGAGCCCGAGCTGGAGGAAGAGCGGCTGACCGCCGATGGACGCGGCATGGTGCTGGAGATCCGCCGCCAGACGATGGCCGACGACCCCGGCCCTGCGCAGATCATCACGCCCTCCGGCAAGACCTTGACCGTCAAGCTCGAGAAATCCGAACCCGGCGTCTTCCTCGGCAGCGTCGAGACCAACGAGATCGGCCTCTTCCAGGTTGCCAATGGCGACCTCACCGCGCTCGCCCATGTCGGACCGGTCAACGCACCGGAATTCTCGGATGTCATCTCCACCGAAAACCGGTTGAAGGCGCCGGCTGAAGCGACCGGCGGCAGCGTGCGCCGGTTGGCGTCATCCTCCGCCCTTGGCGGTGATGTGACGCTGCCCTCAATCGTGCCGGTGCGCTCGGCCGGCGAAGCCTCCGGCAGCGACTGGATCGGCCTGCGCACCACCGACGACAGCGTGCTCAAGGCCGTCTCGCGCGTGCCGCTGTTTGGCGGCTTCCTCGGCCTCGGCCTGCTGCTCCTGGCGATGGGCTCGATGTGGTACCGCGAGGGACGGTGAGCTTCCTTCTCCCCGTCACTATACGGGGAGAAGGTGCCGGCAGGCGGATGAGGGGCAGCGCCAGCCTTCGCGATCTTCACTACTTGCGTAAATGACCATTGTCGGCGCCGCCCCTCATTGTCCTGCCGGACATTTCTCCCCGTATAGTGACGGGGAGAAAAACGCTGTCGTGCCCTACTCCTCCGGCTCTGTCGTGAACAGCAGCGGGTAGCCCTTGGCCTTGCCGGCGTCGGTGGCCCGCGTCGCCTTGGTTTCGGCGACATCCCTGGTGAAGACGGCGACCACGCAGACGCCGCGCTGGTGGGCGGTGATCATGATCCGGTGCGCCTGGTCTTCGCTGAGCTTGAACTCGCCCTTCAGCACCGTCACCACGAATTCGCGCGGCGTGAAATCGTCGTTGATGAGGATGACCTTGTAAAGCTTCGGCCGCTCGGTTTGCGGCTTGACCTTGGTGCGCGGCTTTGTGGTGATTTCAGACATTGGAACCGACAGTTTCGCGATCGGGCTTCAGTCTGCATTTTGCCACGGGCGCCAGCGATCGTCCATTTTGATCGGCGCGCAACCCGATAGAGCAATTCCAGGAAAAGTGTGAAACGCTTTTCCGTCCGGAATTGCGTCAAAACAAAGGGTTAGAGCAGTTTACCGTTTCCATGAAACGGTGAACTGCTGCTAACCGGCATGACGCGACCGTCCACAATCATGTGGGCAGTTGCCGGCCGCGGTTCAACGGTCCTGGCGGCCGAAGATGTGGCGGCCTGAAGCTGGCCGCAAGCTGCCGGCATCCGCCCGGCGTTCCATCCAGGCAGCGATCGGCCACGCCACGACGCAGATCAGTGTCACGCCGGTGAGCATGATCAGCAGCCACGTCTGCGCCGGCGTGATGTAGTCCCAGTTGCTGGAGATTGCCGGTGCAAACAGCGAAGGCTCGGTGCGTCCGCTCGCCGGATCCGGCACCGGGCTGGCGGAAAACAGAATCAGCACCCTGGCGACACCGGTGGCAACGAGGCCGCCAATTGCCATCGAACGAAAAATGGACGAAAGCCGCTTCTTCATGCGGATTGTCCTACACGGCCGGCGTTGAAAACGGGTTTAATGCGATCAGGATATCTGGCTGGAAACCGGTGTTCAGCCGTCGACCGTTTTCCTGGCAGAAGGCCGCCCCAGCCGGTCTGCGGCTGGAACGGCCTCGCCAGAACTGAAACGGATCAGGGCTTCTTCGCAGCAGGCTTCGCAGCAGCAGGCGCAGCGGCAGCGGCAGCAGCCTTGGCCGGGGCCTTCTTGACCGGGCACTTGTGCTTCTTGGTCACCTTGCAGACGGCCTTCTTGGCGACCTTCTTCGGCGCAGCCTTCATCGGAGCAGTGGCAGCCGGAGCGGTGGTCGTGGTAGCCGGAGCGGTGGTCGTGGCAGCCGGAGCAGCGGTCGTGGCGGTTGCGGCATTGCCGAGAGCGGGCATCGCGAAAGCGAGAGCGACGGCGAGACCGGCGGCGGAAAGGATGGACTTTTTCATGGCTTCATTTTCCTTTTTTTGCGGGTCAAGTTCGAGTTTCACTGAACCGGGTCGTTCGGTGTCACTCCAAGCAGCTTCAAAGCGTTGGCGAGCATCCGGATGCCCTGCGCCTGTTTCTTGGCTGCGCAGTACCGGTTGCCCTTTCTCTGAAGTGCCTTTGCCGCGGTGACCTGCGTTGCCGTGGCATGTGTTTCGAGGGCTTCGTCAAATTGGTGGCTGAGATTGGCGCACCGTTCGCTCCGGGTGAGCGGCGCCTTTGCGTCCGATTGTCCGACAGCGGCAGTGACCAGGCCAAGGCCCAGCAACGCACCCAACAAACTGATCGACAACCTTGGCATTGGTTTTTCCGCGAACCCGGAGATTAGCGTCGCAGCCGATAACCTGACCGCCACGTCACCGTTATGCCGACCTACCTTTTCAGGAGTTTTTCCCGATTGTAGAATTTTGTTTCTGGATTGTGTCTGGCTGGCCCGGCTGGTGCATACCGCTCAAAAGTGGTTCCGGTTTCGGGCTTTGGTGTGGAGAAGGCGGTATTCGTTCTTCCTTGAAATGCAAGGCACTGGCCAACATATGGCCCGAATTCTATCGTGTGGCTCACCGGCCAAGAATGACTTGGCCGGCAACCGGGACAGGCACCTGTGAAATCCGATGCGCACATACTGATCGTCGACGACGACAAGGGCATCCGTGACCTGCTTCAGGAATTCTTCCAGAAGCGGGGCCTGCACACCTCGGTCGCGGCCGACGGAATCGAGATGGAAACGATCCTGCGCCGCGCGCAGGTGGACCTCATCGTGCTTGACGTGATGCTGCCCGGCAAGAGCGGGCTTGAACTGTGCCGCGACCTGCGCGCCCAGTATTCGACGCCGATCATCATGCTGACCGCCGTCACCGAGACGACCGACCGCGTGGTCGGCCTGGAGATGGGCGCCGACGACTATGTTCCCAAACCCTTCGACCCGCGCGAACTCCTGGCCCGCATCCGCGCCGTGCTGCGGCGCAACGGTTCTGCCGCCGAACCCAAGCGCGCCACCTCCAAGCAGATCTACCGCTTCGCCGGTTGGACGATGGACTGTTCGCGGCGCCGGCTGACCGCGCCCGACGATGTCAGGGTCGAACTGACGATGGCCGAGTTCAACCTGCTGCAGACCTTCGTCAAGAGCGCCCAGCGCGTGCTGACCCGCGACCAGCTCATCGAGCTTTCCGGCGGCGACAGCGACTATTCCTTCGACCGCAGCATCGACATCCTGGTCAGCCGGCTGCGGCGCAAGATGGAAGACGACCCAAAGACGCCGAAACTGATCCTCACGGTGCGAAGCGGCGGCTATCAGTTCCTGCCCGAGACGATCTCCGAATGAGACGTTTCCTGCCGCAGACCTTGCCTGTCTGGGTGCTGCTGATCGTCATTGCCGGCCTGCTGATCAGCCAGGTCGCGACCCTCTACATCGTGTCGCGCGACCGTGCCGCCGCCAACGACGTGGTCGATCTCTACCGCCTCAACGACCGCGCCTTCTCGCTGGTCCAGCTGATGCATGACGCCACGCCGGAGGAGCGCAAGGCAACCGCGACCGGCCTGTTCAATTCGACTTATGCGCTGACCGTCTCGGACACGCCCGCGGTCACCTCCTCGATCGCCGGCGACGACGAACTGGCCGAGCTCGAGGACATCCTCGTCGGCCGGCTGTCGAAGTTCGGCATCACCGACGCGCGCGTGCGGCGCGACCCGGCGACGCGCGAGGCCGACGACGCCGGCGGCACCGAGCCGGGGGCCGATATCGGCCAGGTCGAGCGCGACCTCTTGGTGCTGGCCGCCGATTTCGCCCAGAGCGACAAGCTGACGGCATCGCTGCGCTTCGCCGACGGCCAGTGGCTGAACTTCACCGAGCCGATCACGCCCGTCGGCCCGATCCTGAGCGTCGACAGCCTGCCGCTCTATTCGCTGATCGCCGGGCTGGTGGTGATCATGTCGATCTGGTCGCTGCGCCGGCTGACGGCGCCCTACCGCATGATGGAAACCGCCGTGAACAGGATCGGCAAGGACCTGAAGAGTCCACCCATCGCCGAATCGGGCAGCCGCGAGGTCCAGGCCGCCGCCAGGGCGATCAACGCCATGCAGGCCAGGCTGCGCGAATATGTTGAGGACCGCGAACATTTGGCCGCCGCACTCGCGCATGACCTGCGCACGCCGATGACGCGGATGCGGCTGCGGCTGGAGCTGTTGCGCAAATCGGCGGTGCGCGAGGCGCTGGCGCACGATCTCGCCGACGTCGAGAGCATCGCCAGTTCAGTGATCGACTTCGCCACCTTCGAGGTGACCGAGGAGAAGAGCGAACGCATCGACTTCTGGTCGCTCGTGGAATCGATCGCCGATGCCTACCCGGACGTCTCCTTCGACAATGACGATACTCGCTCGCGCGGCTTGATCTGCATGGCTCGGCCGGTTGCGCTGAAGCGCTGCGTCACCAATCTGGTGCAGAACGCCGTCACCTACGGCAAGAAGGCGCATCTGAGCCTGCATCGTTCCGACCGCACGATCACCCTTGCCATTCGCGACGAAGGACCGGGCATACCGCAGGCCCAGATCGATGCCGTGTTCGGTTCCTTCGTGCGCCTCGAACAATCCCGCAACCGCCAGACCGGCGGCCTCGGTCTCGGCCTCACCATCGCCCGCAACATCGCCCGCGCCGCCGGCGGCGAGATCCGCCTGTCCAACCATCCTGCCGGCGGCCTGCTAACGGAGCTGCGCTTGCCGCTGGCGGCCTGACGCGGGTCGTCCAGAATGCCGGCCTCGCAAGAGGCGCGGCGATCAGGGATGGTCCCCGTTTGCCGATTTTCAACGGATGGCGGCGATTTTCCATGCCAGCAGGGCAATTATTGCCATCACGCTGGACAACGTTGCCCAACCGTGCCGCCCGAATGCATGCAAGACAAGCACCGCCAACGCGGCACTGACTGCCGCGAACGCCCCTTCGATATAAAAGAGCTGGTTTGCACTCAGCGGCGCACCGGTTGCCCCGCCGATCCTGAAGAATTCCAGGATCGATCGCATCGCGATCACAAGCAGCATGGCGAGCGCCGTTTGAGCGACCCGCGGTTTAGAAAACCAATTCCGAATCCGCTTCAAAGGGTCCTGTCCCTGCAAGAGCGCGCTCAACTACCGCCGCAGCACCGCGCTCAGCACATCCCTGATGCCGATGGCGCCGACGAAGCGGGACTGGTCGTCGAACAGTGCCACCGGTGCGGTCTGCGAGCGGTGCATGGCCAGCATCACCGTTTTCAGCGATGTGCCGGGATTGGCCCAGAACACTTGCGCTGCTTCCTCCGACTGGGCTTCGACATCGGCGCAGGACATCCACACCGCCGGCTTGCCGTCGCGTTCGGCCGCCGCCACCAGCCCGTGGTCGTCGATCTTGAAGCGCGTCGTCTTGCGCCGGTCGAGCCACACCCAGCCATTGTCGCCATGCTCCAGGTCGCGGCGGTCGCGCATCACGTTCCAGGCGGTCAGCACCGACAGCGGGTTCACATTGGCGATGAAGTCGCGGACATAGTCGTTTGCGGGACGCAGCACGATGTCTTCGGGCGCGCCGGTCTGGACGATGCGGCCACCTTCCATGATGGTGATATGGCTGCCGATCTTCAGCGCCTCCTCCAGATCGTGGCTGACGAAGATGATGGTCTTCTTCAGCTCTGCCTGCAGCTGCAGCAACTCGTCCTGCAGCTTGGTGCGGATCAGCGGGTCGAGCGCCGAGAACGGCTCGTCCATCAACAGGATCGGCGCTTCGGTGGCGAAGGCGCGCGCCAGGCCGACGCGTTGCTGCATGCCGCCCGACAGCTCGTGGGCGTATTTGTTCGACCACTGGTCGAGATTGACCAGCTTGAGCTGCCTGTGCACGCGCTCCTTGCGCTCGGCGTCCGGCACGCCGGCGAGTTCGAGGCCGAGCCCGACATTTTCCTCCACCGTGCGCCACGGCAACAGGCCGAACTGCTGGAACACCATCGCCACCTGCTTCTGGCGCAGGCGCCGCAATGTGGCCTGGTCGCACGTGACGACATCGACGATCTTGTCGCCGTCCTTGACCAGAACCTGGCCGCGCGACACCACGTTGAGCCGGTTGACGGCCCTGAGCAGCGTCGACTTGCCGGAGCCCGAGAGGCCCATCAGCACCGAAATCTCGCCCTCGTGCACGGTGAGGCTGGCGTCGGCGCAGCCCAGCACATTGCCGGTCTTCTCGAGGATTTCGGCGCGTGTCGCGCCCTTGTCGATCATCGCCAGCGAGCCGGCCTGATCGGCGCCGAAGACGATGTCGACGTTCTTGAAATCGACGGCGACGGTCATTTCTTGCCTCCAACGCCAATACGGGTCATCCGGTCGAGCACGATTGCAAGCACGACGATGGCGAGACCGGCCTCAAGCCCGAGATCGATGCGGCGCGAGCCGAGTGCGCGGTTGATTTCCGTGCCGAGACCGCCGGCGCCGATCAGTGCGGCGAACACCACCATCGACAGCGACAGCATGATCGACTGGGTCAGCCCCGCCATGATGGTGGGCAATGCCGAGGGCAGTTCCACCTTCCACAAAAGCTGGCTCTTGGTGGCGCCGAACGCCTCGCCGGCTTCGATGATCGACTTCGGCACCGAGACGACGCCGAGATGGGTGAGCCGGACCGCAGTCGGGATGACGAAGATGATGGTGACGATGAGGCCGGGCGCATTGCCGAGGCCGAACAGCGTCAGCACCGGGATCAGGTACACGAAGGTCGGCAGCGTCTGCATCAGGTCGAGCACCGGCAGCATGATGCGGTAGACCTTGGGCTTGTGCGCCGCCCAGATGCCGAGCGGCACGCCGATGGCCATCGCCATGGCGGCGGCCGCCACGACCAGCACCAGCGTCTGAACCGTCTGCTTCCAAAGGTTCTGGTTGATGATGAAGATCAGGCCGAGGAACACGCCGATGGCGAGCGGTCGAGAGCGCTGCAGCAGCCAGGCGACGACAGCGATGACCAGCGCCAGCAGCACCGGCGGCACCATCAGCAAGATGCCGACCAGCCCGTCGAGCAGGAAATTCAGCCCATTCGAAAAGGCCCTGAACACTGTGTCGAAATTGTCTGTGAGGAAACCGAAGAACGCCTTTCCCCAGGCGCCGATCGGAATCTTGTGATCGACCATGAATTTCGAAATCGGATCCATATCGCCCCTCTCAGACGCGAAGCCGCCCTGCCCTCGGCCTCAGCTCTCGCAACGTCATCTTGTCACAGCATATGAAAAAGGGCAGCCTTTTCCAGTGGCTGCCCCCTTCTTTCGGCTACGCCGAAACAAAAGCCGGCTCAGCCTCCGAGCGCGGTCTTGATCGCGGCCGCGGCATCGCCACCGTCGAAGGTGGTCACGCCGGCGATCCATGGCTTGACGGCGTCCGGATTTTTCTTCAGCCAGTCGGTCGCAACCGTGTTGGCGTCGCCGCCTTTCAGGATGGCGTCCATCATCTGGCCTTCCATATCCAGGTTGAACTTCAGATTGGCGATGAACTTGCCGGCATTCGGGCATTCGGTGGTGTAGCCCTTGCGCGCGACGGTGTAGACGGTGGCGGCGCCGAAACCGCTGTCGCCCATGCCGTCGAGATAGGTGATCTTCATGGCGCCCATCACCGGATGCGGCGTCCAGCCGAGGAAGGCGATCCACTCATTGTTCTTCATCGACTGCTCGGCCTGCGTCAGCATGCCGGCCTCCGACGACTCGACCAGTTCGAAGCCTTCGAGATTGTCCTTCGGGTTCTTGATCATGTCGAGGATGATGCGGTTGCCGTCATTGCCGGCCTCGATGCCATAAATCTTGCCGTTGAACTTGTCCTTGAACTTGCCGATGTCGGTCAGCGACTTCACGCCGGCGTCCGCCACATAGGTCGGCACGACGATGCCGTAGCCGGCGCCGGTCAGGTTGGTGCTGATCGTCTCGACCGAACCGTCGGCGGTGTAGTCCTTGATGTCGTTGGTCATCGACGGCATCCAGTTGCCGAGGAAGACATCGAGATCCTTGTTCTTCATCGACGCCATGGTCACCGGCACCGACAGCTGGATCGTTTGCGGCTCGTAGCCGAGCGCGGTGAGCAGCACCGAGGCGACGCCGGTCGTCGCCTGGATGTCGGTCCAGCCGACATCGGAGAGACGCACGGCCTTGCAGCTTTCCGGATCGCCGGCAAACGCAGCACTCGTGGACAGGAAGGCCGCCAGGCCGAGGCCGGCGACGAAGGAATTCATACGCGACATAGACAGTCTCCCATTGTGATTCTTTGGCGAAGCGTAATTACGGTTTCTCTGCCCGCCTTGTTTCGCCAGCCAAACACCATTCTGTTGTGGTTTCAAGCGGTAAGGCAATCACGATCAACGGCGCGGAGTGGCCCATCAGCGACACGGTTGACGCTTTTGTTACGCGAGGCGGCTTTTTCAGGGGAATGCGGCGACGGCCCCTCCCCGCGCCGAGCCAAGTCGGCTTAAGGTCTGTTTAGATTCAGGTCAGGCCGCGCCGAAAATGGTGGGTTCCGAGAACCGAAGCGGAGCGTACTTTTCGTACGTGAGCATCGGAAGCGCAGGGAGCCGCCATTTGCAGGCCGGCCTCACCTGAGTATCAACAGACCTTACAGGGCAATATGGCCAAGCTTTACTTCCACTACGCGACGATGAATGCCGGCAAGACGACGATGCTGCTGCAGGCATCGTATAACTATCGCGAGCGCGGCATGACGACGATGCTGTTCGTCGCCGGCCACTACCGCAAGGGCGACAGCGGCCTGATCTCGTCGCGCATCGGGCTGGAGACCGAGGCCGAGATGTTCCGCGACGGCGACGATCTGTTCGCCCGCGTCGCCGAGCATCATCAGCGCAGCGCCGTGCATTGCGTCTTCGTCGACGAGGCGCAGTTCCTGGAGGAGGAGCAGGTCTGGCAACTCGCCCGCATCGCCGACCGGTTGAACATCCCCGTCATGTGCTATGGCCTGCGCACCGATTTCCAGGGCAAGCTGTTTTCCGGCTCGCGCGCGCTGCTGGCCATCGCCGACGATCTGCGCGAAGTCCGCACCATCTGCCGTTGCGGCCGCAAGGCGACGATGGTCGTGCGTCTCGGCCCCGACGGCAAGGTCGCCCGGCAAGGCGAACAGGTGGCGATCGGCAAGGACGTCTACGTCTCGCTCTGCCGCCGCCACTGGGAGGAAGAGATGGGCCGCGCCGCGCCCGACGACTTCATCGGCTTCATCAGGAACTGACCGGGATGGCAACCTCGCCCAGGCTTTGTGCAACCGGATCGGGCATCAATCCCGCCGCGATGCAGCGTTTGTTAAGGCGTAGGCCCTATAAGGCCGTCAGCCGGAACTCCCTGAGGGTCAGCCATGCTTCGAGCCGTCTCGTCAGCCAGCATCCTTCTGCTGGCCACCTCCATTGCCGCTTATGCCGGCGGCGATCCGGTGCAGGGCAAGCACGTTTTCAACAGATGCATCGCCTGCCATGAAGCAGCCACCGACCGCGACAAGGTCGGCCCGCATCTGATGGGTGTCGTCGGCCGCACTGCGGGCAGCGCCGAAAGCTTCCTCGGTCACTATTCGGAAGCCATGAAAAACGCCGGCGCCGCCGGTCTCGTCTGGGACGAGGCAAACCTTGCCGGATACCTCAAGGCTCCCAGGCTGAAGGTGCCCGGCAACAAGATGGCTTTTGGCGGCCTCGGCAGCGACGACGACATCGCCAACGTCATCGCCTATCTGAAGGCCGATCCCAAGCCCTGAGCAGCATGATGGCGCCGGCTGACGCCCGGCATGGAGCGGCTGCTGCAACTGGTTAGTTGTTGTCCGGCTTCAGGACCATCCTAATCGATGGAGACTGACTGCTTTGCCGGCGTGGAAGTTCAAAATCAGCTGAACTATGCTCGGCTCACCAGCTAATCACGCCATGACCACCGCTCCACTGCCTTTCAAGGGCACGGCGTGATATTTTGTTTTCGCACCGTCCCTGTCTTCACGTCTTTCAATCCCCTGGTGCCCCACATATATTCGCCGCTGTTCGCAACCAGCGACCTGATGCCGAAGCGGGAGGCCCCTATGGCGACATTGCAGAATTTCGATGCCGAAATTGCCAAGACCAAGCAGGTCGTCCAGGACATGCGCACCAAGATCGAGCAGTCCGGCACCGTGCTCGACACGCTTGCCACCGCCGACAAGAAGATCGGCGACGCCAATTTCGACATCGAGAACGCCCGCATCGAGGATGTGCTGAAGCAGCAAAAGGTAATGGAAGGCAATATCGCCGACCTGATCATCGGGCTGGAGGACGCCACCAACGTGTTCGGCGCCGAGTTCGAAAGCATGAAGAACTACACCGGCTGGGAAAACTTCATCGGCATCTTCTCCAGCCAGAGCAAGCAACGCATGCGCACCGACCGTGTCCGCAACATGTCGCTGGCCGGCAATCTGCAGGAGCTGCTGGCCAAGTCCGACACCATCGTCGGCATCCTGAAGGCGCAGAAGGAGGTCCTCGACCAGCGCTACAAGACCTCCGAGACAAGCCTGTCGCAGGTGATCGAGCGCCGCAAGGCCACCATGTCCAACCTCGAAACCGTGCAGAAGCGCATCGAGGAACTCAACCCGATGCTGCTCGACATCGAGAACAAGATCGCCGCTTCAATCAGCCAGAAGGACCGCACGCAGCTCGAAGGCGAGCGCTCCAAGCTCGCCACCGAATACAACGAGAAGCAGGCCAAGGAGCAGGAACTGCTGGCCGAAAGCCAGACGCTGGAGCGCTACACCTCGATGTTCCAGACCTTCGTGGATTCGCTCAACAACCAGATCGCGGCCCAGTCGACGCTGATCAACAAGCTGACCATCGATACCGAGCAGCGCATCGTGCTCTACAAGGCGCTGGAAGATTCGCTGAAGACCGCCGCCCAGCAGGACGTCGCCCACAAGATCAACACGCTGGGCAGCCAGGTCGACAACACCGCCGAGGAAACCATGGCCGGCATCGGTGCCGCCTCGCAAAAGCACATCGGCGACTTGCTCGAAATGCACGAGAAGAACATGGTCGCCAGCGCCGACATCCAGCGCCGCAAGAAGCTGGCCGACGACGCCTTCGCCCGCCGCTTCGACGAGGTGCTGAAGAAGCACAATTCGGCCGACTACGTACAGTCTTAATTGCTGCACTCGCCAGTGTCGCGTTCCGACTTGAGGCCAGTAGCATGACCCCCGAAAACGACGCGGCGGCGCGGTATTTCTCGGCAATCACAGCCGCGCTCAGCGGCTTGGAAGTGTTCATGCGCGACGACCGCTCGCCGCTCTACCGGCACGGCATCGTCGCCAAGATCGTCGCCGAATACATCGCCCGGCTCGACAAATCCTTCTCCTGCTGGCGCAACCGGCTGGGCTTCGTGGACACGTTCCGGATTTCGCGCGCCGAAAGCGGCTTTCCAGTGTTCCAGAACCTGCTCGAACTGGAAAATGACCGCCGCCAGGCGGACAGCCGGCTCGCCAACATCCCGCTGGCCGGCGAATTGCGCGAGGAGATGGCCGATTTCATCCTGCGCCACAAGGAATTCCCCGAGGCGCTGCAGAAGTCGATGGCCGAGCGGCTGTATCTCGAGGACGTCAAGAGCGAGCAGACCTTCGGGCCCTTCACCCTCGCGCAGACCGCCAAGGTCTCGGTCAACCCGAAGACGGCGCGGCCCTACTATCTCGTCCATTGGGCGACATTCGACGGCAGCGCCAACCTGCCCCTGGTTTACATGGTGACGGTGGAAGATTCCTCGGAAACCATGATCAGCCAGCTCGTCGACAGGAACGGCAAGCTCAACGACAAGGTCGACATTCCGCTGCCGGTCGATGGCCTGCTCAATCCGGAGCTCGCCCACCGTTTCGACGATTTCACCGAGAAGAATTCAGCCTACACCCTGTCGCCGGCGACGATCGCCGTCAACCTCGACAAGGATTTCGAGCCGCTGCACCCCAAGCAATTGCGCCGCGTCGTGCTCGGCCCCTTCTATTCGGCTGGTATCACGGACAACAATTCGACGGTGACCGAGGTGCTGGCCAAGGTGCGCAAGCCCGAGAATGCCTGGCTTTTGACCTGGACCATCCAGGAAGTCTATTCCAAGGCCGAGAAACCCGGCCGCAGGGGGCTGTTTTCGAGCGAGAAGACGACCCAGGAATTCTTCATCAACACTGACGATCTGGAGGCCGCGCGCCAGGGCGTGTCGAGCTACGAGAACCACGCGCTGATCCCGCACGAGGCCTACCAGGCGCTCTACGCCGTCGGCGAGGCGCAGAAGATCTTTTCCGGCTACAAGGTCCACATCCTGTCCAACGGACAGGTCATCTCGGACGTCTGACCGTCACACCACGGAGCAACCTTCATGGATACCGGCCTGACCACCATCCCGGAAGCGGCGATTGAGAAGCACCGCGCCACCGCGCAAAGTTTCATCACCCGCATAGTCGTGCTGGAGGATCCCTCGCGAGAATCCGGCACGGCGCTTGCCGGCACCAACCGCCGCTTCGTCTCCACCGTATCGGTGGGTTCGGTGCGCCGCACGCGCGAGGTCGAGCTGTCGAAGACAGTCGGCGCCGTCCATCCCGACGACCAGTTGCTCACCATCCCGCAGCACACGCTTCTGTTTCGCGCCCGGCGCGGCACTGCCATTGCCCTGGCCATATCGGATGTTTTCGCCGAAGGCTCCGACCTCGAAAGCCTGCAGGCGAAGAACACCCGCGCCCCGCTGGAGGGCGACGAGGCATCGGCCTTTAAGAAGCTGCTGTCGGCCTCCGCCTATATCTCCGCCTTCAGCCTGGCATCCTATCTGTTCCAGCTGATCGACAGCGACGGCGAGGCGCCCAACGACATCCCCGAACCGGATTTCCTGTTCGATACGCCGCAGGACGCGGTGAAGTCGATCCTGGCCGGGCTCGACAAGGCGATATCGGGCGCATCCGACGACGCCGACCTGATGACGCGCGCGCGCGCTTTCGCCCGTGTCGCCATCGATGGGCTGTTGGCGCGCAAGGGCCGCTTCGACGGCATCGGCCCGTTCGAGAACGCCCATATTCGCATCGACGCCGACGATTTCACCCTCGACGGCTTCGACGTCGCGCCCGGCAAGCGCTCCAAGCCGCTGGTGATGACATTCAAGACGCCCGAAGAGGTCGTCGGCAACCACATCGCCAAATACCAGTCGGTCAAGCTCGCCAAGATGCTGATGGCCTATGATTTCGAGCGCGAGCTGAACCCGTTCGTCGAACTCGGCGGTTTCCTGTTCACCTTCATCGGCGACGGCGCGCCCGGCACCGGCAAGACGACGCTGATCCAGATGATCGCCGGTCTCGTCAACGGCTACTGCCAGGTCGCCGGCTACCCCTTCGCCTACGAGAATTTCGGCGTCGACCAGATCTCGTCCTATCAGGGCAAGTCGGGCCAGAACTGCCGCCAGTTCATCAACAATGTGCTGAACCCGCGCGTCATTGGCTTCGGCACCATCGACGACATCGACCAGGTGGCCGCCAAACGCTCCGACGACCGCGCCTCCGCCGGCCAGCAGGAGATCACCGGCGTCTTGATGGACGCGTTCGCCGGTGCCGCCACCGTGGTGCGCGGCAACTGCTCGTTCGGCATGTTCTCCAACTATCCCGAAAATGTCGACGATGCGCTGCGCCAGCGCGCCGGCGCCCGCTGGCTGGTCGACGGGCCGCAGAGCCGCGACGACTACATCGACATCTTCGTGCTGCTCGCCGGCAAGAACCACAAGATCCCGCTCGGGGACCACGAACTCTACGCCGCGCAGGAAATCCAGCGCGCCGTGACCGAGGCCTACGAGGAGCACGAGAAGCCGCAGGAGGACGGCCTGATGAAGGTCTACGAGCGCTACATGAAGGAGAATGGCGCGCCCAAGACCATGGCCGACATCGGCACCTACCTGCACCTGATCAAGGACGCCGAGCCGCGCTTCACCGGCCGCGCCATCAAGAACGTCACCGACGCCATCAAGATGCGCGCCATGGACATCGAGCTTCCCGACGACTGGTTCGAGAAGCCGGAAGCCTTCATGCACAAGGCCTACGACGACAAGAAAGCCATGATCGAGGAACTGCGCGGGCCGTTCTCGATGGACATGGTCATGCAGGAGATCAACCGCTACGCCGACTCGGAATTCCGCTATTCCGACAAGTCCGACGACGCCGCCGTGGAGAAGCTGCTGCGCGACGCAAGACTGCGCGAGAGGGCGGCGCGCGAGATGGAGGAGATGAAGAAGAAGGGCAATTGGTGATCTTTTCCTTCTCCCCGTTTACGGGGAGAAGGTGCCCGAAGGGCGGATGAGGGGCAGCGTCATGCGTGGAAGAAATGAGCCAAAAGTTGTGAGAGCCCGCGAACTGCGGAAGGTTGAAAACGATGCCGAGGAACGTCTGTGGCACGAATTGCGTGGGCGGCGACTGAATGGCCACAAATTTGTTCGTCAACTGCCAATTGGCCCATATTTCGCGGACTTCGCCTGCCGCGAGGCCAACCTGGTTGTGGAAGTCGATGGCAGTCAGCATGCCAGTCGATCCGGTGATCGATACAGGGACGAGACCATGAACAGGAACGGCTGGTCAGTGTTGAAGGTATGGCACGCGGATGTCCTGACGGGCCGCAAGAGCGTCCTGGATACGATTGTTGCAGCATTGGATGGGCGGCTGGATCGCAAGATGATCGGTGTCGATGCGAAATTTCTGCCGGCTGCGGCGTTGGAGCAAGAATAATGACCGTGTGCGCCGCCCCTCATCCGCCCTTCGGGCACCTTCTCCCCGTGAACGGGGAGAAGGAAAAATGACCGCCAAAAAACCCGACCTTCTGCGCGACAACGAACTCATCTATGGCCGACTGCTCACCGTCGACGAGCCGCATCTCATCCAGCGCTACAACAAGGCGTTGGCCGCATTCGGCCTCAAGCCGACCAAGCTTGCGAGCTTCCAGATCGACCGCACCGGTTTCTCGCCTGAGATCGCCGATGAATGCGGCGACCCTGACTATCTCGATCCCAACGAGGTCAACCGCCGCTTCATCATCCTGACGCCGTCGCAGATCGACCTGCCGGTGGTGCACACCGCCTTCTCCAATACCTCGCAGCTGATGTTCGAGTTCATGTCCAAGAACCAGCGCGCCATCGATGCGCTGACCATCAAGGACGTCATCTACGGCGAGATCGAGGACACCGTTCCCAAGGTCAACGACATCGAGGACCTGCTGTCGATCAGCCAGATCGAGTTCAAGGTGCTTTCGGCCGAGGACGTGCTGGGCAAGGCGGCCGAACTCGGCAAGCTCGTCAACAGGCTGAAGCAGGAGCCGGATGCCTGGCGCGACAACGCCATCCTGAACCGCATGGTGGAGCTGGCGAAGATCTGCGGCGACATCCGTGAGAACGCTCTGGTGCCCGACCAGGTGATCTTCCGCCACAATGCCTACTGGACCAGCCATTTCGGCGGGCTCTACGTGTTCGTCGACCCCGACATGACGACGGTGATCAGCGACCCGGCCGCCCCCGGCTTCCGCCGCTCGCGGCCCTGGCAGGTCAGCTATCTCTCGATCAACGACGCCGACAAGGTGTTCAAATTCCTGGCCAGCACCGGCCGCATCGAACTGCCGCGCGCCTCATGGATCGAGTCGTCGGGCTATCTCGAGCACCGGGCCGAGATGGTGGTGCGCGCGCTGATCCGCGACGCCGAACCCGACCGCAACCTGACCGATGTCGACAAGGTCTGGCTGCAGACCTGGATCCAGAGCCATGCCGACCTGATCGCCAAGGACGGCAATTTCCCCTTCCTCAATGCCGCCAAGCGCGAAATCACCCAGCTTGGCCAACTCAAGATCGACGACGTGTTTCCCCAGCAGCGCTTCCTGGTGACCCGTGCCAAGCCGGACCACCCCGACGCATGGCTGACCAACCGGCTGATCTCGGATTTCGTACCGTCGGACTTCGTCTCGCGCTACATCTTCAACAAACAGGGCTTCTACAGGGACTATGACGGCTTCAGCGACGCCTGGCGATCGCATGTTGTGGACGTTCTGAAAACCACATATTTGAAGGACAAGGTGGCGTTTCGCACGCGCCTCTACGGTCTGACCGACTAGAATGAAATGACCCGTCATTTCGTTCTAACTTGTTGTTTTGGTGCATGTTATTTAAAAAGTCCGCAACTTTCTGACATTATGCTTTGAGGGGGTGACATAAGCCATGCTTGATCCGATCGTGAATTTCTTCACCCGCATTTTCCAGTGGATCGGCCGCGGCATCGGCCTCGTCATCGGCGTGATCTTGTGGCCTTTCCTGTGGGCCGGGCGCTGGTATACGCAGCGCGGCTGGATCCTCAAGGCGGTGGTCGGCCTGGCTTTGCTGGTGCTGGTCGGCCTCTACGCCAATTTCTTCTACGCCACCCAATGGTGGAGCAATTTCAACCCGACCTATCCCGACTCTTACACTTTCGAGAAGCGCAATGTCTCCGCCGGCGAGCAGGTCGCCGCCGGCAGCGGCACCGACACGGCCAAGACTTGCGGCAATTCCGGCATTGCCCAGGTGGCGGCGGATCTGATCGACTTCAACGTCAATCAGAACGCCTGGGTCTCGTCGATGATCCTTTACAAGTTCGGCCTGTTCGGCATCGACTGGGACGACACGCCCTGGATGGACAACAAGGCTTCGTTCCAGCGCGGCATCAACCAGGCGGTGCGGCGCACCGCGACCGAGCTTGCCGACAATCTTGGCCGCGTGCGCACCACCTCGCAGATCGATACCAATCTCCAGGATGCCCGCGGTCAGCTGCAGTATGACGAGTCCATCTGGTACATCAGCCGCAACGGCATGACCGCGACCACGCCCAGCATGTATCGCCGTGCGATGGGCAATCTGCGCTCTTTCAACGCTCGCCTCGCCACCTGCCAGGCGACCTTCGATGCCCGCGCCGACAATCTGAAGCAGTATATCGACCGCATTGCTTCGGACATCGGTTCAACCTCGGCCATCCTCAAGGAGCGTGCCGAAAACCACAACAATGGCTGGTTCGACACCCGCGCCGACGACCGCTACTGGTTCGCCTATGGCCAGCTCTATGCCTATTACGGGCTGATGAAAGGCGCTCAGGCCGATTTCGAGGATGTCCTCAAGGAAAAGCACCTGCAGAGCCTGTGGGACACGATGGATGCCCAGTTCGTCTCGGCTCTGAGGATCCAGCCCTTCATCATCGCCAATGGCCGCGAGGATGGCTGGCTGTTGCCGACACACCTGACGACGATGGGCTTCTACATCCTGCGCGTGCGCTCCAACATGGTCGAGATCAGCAATGTTCTGACCCAGTAGCGCTGAGCCGCAATGCATCTCGCCCAACAGTGGTCCCGGTTTTGGGAGAACGACATGCATAAGCAAAGGGCAAGCCGATGGCGGATTTGCGCCGTCGCCTCTGTCGCATTCGGTGCATTGTGCGGCTGTTTTGAGACGGCGGAAGCCTCCCTGCTCTGGCTTCTATACGGCGCGGCAAGCGGAGCCAGGAAGAACCGAGGACAGGTCGGCCGGCCGCAGAGGAATTTTCTCTAGAGGAAACATAGTTGCATGGAAGTTGACGCCACGGCAGCGAGAGGGTTAGAACATGCCCGCGCGCCCGGTTCCAACCTGTTTGCAATAGATATCAACCCCGTCCCCTCCACCGTCCAATCCAGAGGAAAGCCGTCATGGCCGAAGTGAAGTCCGACATCGAGATCGCGCGCGGCGCCAGGAAAAAGCAGATCCAGGAGATCGGCCAGAAGATTGGCATCCCGACCGAACACCTGCTGCCCTACGGCCACGACAAGGCCAAGATATCGGCCGAATTCATCAAGTCGGTGAAGGGCAACAAGGACGGCAAGCTGATCCTGGTCACAGCCATCAACCCGACCCCGGCCGGCGAAGGCAAGACCACCACCACGGTCGGCCTCGGCGACGGCCTGAACCGTATCGGCAAGAAGGCGATCGTCTGCATCCGCGAGGCCTCGCTCGGCCCGAATTTCGGCGTCAAGGGCGGTGCCGCCGGCGGCGGTTACGCACAGGTCGTGCCGATGGAGGACATGAACCTCCACTTCACCGGCGACTTCCACGCCATCACCACCGCGCACAACCTTTTGTCGGCGCTGATCGACAACCACATCTACTGGGGCAATGAGCTCGGCATCGACACCCGCCGCGTGGTGTGGCGCCGCGTCATGGATATGAACGACCGGGCGCTGCGCGAGATCATCTGCTCGCTCGGCGGCGTCGCCAACGGTTTCCCGCGCGAGGCCGGCTTCGACATCACCGTCGCCTCGGAAGTCATGGCGATCCTGTGCCTGTCGACCGACCTGAAAGACCTGGAAAAGCGCCTTGGCGACATCATCGTCGCCTATCGCCGCGACAAGTCGCCGGTCTATGCCCGCGACCTCAAGGCCGATGGCGCCATGGCCGTGCTCTTGAAGGATGCCATGCAGCCCAATCTGGTGCAGACGCTGGAGAACAATCCGGCCTTCGTGCATGGCGGCCCGTTCGCCAACATCGCGCATGGCTGCAACTCGGTCGTCGCCACCACCACGGCGCTGAAGCTCGCCGACTACGTCGTCACCGAAGCCGGCTTCGGCGCTGATCTCGGCGCCGAAAAATTCTTCGACATCAAGTGCCGCAAGGCGGGCCTCAAGCCGGCGGCCGCCGTCATCGTCGCCACCGTGCGCGCCATGAAGATGAATGGCGGCGTCAAGAAGGAAGATCTCGGCAAGGAAAACGTCGAGGCGGTGAAGAAGGGCTGCGCCAACCTTGGCCGCCACATCGAGAACATCCGCCAGTTCGGCGTGCCGGCGGTGGTTGCCATCAACCACTTCTATTCCGACATCGACGCCGAGATCCAGGCGATGAAGGACTATGTCGCCTCGATGGGCGAAGAAGCGATCCTGTGCAAGCACTGGGCCCACGGCTCGGCCGGCATCGAGGATCTCGCCAACAAGGTGGTGGCGCTGGCCGAATCCGGCGCCTCGCAATTCGCGCCGCTCTATCCCGATGCCATGCCGCTGTTCGAGAAGATCAATACCATCGTCCAGCGCATCTATCGCGGCTCCGAAGCGATCGCCGACAAGTCGGTGCGCGACCAGCTCAAGGCCTGGGAAGACGCCGGCTACGGCAACCTGCCGGTCTGCATGGCCAAGACCCAGTACTCGTTCTCGACCGACCCGAACCTGCGCGGTGCGCCGACAGGCCACACCGTGCCGGTGCGCGAGGTCAGGCTTTCGGCCGGTGCCGGCTTCGTCGTCATCATCTGCGGCGAGGTCATGACCATGCCCGGGCTGCCCAAGGCACCGTCGTCGGAAAAGATATTCCTCAACGAGGCCGGCCAGATCGAAGGCCTGTTCTGAGCAATTCCAGGAAAAGTGTGAAACGGTTTTCCGTCCGGAATTGCGTCAAAACAAAGAGTTAGACCCGTCTCCACAATCGAAGAAGGGGGCCCCCGCGCGGCG
>NZ_JAIUIQ010000002.1:0-259651 GCF_020165735.1 Mesorhizobium sp. B283B1A
CCCCCCCCCCCCCGGTCGGATTATTTGTTTTCCTTGGTCTGGCCCATGATCTCCTGGGCCGTGAAATTGATGCCGCAGGTCGGGAAGGAATTGCCGACGAAGAAATTGTCGGACTGGTCGGGGAAGAAATCCTGGCCTGCCTTGAAGTTGGGATCCTCGACGATTGCCAACGGCAGCTTGACCGACTGCGGCACGACATTGCCTTCAAGGGCTGCTATCGCCGTCTTGATGGCGACCGCCACCTGGGCAGGACCAGTGCCGGCCGATGAGCATTTGAGCCCATCCGCCGCATGCGCCGAGCAGAATTTGCGGAAGCCATTCTCCGTTTCGCCGCCGAACGGAACAAACGGATGCTTGGCGTCCATCATCGCCTGCACGATGCCGGTATCGCCG
Source organism: Mesorhizobium sp. B283B1A (assembly GCF_020165735.1). NCBI lineage: Bacteria > Pseudomonadati > Pseudomonadota > Alphaproteobacteria > Hyphomicrobiales > Phyllobacteriaceae > Mesorhizobium > Mesorhizobium sp. B283B1A. Next base: position 394 of record NZ_JAIUIQ010000002.1, read on the forward strand.
CCTTGCCCGGTGATGCCGTCGAAAGGTCCATTGGTGGCGATCGCGTCGGCTGTCGCTTTCTGGGCCACGCCATCGTCCCACTTGCCGACCACCTCGGTGACGGCCCACTTCTTGCCGGAACCGTCGAGCACTTCGTGGATACCGGCATGGCGGTCGGTATCGACGGAGGTGCCGGCAACGCCGCGCACTTCAAGCACCTTGCCGCCGTTCGGCACGTGCGAGACCAGCCACTTGCCCCACAATGCGCCAAGGCCCTTCTGGTCGACATTGACGTTGATGGCATCCTTGGTGTCGAGGATGTTGTCGAAGGCGACCAGCACCACGCCGGCTTCCTTGGCACGCTTGATGACCGGTCCGAAGGCGGTCGGATTCTGCGCATTGACGACGATCGCGTCAAAGCCGGAATCGATGAAGTTGTTGATCGCGGAGATCTGCGCCGGAACATCCTCGCCGGTCGAGACGACCTTGAACTCCTTCAGCTTCTTGGCGACATCCGGCTGTGCGGCATAGGCCTTGGCGGTCTGCACCATCTGGATGCGCCAGGTGTTGGCGATATAGCCGTTGGCGAGCGCAATGCGGTATGGACCGTCCTTCTTGGGGAATTTGAAGAATTGGGTATCGGCGGCCCAGGGCGCAAAACAATCCGGCTCGGCGGCCGGTCCCTTGACGACTTCGGGCCCCGCGGCCATCGCCGCCGAACTCAACATGACGAATGCAGTGGCGGCAACGATGCCACCAACGAGTGACTTGATCATCGATATTCCTCCCATTTGCAGTTCTGATTTATCTGTTGGCTGCAGTACAATTGACGCGCTTGCTCAAGCACCTCCTGCCTTGGCCCACCGCTGTTTCAGGCGGTCAACGCCGACCTGATCCTCTCCCTTGTCGCTCCCTCAAGCGGCTACGAAAACTATCATATTATCCATAATAAACAAGAAACATTCTGTCGCTTATGTATAATAAACAGAGTTGTTCCTCTTGTGAGTTTTCGCGAGCGCGGGATGGTAGCGCTACCAAGAAAGCCTGTAAAGTCTCATTTCAGCGAACTCTAAGATACTCGGCGGGCAGTGCTCTCGCGGCGCTTGAGCTCGAAGCCGAGATCGACGACCCGCTGCTGCGGCCTGTCACCGCCGATCGCCGCCAGCGCCATGGCGACAGCACGCCGGCCGATTTCATAGCGATGGGTGCGGATGCTGGTGACCGAGGGAAACGCCACCTGCATCATGTCGAGATCGTTGAAGCCGACGATGCCGATGGTCTTTGGCACGTCGATCGCTGCGCGGTGGCATTCGAACAGCACGCCGAGCGCGATGTCGTCATTGTTGCAGAACACACCGTCGAGCGTCGGAACCTTGGCGAGGGCATCCCGGAACAGTTCGCGGCCGAGCGACACGCTGGACGGCACCGGCGTGGTGGTGACCAGGCGCGGATCGAACAGACCGGCTTTTTCCATGGCGATCCGGTAGCCGGCAAGGCGGCGCTGCGAGCGCGGATCCATGCGGGCGCCGATGAAGCCGACGCGACGATACCCCATCTCGATCAGGTGCTCGGTCGCCGTTCTGCCGCCGTCGAGATGCGAAAACCCGACCATCATGTCGACGGGATCGGGGCCGATCTCCATCACCTGCACCACCGGGCAACCGGCATTCTCCAGCAGTCTTCGTGAACTCGGCGTCTGATCGATGCCGGCCACGATCAGCGCTGCAGGCCGCTGCGAGCCGAACAGCTGCAAGAGCCGCTCCTCCTCCAGCCCGGAATAGTGCGTGTTGCCAAGCTGGATGCGGAACGGACTGTCCGACAGGCTGTCATAGATGCCGCGCACCACTTCGGCGAAAACGTTGTTGGTGAGCGAAGGCACCAGCACGCCGAACACCTCGGCGCGCGCCGAGGCCAGCGCCCTTGCATTGGGGTCCGGCACATAGCCGAGTTCGTCGACGGCGGCCTGGATCTGGCGGCGCAAATCCTGGCTGACGCGCTCCGGCTCGCGCAGCGCGCGCGACACGGTAATGGCACCGACGCCGGCCTTGCGCGCGACATCGGATATGGTCGGGCGGCCGCCGCCCCGGCGCGAGCGCGGCTTGATCAAGGCCATGGCCCGTGCGCATGTCCGCCGAAGCGGACCCGCAATACGATCATCTGAGCTGTCGACATGTCACCGGCCCGTTGCCGCACCCTTCGGCCTTTGGCGTCGCGCAGTGCCTGTCCGTTGTCAAGCCGAGGCACTCAGCAGCCGCACCGCGCCCTTTATCTCAGGCCGCAACAGTGGCCCTGTGCCTCGCCTTCCACATGAACAGGCCGATGGCCAGTATGTTCAACAAATTCCAGGCGATGCCGTTGAGGAATGCTGCGGCGTAGGAGCCAGTCAGATCGTAGATCCAGCCCGACATCCAGCCGCCGATCGCCATGCCGAAAATCGTCGCCATCATGACGATGCCGATACGCTGGCCGGCCTCCTTGGCAGGCAAATATTCGCGCACGATGATCGCGTAGCACGGCACGATGCCGCCCTGCGACAGGCCAAACACCAGCGACACGACATAGAGCGAGGCGAGCCCGTCGAACGGGATGTAGAACAGCAGCGACAGGCATTGCAGTACCGAACCGATAAGCAAGGTTTTCGCGCCGCCGATGCGGTCGGCAATAAAGCCGGAGGCAAGCCGGCTGACGACTCCCGCCGCCATCATGATCGACAGCATGTCGGCGCCATGCGCCACCCCGTAGCCGAGATCCATGCAGTAGGCCACGATATGCACTTGCGGCATCGACATGGCTACGCAGCAGCCGAGACCGGCGACGACCAGCAGCGCCTGCAACGCCGCCGGCGACATTGGCATCGGCTGCACCGGCCGGCTTCCCGGCGAGCCGGCGGCCGCAGCCTCCGGAGCGCCGCGCCGCAGCATCAACACCAGCGGCACCATCGTAACCAGGCAAAAGATGCCGATGGCGGCATAGGTGAAGCGCCAGCCTTCCGCTTTCATCACTGTCGGCATAATGGTCGGCCAGATCGCTCCGGCAAGGTAGTTGCCTGCCGCGGCGGCTGTCACCGCGACGCCGCGCCGGCGGTTGAACCAGTGCGAGATGTCGGCGATCAGCGGCCCGAAGATCACCGAGGTGCCGACACCGATCAGTACCCCCTGGGCAAGGGTGAATTGCAGGATAGAGGTCGACAGCGCGGCCAACAGGAGGCCTGCGGATAGCGCCACGGAAGAGATCAGCGCCGGGATCCAGTAGCCCATGCGGTCGATGGCGCGGCCAACCAGCACATTACCGGCGGCGAAGCCCACCATGGTTGCAGTGTAGGGCATCGATGCCGCGGCGCGGTCGACGCCGAACTCGGCCTGCACGGCGGGCAGCACCACGACAACGGCCCACATGCCCACGGCGCCGATCGTCGCCAGCAGCATCGAAATGGCAAGCCGCATCCAGGCGTAGGAACTGTCGATGCCGGGGCTCGGCCGGCTCAAATCTGTTCGGGTCAAGGCGTTTCCTGTCGGCGATCTCGAAATCGGCTGCCGTTCGCTCCCACTATCGCCGCATTCTGAGCCCGCAGCAGCGCCACGACAGGCAAATCCGTGGCTCCAGAGCGGACAAGAAATGCGGGAACCGAGGCCAATGTGTGGAGTTTTCCGGTCAGCAACCCCGCAAAGGAGTCCCAGCCATGACCGCTGCCAAGGAAAAATGGTCGGCCGAGGTGACCGAGCACAGCAACGCGATGGATCTCGAGGACCATGTCTTCGAATCCGACGATGCCAAGAAGATCGCTGCCTCGCTCAAGCGATCGGCCGAACACAGCCACAGGCGCAAGGCCGAGCCGTTTCAGTCCGCCATGTCGATGCTGAATTTCTACATCAACCGGGCCGGCAAGAACCTGCCCGCCACGCGCAAAAAGGTGCTCGAAAACGCCAAGGACGAACTGCGGGTGGCCTTCGGCCGCGAGAAAGAAGGCTAGCGCCCGGGCCTAACGCGACTTGATCACGTGGTCGGTGTTGGCTAGCAATTTGCGCACCGCGTTGCGTGCTGCGTCCGGCCGCTGCAGGCGGATGTTCTTCTCGATCGCCTCATGCAGCTTTTGCGCATGGTTGAGATCGTCGACGGCCCGCGTCGTATAGGTGAAGAGATGATCGAAGGCGGACTCGATCAGGACGCCGAGCGGAACCAGCAGATCGTTGCCCGAGGCGCGCAGGATGGCAAGATGGAAGTGCGTATCGGCGCGCGTGCGCTCCTGCAGGCTCGTCGCCTCCCCCATCTCGCGGCAGGCCTGGCTGATCTCGGCCATCTGCTCGTCGGTCCGCCGCATGGCCGCAAAGGCGGTCGCTTCCGGCTCGATGATATGACGGAACTCCTGCACCGTCTTCAGGAACACCTCGCGGTCCGGCGACGTCGCGTACCAGGCGAGCACGTCTCGGTCGAGCAGGTTCCAGCGCTCCTTGGGCTCGACCCAGCTGCCGATCTTGGGGCGTGAGGCCAAAAGGCTCTTGGCCATCAGCATCTTGATCGCCTCGCGGACCGCCGAACGGCTGACGCTGAAAGTCTCCGACCATTTGGCTTCATTGGGCAGGATGGTGCCGGGCGGATAATCGCCGCGCACGATCCGCAGACCAATCTCGCTGGCCAGTGATGTGTGCACGCTGGAGCCGGGAATGCGCGCCGCGTCGGACCGCCGAACACCGGCCGGGCGCTCAGCGGCTTTAGCCTTTTTCGGCGATCTTTCCTTGTTCGGCTTTGCGTCCCGCATGCACTTCAGAAAGGCTGGTTTGCGGAAGCTGTCAAGCACTGTCGGGCGGTTAGGCCGCAAAGCCCGCCGCTATGCACAGCCCAGCCCGTTCCGCTGCTCGATTGCGCATGTTGAGGTTCAGGTCAGGCCGGCATCACCTGAACCTCGACCTGCCTCAGGCGGTTTTGACGTATTTGCGCCAGCTATGCTCCGGTCGGAAACCCAGCATGTCGCGCGCCTTGCGGTTCGATAGCAGCGTCTCGTATTCGCCGAGCTCCGCCTTGACCGGCACATCTGGATAGAACCGCTTCAAAAGCTCCGCCGTCGGCAGATCCGACGACGTGTCGTCATTGGCGGCGTTGAACACCTGGTAGCCGTGCCCATCCTTCTCGATGGCGCGCAGCGTGATCTGGCCGAGATCGCGCGCGTCGACATAGCTCCAGGCGATGCGCTTGCGGAAGCCCGGATCGGCGAACCATTTCGGGAACAGCGAATACTCATGCGGCTCGATGACGTTGCCGATGCGCAAGGCGTAGATGTCGGTGCCATTGCGCTGTGCGAAAGCCCGCGCCGTCTTCTCGTTGACGATCTTGGACAGGGCGTAGCTGTCCATCGGATCGACATCATACTCCTCGTCGAGCGGGAAATATTTGGGGTCCCGCGGCTCGTTGGCGAAGACAAGGCCGTAGGTCGTCTCGCTGGATGCGACGATCACCTTGCGGATGCCAAGCTTCACCGCGGCCTCGATGACGTTGTAGGTACCCATCGCATTGATGCGGAACACCTCATTGTCGGGCGTGATCATGATGCGCGGGATGGCGGCGAAATGCACCACCGCATCCACCGGCTGCGGGCGCAGCGACGGGTCGAATTCGTGCAGGCCCATATAGCTCGACAACGCGTTGAACACCTGCCCGCTGTCGGTGATATCCGTGATCAGCGTGCGCACCTTGGGATTGTCGAGCGGCTTGGTGTCGATGTTGAGCACCTGGCAGCCCTGCTCGACAAGATACTGCACGACATGACGCCCAGCCTTGCCGCTGCCGCCGGTGAACATGATCCGCTTCGTCATTGTGGTCTCCATGACAGGCTCTGGAATTCCCGTGTATTGTCAGACAATATTGCTTTCTGCAACCGCGTAGGGCTAAAACGGCGGCGCTATTATCAATAATCTGGGATAGGACTGAGAACATGAACACGACTGCCGCGCGCGAGACGATCGGCTTCATCGGCCTTGGTCTGATGGGACACGGGATCGCCAAGAACATCGTCGACAAGGGCTATCCCCTGACGTTCCTCGGCCGCAAGAACCGCAAACCGGCGGAAGATCTTCTGGGCCGTGGCGCCAAGGAAGCCTCGACCTCGCGCGATGTCGCCGCGGCATCGACGATCGTCTTCATCTGCGTCACCGGTTCGCGTGAAGTCGAGGCCATCATCCGCGGCCCGGGCGGCCTCAAGGAGGGGTTGAGAAAAGGCTCGGTCGTCGTCGATTGCTCGACCTCCGATCCGGTCTCGACCGTGGCACTGGCGACCGAACTCAAGGCGCTGGGCATCGATTATGTCGACGCACCGCTGAGCCGCACGCCGAAGGAAGCCTGGGAAGGCACGCTCGACGCCATGGTCGGCGCGCCCGATGCTCTCTTTGCCCGGGTGAAGCCGGTGATCGAAACCTGGGCCGGCCGCATCGTCCACATTGGCGACACCGGCGACGGCCACCGTATGAAACTGCTCAACAATTTCATCTCGCTGGGTTATGCCGCGATCTATTCCGAAGCACTGGCCCTGGCGCAAAAGGTCGGCATCTCGCCGCCGCGTTTCGACAGCGTCATCCGCAACGGCCGCATGGATTGCGGCTTCTACCAGACCTTCATGCGCTGGACGCTGGAAGGCGATCGCGACGCGCACAAGTTCACCATAGCCAACGCCTTCAAGGATCTGACCTATCTGGAATCGATGGCGGGCGCCGCCGGCATTGCCAACCCGCTCGGCAACGCCACCAAGAACTCCTTCGCCGGCGCCCATGCCACAGGCCCGGCCGAGCAGTTCGTGCCGATGCTGGCCACCCATATCGGCAAGGTCAACGGCGTCGACCTGATGCCCATGAAGGACGGCAAGAAGCAGACGATTTGAGAGAACAGTTCTCCCAGGGAAAATGCGTCAAAACAAGGAGCTGGGGCAGCTAGGCGGCCTTACCGCCGGCCCCTTCCGATCCCTTCATCGGTGTCGGCAAGCAGCTTGTGCACCGCATTGCGCGCCGCCGCCGGGCGCTGCAGGCGAATGCTTTTCTCGATCGCTTCGTGCAATTTCTGCGCTCGCGGCTGGTCGCCGACCTGCCGCGTCGTGAACACGAAGAGATGGTCGAGCGCAGACTCGATCAACACGCCGAGCGGCACCAGCAGGTCGTTGCCCGAGGCGCGCAGGATGGCGAGGTGGAAGCGTGTATCGGCGCGGATGCGTTCCGGCAGGTTCGCCGCCTCGCCCATCTCGCGGCAGGCCTGGCTGATCTCGGCCATCTGCTCGTCGTTGCGCCTTATGGCGGCAAAGGCGGATGCTTCCGGTTCGATGATGTGACGGAACTCCTGCACGGTGCGCAGGAACGCTTCGCGGTCGGGTGCGGTCGCGTACCAGGCAAGCACGTCGCGGTCGAGCAGGTTCCAGCGCTCCTTCGGCTCGACCCAGCTGCCGATCTTGGGGCGTGATGCCAAAAGGCTCTTGGCCATCAGCATCTTGATCGCCTCGCGCACCGCCGAGCGGCTGACGTTGAAGGTCTCGGCCCATTTGGCTTCGTTGGGCAGGATGCTGCCGGGCGGATAATCGCCGCGCACGATCCTGAGGCCGATCTCGCTGGCCAGCGAGGCATGGACGCTAGACCCCGAAAAGTGCGCGGCATCCACTCTGCGCGCCGCCGGATCGCGGTTGGCTTGCACCTTGGCCCGGCTGGCTTGTTTCTTTGCCTTTTCGTCCGGCATTCACGTTCCAATAGGTTCGGCCGTCTGTCGCCCGGATCGATCCGGATCTGCGCGGCGCCGATCCCGTTGCCGAATTCAAACTCTGGACGCGTCAAAGCTGGAGCCAATTGCCCCGGCTACCGCGTCTTCTGAAGTTTCGATGGAACGGGGCGCCCGGCGCCGGGCGCCCCGAAGTTGCAGCCTATTTCTGGATGCAGGTGTCGACCGTGTCCTTGGTGCATTCGTCGAGGCCGGTGAAGACCGGATCGTCGACCTTCTTGCCCTCGATGAGGTCGATCATCACCGACGGCGCCTTGTAGCCCATCTCGAACGGCCGCTGACCGACTAGAGCGGTGACAAGGCCGTCTCTGGCGATCGCCACCTCGTCGCCGATCGTGTCGGCGGCGCCGATGACGAAGTCGTTCTTGGCCAGCCGGTCCTTGAGCGGGCCGACCAGGTCGCGGTAGGGCTGCGGGGCGCCGAACAGCGGCCAGCCGCCCATGATGCCGAACGCGTCGAGCTTGGGGTTGGCGGCGAGGATGTCGGTCATCGCCTGAACGCCCTTGGCGCCGTCGTCATTGGTGAACACCGGACAGCCTGCGACTTCGGTCCAGCCACCTTCGCCGGCAAGCGCCGAGAGCCCTTCCTTGCCCGTCAGTGCGTCGCGCATGCCTTGCGCGCGGCGCAGGATGTTGTCGGCCGCCGGATTGCCCTCGATGGTGCAGATCGTGCCGCCATTCGGCTTGGCCTTCTTGATGTATTCGCCGATCTTCTTGCCCATCAGGTAGTTGTCGGTACCGAGATAGGTCTTGCGAAGCGCGGCGTCGTCCTTGGAAAGGTCGGCGTCGACGGTCATGATCGGGATCGTCGGATTGGCGGACTTGATCGTCTGCGCGATCAGCGGCGCGTTGGACGGCGAGATCGCCATCGCGACCGTGTCGGCCTTGCTCAGCATGTCCTGGACGATCTGTGCTTCGCCGGCTTCGTCGGAAGTCGACGCCGGGCCGGTGTAGAAGCATTCATATTCCGAGCTGGCGTTTTCCTTGTTCCACTTCTCGCAGCCTTGGTGGATGGCCTCGAAGAACGGATTGTCGAGACCTTTCACCACGATGACGAGCTGCTTCTTGGCCAATGCCGGCCCGGCGCCCAACGCCATGGCGGCGACGGCGGCGAGCAAAAGTGTTTTCCTCATGTCAGTCCTCCCTTGGAAACAGACGGACACGGCGTGCCCGCCACACAAACCAGCCCGGATGCAAGATGACGAAGGCGCGAGCGCTCGTGCCATCAAGCCAGGCCGATGAGCATTTTCAGATGCGACCGGGCCGGCATTCGCCGGCACGATCGATAATAACCTCCAGCCGCTCCCGTCGCCGATGATGGCGTCAAGGGAACCAGCGTATCTTCCTCCGGCTCCCAGCTAATAACGGCGGACGGCCAACGTCAATTGCAATTTGTCCTACAAAACTGATTTTTCAAAACAGCACGAAACTATTCGTCTGACAATTGGATTTTCTTGTGCATCCGACAATTGACGCCCGCGCGGCCATTCGCGTAAATGCCGGTCATCGCTGGTTCCGGGAGGATCTGGGAGCGCGACGTGAAGGCAGCACCCTATTTTGGGTATGCGGCAAACATGGGAGGCAACAGGCTGGTGGCGGTTCTCGAACTCACCAATATCTCGAAGCATTTCGGCGCCATCCAGGCGGTCAACGACGTGTCGCTGTCGATCGAGCCCGGCCAGGTCGTCGGCCTGATGGGCGACAATGGCGCGGGCAAGTCAACATTGGTCAAGATGATCGCCGGTAATTTCCATCCGAGCCATGGCATCATGCGCATGGACGGCAAGGAATTGATCCTGAACAAGCCGGCGGAAGCCCGCCAGCACGGCATCGAGATCGTCCACCAGGACCTTGCGCTCTGCAACAATCTGACGGCCGCCGCCAATGTCTATCTCGGCCGCGAACTGCGGCGCGGCGTTGGCCCATTCCGCATCCTCGACTATGCCGCCATGTACAGGCGCGCCGGCCAGCTCTTCGCCGAATTGAAATCCGAGACCCGCCCGCGCGATCTCGTCAAGCAGATGTCGGGCGGCCAGCGCCAGGCGGTGGCGATTGCCCGCACCATGCTGTCGCAAGCCAAGATCGTGCTGATGGACGAACCGACGGCGGCGATCTCGGTCAGGCAGGTCGCCGAAGTGCTCAACCTGATCCGCCATCTGCGCGACCAGGGCATCGCCGTGGTGCTGATCAGCCACCGCATGCCCGACGTGTTCGACGTCGCCGACCGCGTCATCGTCATGCGGCGCGGACGCAAGGTCGCCGACAAGGCAATCGCATCGAGTTCGCCCGAGGAAGTCACCGGGCTCATCACTGGCGCCATCGAGCAGGTCTCGTAGGCGCGGCTAATTTCACCAGGCTGGCGCGTATCGCAGCCGGCAGGAAAGGTCGATAATGGCAGTCACCCTTGACCAGACGATCGCACAGAAGCAGCACAGTTTCCTGTCGCGGCTGTTCTCCACCCAGACCTTCTGGGTGGTGATCGCCGTCATCCTGGCCTGCATTTTCCTGTCGTTCGCAACCGACGCCTTCGCCACATCGAAAAACCTCTACAACATCACCCGCAACATCACCTTTGTCGCCATCATCGCGCTCGGCATGACCTTCGTCATCATCACCGGCGGCATCGACCTGTCGGTCGGCTCGGTGCTGTGCCTGTCGTCGATGGTGCTAGCCGTCACCATGCATGCCGGCTACTCGATCGAGGTCGGCATCCTGGCTTCGATCGCCACCGCGCTCGCCATCGGCGCCTTCAACGGCATTTTGATCGCCTATCTCGGCTTTCCGCCGTTCGTGGTGACGCTCGGCATGCTATCGATTGCCCGCAGCCTGGCCATGGTCGCCTCCAACAACACCGTCGTCTTCCAATTCGGCCCGGACCACGACAAGCTTCTGGCGCTCGGCGGCGGCGCCTGGGTGTTCGGCATCGCCAATCCGGTGCTCTACATGATCCTGCTGGGGCTGATCACCGGCTTCATCCTGCGCTGGACCAAATTCGGCCGCCACATCTTCGCCATTGGCGGCAACGAGCATGCGGCGACGCTGACCGGCGTCCCGGTGAAGCAGATCAAGGTCGCCGTCTACATGATCTCGGCGCTTTCGGCCGGCATTGCCGGCATCATCCAGACCGGCTGGCTCGGCGCCGTCACCACCAATCTCGGCACCGGCATGGAGTTGCAGGTCATCGCCGCCACCGTCATCGGCGGCGCCAATCTGGCCGGCGGCGTCGGCACCGCCTTCGGCGCCATAGTCGGTGCGGCCCTCATCGAGGTGATCCGCAACAGTCTCGGCCTGCTCGGCATCAATGCCTTCTGGCAGGGCGTGTTCATCGGCGGCGCCATTCTGATGGCCGTGCTGTTCGACCGCATCCGCAATTTCAGACGCAGCGACTGAAGCTCAAGCGCCTGTCCTTCTCCCACAAGGGGCCCTGTCCTTCTCCCACAAGGGAACCGTCCTTCTCCCACAAGTGAGAAGTGCGAAGCGTTATTCGTTCTGGTTCCTATCGTTCAGTCTGAAAATCGGCTGAAGCGGCCTGTCATGGCTATCGGCTAACAGCCGATAGCTTGACGGAAGCGGACAACCGGCCGCACAATCCTCGATGCAGGCGAAGGGAGGCCAGTCGCCTGCGGGAGGATATACCCATGACGGAAGCGATCAGGCTCTACTGGGGCCGGTTCGGACATGTTTCTGTCCTGAATGTCGCGAGCGACTTCGTCACCCATGCCCATGTCGAGGCCCATCTGATCATCTGGCTCGAAGGCACCGCCGGCGAGATGACCATCGGCCGAGAGACCGTCCGGCTCGGACCATGCACCGCCGCTGGCATCAATTCCTTCCAGCCGCACAGCCATGTCCTGTCGCAGAACGGGACGCCCGGTCTGTTTCTCGCCTTCTACATCGAGCCCGACTGGGCGCGTCGCCGCCGAGACCTGCCCTCTTCCGCGCCGCTGTTTTCGCAGGCGGCAATCACGCTGGAACCTTGGTTGCACCAGGCTGCCGCCAGCCTGCTCGACCATCTGACCGACAATGAAAGCATCGACGACGTCGCCAATTACGAGATCGAGCGCTTCATCGACAGTGTGCTCGATGCCGCCGACGCCTCGGCGCCGCAGGAGGCGCGCGCCCGCATCAGCACCATGCAGGATTTCCGCGTCCGCAAGGCGATCCAGCTGATGAAGGCTAATGTCTGCGAGCGCATCTCCTTCGACGACGTGGCGCGCAGCGTCGGCCTGTCGCGGCCGCATTTCTTCGCTTTGTTCAAGGAACAGACCAATCTGACGCCCAATGTCTACTGGAACACGCTGCGCATGGAGGAAGCGGTGCGGCAGCTGCAGTGGTCGCAGGAGCCGCTGATTTCGGTCGCCTGCAACCTCGGCTTCACCACGCAAGGCAATTTCTCGCGCTTCTTCCGCGACCATGTCGGCGTGCCGCCGACGCTCTACCGCGAGGCCGCGCGCGCAACTGCCTGAGCCCGACGCCTGTTTTTCAGACTCCTTGATACGCGCCCAAGACGCATTGATAAGCGCCCTTGAAATGGCCGCCCTACCCTTGCCCGGCTGTCGCATTCGCAAGGGAACATCATATGCCGAAAGTCACCATCTCCAGCGTCATCGACGCGCCGGTCGAAAAGGTCTGGGCGCGCATACGCGACTTCAACGGCCTGCCGGGCTGGCATCCGCGCATGGTCGAGAGCCATATCGAGGACGGCAAGGACGCCTCGACGATCGGCTGCGTGCGCAACTTCCAGCTCGCCAGCGGCGCGCGCCTGCGCGAAAAACTGCTCGACTTCTCCGATGACAATTTCCTCGTCAGCTATTCCATCCTGGAAACGCCGCAACCGCTGACCAACCACAAGGCAACGCTGCAGCTCAGGCGCGTCACCGACGGCGACCGCACCTATGCCGAATGGACAGCCAGCTTCGACGCCGCGCCCGAGGATGCCGACAAGCTGGCCGAGGGCATGGGCACCAATGTCTTCCAGGGCGGCTTCAACGCCCTGAAAAGCCATTTCGCCGGCCAGAACTGAAGGAGCGGGCCATGGCGCTGGCACTGCAGACTTTTGCAACGGTGAAGGACGCGAACGCCGCGCTGAAGGCGGCCGGCACCCGCTATCTCGGCGGCGGCACGCTGGTTATCCGCGCGGCCAATGAAGGCGACATCTCGGTTTCCGGCCTTGTCAGGTCGACCGACCCGGCGCTGTCGGCCATTGCGGTCGCCGGCGGCAAGGCCCGCATCGGCGCTTCCGTGACCATGGCGGCGATCGCCCGCCATCCTGAACTGGGCCCGCTCGCCAAGGCCGCGCGCGCCGTCGGTGGCCCCGCGGTCCGCAACATGGCAACCGTCGGCGGCAATCTGTTCGCGCCTGCGCCCTATGGCGATTTCGCGGTTGCCTTGCTGGCGCTCGATGCCACGGTCGGCACCGATGACGGCGAATTGCCCATCGAAGGCTTCCTGGCCGGACGGGACAACAGCCGCATCATCGTCACCTCGGTTAGCTTTGCGCTTCCAAGTGCCGACAGCTTCCGCTTCCTGAAAGTGTCGCGGATCAAGCCCAAGGGCGTCTCCGTGCTCAGCATCGCCGCCATTCTGGAGCGGGCTGCCGACGGCACAGTCTCCTCGGCGCGGATCGCGCTCGGTTGCATGGCCGATCGCCCGATGCGCGCCAGGGCGGCGGAAAAGGCGCTGCTCGGCCGAAGCCTGACCAAGGACGGCATCGCCCCGGCGCTGGCTGCCGCAAGCGAAGGCATCTCGCCGATCACCGATCCGATCGCCAGTGCCTGGTATCGCGCTGAAGTCCTGCCGGTCCATCTCGGCCGGCTATTGCTTGGTTAAACATCCGTCGGGGGGCGCGCGTCTGTCCGATTGCTCGGGCAGGCGCGCAAGGAGGAAACATGGCGAAAGTCCCGGTTCAATTCACGCTCAACGGCTCTGAAAAAGCCGAATTCATCGAAGGCGGCACGACGCTGCTCAACGCCCTGCGCGACAAGATCGGCGATACCTCGCCGAAGGGCGGCTGCCATCAGGGCACTTGCGGCGCCTGCACCGTCATCGTCGACGGCGAGCTCCGGCTCTCCTGCCTGACACTGGCCGAGACCTGCGATGGCGCCGCCATCACCACCACGTCCGGCCTCGCCGAGGGCGGCGTGCTGCATCCGCTGCAGCGCGCGTTCCTCGACACATTCGCCACGCAATGCGGCTTCTGCACGCCAGGCATGATCATGGCCGCCAAGGTGCTGCTCGATCACACACCCAACCCCAGCCGCGACGAGGTGATCGAGGCGCTGTCAGGCAACATCTGCCGCTGCACCGGCTATGAGCCGATCATCCAGGCGGTGCTAACCGCCGCGCGCGCCAATTCGCAGAACGCCGCCTAGAGCCGGATGATTTCGGGTCGAATCGACCTGAAATCTGAATCCGGTTCTAAATCAAAGGGATAGAGCATGATGTCGTCCGAAAACCGCCTCACACTTTTCGGCATCATGCTCTGAGGGGACCAAGAGCATGGAACTGCGCAAGAGCTACTTCGCCGATGTCCGCAAGGACGACCTGCACGAGATCGGCCAGCCCAGGCCACGCTCGGATTCGCCCGGCCACGTCACCGGCAAGACCGCCTACTTCGCCGACCGTAACTTTCCCGGCATGTTGCACCTGAAGATGGTGCGCAGCCCGCACCACCACGCCCGCATCCGCTCGATCGACATTTCGGAGGCCGAAAAGCATCCGGGCGTGGTCAAGGTGCTGACGGCCAAGGACGTGCCCCACAACGTCTACACCATCCTGATCCTGATCCAGATCGGACCCGAGGACGAGACTGTGCTGGCCGACGGCAAGGTGCGCTGGAAGGGCGAGACCGTGGTGGCGGTGCTGGCCGAGACCGAGCGCGCCGCGCAAGAGGCCGCCGCCAAGGTCAAGGTCGACTACGAGGTGCTGCCGGCCGTCTTCGACATGGAGGAAGCGCTGAAGCCTGGTGCGCCCATCGTCAACGAATATCACGGCCAGAACTATTATCTCTACGACAGCGGCGAGTGTCGCAAGGTGCGTTTCGGCGATGTCGAGGCCGGCTTTGCCGGGGCCGACCACATACTGGAGCAGAGCTACCAGTCTTCGCCGATCGAGCACGCGCCGACCGAGACCACCGGCTGCGTGGTGGTGCCCGAGGGCAATGACCGCTTCACCTGCTACACCAACACGCAGGCAATGTTCTTCACCCTCGACAACACCTCCATCATCCTGCAGATGCCAGGCAGCAAGCTGCATTTCGTCGGCGGCACGGTTGGCGGCGGTTTTGGTGGCAAGGTCGACGTCATCGTCGAGCCGATCGCCATCCTCGGCGCGAAATTAACCGGTCGACCAGTCTGTTTTATCTACAGCCGCGAGGAGGAGATGCAGATCTCCTCGCCCCGCGCCGCCGAAAAGGTCGTCATCAAGGACGGCGTCATGAAGGACGGCCGTATCGTCGCGCGTAAGGTCACCGGCTACACCGATGCCGGCGCCTATTCGCGGCACTCGCCTTATGGTGCCCAGAAGGGCGCGGGGCACTATCCCGGCCCCTATACGATCCCCAACGTCTGGATCGACACTTACTGCGTCTACACCAACCGCACGCCATCGTCGGCCATGCGCGGCTTCGGCGTCACCATCGGCGACTTCGCGCTGGAAGTGCAGATGGACAAGCTGGCGCGGCTGATCGGCATGGACCCACTCGAATTCCGCTTCATCAACGCCTATCGCGACGGCGACATGAAGGCGCATCGCCAGCCGACCGAGGGGGCGGCCCTGATCGAATGCATGCAGGAGGCCTCGCGCGCCGCCAACTGGCCCGTGGCGGAGAAATACATGGCGATGTCCTCCTACGCGAAGGGAGCTTGAGATGACGATCAGGCGCGGACGCGGCGTAGCCGCCATCAATTATCCCACCGGTATGAACCTTGGCGGCGACCCGACCCAGGCGCTGGTCCATTCGACACCAACCGGCAATTTCATGGTGACTTTGTCATCAGTCGATCTCGGCCAGGGCATGAAGCAGATCATGGCGCAGATCTGCGCCGAGACCATCGGCGTGCCGACGGACCGTGTCGTCGTCGACACCGCCGACACCGACACCGGCCCGCATTGCATGGGCACCTTCGCCTCACGCGGCACCCACCGCGCCGGCAATGCCGTCATCCAGGCCGCCAAGGAAGCCCGCCAGGTGATGCTGGAAGTGGCGGCGGAAGAGCTGGAAGTCAATGCGTCGGACCTCGAGACCGACGGCCAGGGCAACATACTGGTCAAGGGCGCGCCGCAGAAATCGATCTCGATCTTCGACGTCGCCCTGTCGGCGCATTTCAAGCGCGGCCGCTCGATATCAGGCCGCGGCATGTTCCTGATCCCGCGCTCCTATCCGGAGAAAGAGACCGGCGCTATGAAGCCATCGACTTGCTATGCGCACGCCTGCACGGTGGCAGAGGTCGAGGTCGACGACGAAACCGGCGAAGTGACCGTGCTGACGGTGAAGAACGTGTTCGAGATCGGCCGCGCGCTTAACCCCAAAATGGTCGAGCAGCAGCTCGTCGGCGGTTCATGGATGGGCATCAGCCACGCGCTCTACGAGACGACCGAGCCCTATTATCCCAACCGCGACCATGGCGGTACCGACTTCAACCAGTATCTGATGCCAGGCCCCGGCGACCTTGCCGAAACCGAGATCATCGTGCTGGAACGGCCCTCGGCCGACGGGCCTTACGGTGCCAAGGGGCCTGGCGAAATGTGCGCCAACCCGCAGATACCGGCGGTCGCCAATGCCGTTTTCGACGCCGTCGGCGTACGCATCGACACGCTGCCGATCACGCCGGAGCGCATCTTGCGCGCGCTCAAGGCGCAAGCGGCGAACTGAGGCCCGAAATGTCCGGGACAAACGCCGAAACGGTCGCGACCTCGCCGGAGGCGGTGGCCGAGCATCTCGCCGCCTCGCGCTATCTGGCCGACGACAGCCTGGCGACCGCGATCTTCCTGGCGATCCGCCTGGGCAAGCCGCTGCTGCTCGAAGGCGCGCCGGGCGTCGGCAAGACGGAAGCGGCGAAAGCCATCGCCGAGTTGCTCGGCCGCGATCTGGTGCGGCTGCAATGCTATGAAGGCATCGACGCCGCGCACGCGCTCTACGAGTGGAACTACCAGCGCCAGCTGCTTGCCATCCGCCATGCCGGGGAGCATGAGATCGACATCTACGACGATCGCTTCCTGATCGCGCGGCCGCTGCTGCAGGTGCTGAAGGCACCCGACCAGCGTGTGCTGCTGGTCGACGAGATCGACCGTTCCGACCATGAGTTCGAAGCGCTGCTGCTGGAATTCCTCTCCGACTTCCAGATCAGCATTCCCGAGCGCGGCACCATTCGCGCCGCCGCTCAGCCGATCGTCATCCTGACCTCGAACCGCACCCGCGAATTGGCCGAAGCGCTGCGCCGGCGCTGCGTCTACCATTGGATCGGCTATCCCGACGCCGAGCGCGAAGCCGCCATCATCATGCTGCGCGCCGGCAATGTCGCTGAAGGCACGGCGCGCGCCGTGGCGACCGCCGTGCAGACCATCCGTGCCCGGCCGCTGGCCAAGCCGCCGGGCATAGCCGAAGCGGTCGAATGGGCCAATGCCGCCACCATCCTCGAAAAATGCGGCAGCCCATGGCCGGAAGCCTTCCGCCGCGCCATCGGCGTGCTGATCAAGGACGAGGAGGATCTGTCCTATATCGCACCGGAGCTCGGCCGCATCGTCGAGGAGGCGCTGGCGTGAGCCGGGACCTCATTCCGCAACGCTGGCGGGACAGCGCCCCCCTCTGTCCTGCCGGACATCTCCCCCTCCAGGGGGAGACCAGCCGCCATCGCGGCTTTCGCCAATCTCCAGCATCGCAAAGCTGAGCGAAGCATCAAAGCTGCCAATCTCCCCCCTTGAGGGGGAGATGTCCGGCAGGACAGAGGGGGGCGACACAGAATGATGCGGGCAACAAGCCTGCCCCGTGCCGCCGTGCCCCTCTTCGGCTTCGCCCGCCTGCTGCGCCGCCACGGCTTTGCCATCGCACCCGAGCAAGTCTCCGGCTTCATGCAGGCGGTGACGCTGCTCGGCCCACGCTCGATGGCCGACATACGCGAGGCCGCCCTTGCCACGCTGGCGCCACCGCCGGACCGCCGCGATGAATTCGAGGCGCATTTCCAGAGCCATTTCTATGGCAACGCATCCGCAGTGGTCGAAGCCGACGCCGATGAGGAAACCCGAATCAAGGATGATGGCGGCGCCGACGACGAGCGGATCGAAGCCGAGCAGCAACAAGAGGGCGGCGAGCTGTCTTCGGCGCTCGAGCAATTGAGCACGCGCGATTTCCAACGCGACGACGACAGGCTGACCGCCTTTCGCCGAAGACTGTCGGCCGCCCTGCCCGCCCGCCGCTCCTTCCGCACCGTGCGCACCCATTCGCGCGGCAAGCTCGATTTGCGCCGCTCGCTCAGGGAAATCGTCAGTGCCGATGGCGATGTCCCCTCGCCGCTGCTGCGCCGGCGGCAGACCGTGCCACGCAAGCTGCTGCTGCTGATCGATGTCTCCGGCTCGATGAAGCTGCACACAGCGGACTATCTCAAGCTGGCGCACGCCGCCGTGCAGGGCGCTGACCGCGCCGAAATCTTCACCTTCGGCACACGGCTGACCCGCATCACCGCGGCATTGCGCATCCGCGATCGGGATCAGGCGCTGGCCCGTGCGGCAGCCCAGGTCGACGACTGGGACGGTGGCACCCGCATGGGGCCGACGCTGCTCGCTTTCCTCTCCGTGCCGCGCTTCTCATCCTTCGCGCGCGGTGCCGCGATCGTCATCCTCTCCGACGCGCTGGAGCGCGGCGACCATGCCGAACTGGAAACAGCCATGCGCCGGCTGAGCGCCCGCGCCTTCCGGCTGTCGCTCGCCACACCTTTGGCCGGTGACCCGCGCTTCCGGCCGGAGACGGCGGGGCTCCGCGCCATCCTGCCGGTCCTCGACGATCTGGTCGACGGCTCCTCGCTCGCCGGCCTCACCGGTTTCATCCTGTCGCTTGCCCGCCCCGCCCCGGCGGCCGAGACCATCTGGAAAAGGGTATCGTGATGCAGAAAGCCATCGACGCGCATTTCCACATCTGGCGCCAACAAGATCAGCCCTGGCTGGTCGGTCCAATGGTGCCACGCATCTTCGGCCCCTACGAGCCGATCCGTCGCGACTATCCGATCACCGAGTTTTTGGAAGACCAGAAGGGTTCGGGTGTCGAAAAGGCCGTCTATGTCCAGACCAACTGGGCCAAGGAAGATTTCGAGAAGGAAGTCGCCTTCCTGCAGAAGACGTCGGACGAGACCGGCTGGCCGCATGCCATTGTCGGCTATGCCGACATGACGGTGGACGATGTGCGCCATCAGATCGACCGGCTGATGAAATACAAATTGCTGCGCGGCGTGCGTATGCAGTTGCACTGGCACGAGACGCCGGCCTTCCGCTTCGCCGCTTCCCCCGACCAGGTCATCGACCCAAAGGTGCGCGCCAACGTGGTGCGGCTCAAGGACTACGGCCTGTCCTTCGACCTGCAGCTTTTTCCCGCCCAGATGAAGGATGGGCTGACATTGGTCGGCGACAACCCGCAAACCAACTTCATCCTCACCCATGCCGGCATGCTGACCGGCATGGACCCGGAGACGACAGAGGCCTGGAAGGCCGGCCTGCGCACGTTGTCGGCGGCGCCCAATTTCTACGCCAAGCTGTCCGGCCTCGGCACATTCGTCCACCGCAACGATCCGGCCCTGATCGCCTACATCGTCGACAACGCAATCGAGATTTTGGGCGCCGACCACCTGATGTTCGGCTCGAATTTCCCGATCGAGAAGCTGTGGACCAGCCACGCCGAGCTGATCAAGGCGCACCGCGATGCGGTGGCCAGGCATGGTCCGGCAGCGGAGGCGGATATCTTCTGGAATACGGCGGAGAAGGTGTACCGGCCGGTGTAGCGCGGGTCTTTCCCTCACTTCACCTCGAACTGCGGATCGACCGGAATCTGCATCGCCGTCACCAGGTGGTTGGTCTGGCCGGCAAGCCCGATGATCGACACCAGCTCGCCATGCTGAGCGTCGGTCATGCCCTTGGCCCGCGCCGCCGCGGTGTGCGAGTGGACGCAGTAGGAACAGCCATTGGCGGTCGAGACGGCTATGTAGATCATCTCCTTGGTAAGCGGATCGATGGCGCTGTCCGCCACCATCACCACTTTCAGCTGCTCCCAGATCCGCTTCAGCGCTGGGGGATCATTGGCCAGCCCGCGCCAGAAATTGTTGACGAAATCCGATTTCCGTATCGCGCGGATGTCGTCGAACACGGCCTTCACATCGGGGATTTTTTCGACCTCGGCATCGGTCAGGAGTTTAGTGGTGGCCATGGCATTTTCCTTTCGTGTGAATTGAATCAGGTCATGAGCAAAGATGGCTAGTCGGCTCTTCTGATTCAGTTTTCGTGCGTATCGAAACCGATCTTGATGATTGGCCGAAGCTTTTCACCTTCGTCATCCTAGGGCGAAGCAGGAGCGAAGCTCCGTCGCGGAGGCCCGAGGATCCATTCCGTGACGTCTATCGAAGTGTGCAGCGGAGCAGAATTCCGCACCGTGGCAGCGCTTCCGAGTCCCGGCATGGATCCTCGGGTCTGCGCTGCGTCGCTACGCTCCTTGCTCCGCCCGGGGATGACGAAATGACGGATGCCTCGGCTAATTCCGGTGTTCGATCCAACGGTGCGATCATCCGCCTTGCCCGCCACCTAATGTACCGCCGCATACATGATCTTCTCCTCCGTAGCCTCCGCCGGCGAAAACTCCTCGACGATGCGGCCTTGCCGGCACACGAGAATCCGATCCGACAGGTTCATGATCTCCGGCAGGTAGGACGAGATGACGACCACGGCGAGGCCCTCGTCGGCCAGCCGGTTGATGATTTGGTGGATCTCGGCGATGGCGCCGACATCGACGCCGCGCGTCGGCTCGTCGAAAATGACGATGCGCGGCTGCTGCACCAGTCCCTTGCCGATCACCACCTTCTGCTGGTTGCCGCCGGAGAGCTCGACCACGCGCGCATTGTCGTTGATCGTCTTGATGTTCAGCGTCTTCGTCCACCCGGCCGAAAGCTGCCGCATTTCCTGCTGGTTGATCACCCATGCCTTTTCGCGACCTGCCGCCAGCAGGCCGCCAAACAGGTTCTCGGCGATGCCCATGGTCTCGAAAATGCCTTCGCTCTTGCGGTCCTCGGTGACGTAGACGATGCCGTCGGCCACGGCTTCGCTCGGCACGAGATAGCGCACCGGCCTGTCGTCCAGTTCGATCGCGCCACCGCGCAAGAAATCGCGCTTGTAGATGCCGGAGACGATCTTGAACGTCTCCGTGCGGCCGGAGCCGATCAGCCCGAACACGCCGGTTATCTGGCCCTCGAAGATCGAGAAGGAATTGTTGCGCACGACATTGCTCATCGAGATGTCCTGCACCGAGAGCACCTTCTTGCCGGCTTTGCGCAGCTTGGTCTCGTCGCGCTGACGATAGATCTGTCCCGACAAGGTGCGGCCGACCATGGCGGCGACAATGCGGTCGCGGTCGAAGGCGGATGTGTCGTCGGTGATGACCAGTTCGCCGTCGCGCAGGATGGTGATGCGGTCGGCAATGGCAAGCGCCTCCTCTAGCGCATGGCTGATGAAGACGATCGACACGCCACTCGCTTTCAGCCGCCGGATCAGCGCGAAGAAGTGGCGCTTTTCCTCCGGCGTCAGCGTCGCCGTCGGCTCGTCGAAGATGATGATCTCGGCATTGTGGTGCACCGCGCGCGCGATCTCGACCATCTGCCGCTTGGCGGCACCCAGCGTCGCCACCATGGCGTTCGGATCGACCGGAAAATTCAGCGACTGCAGAAACTGCTGTGCTGAAATATACGTGCCGCGCAGCCGGTTGAGGAATTTTTCAGTACCGAGATAGAGGTTCTGCGCCACCGTCATCGACGGCACCAGGCTGGTCTCCTGGAACACCATGGCAATGCCGGCTTCAAGTGCGGCATGCGGCGACGCGTAGGCGATCTCCTGCCCCTTGTGGAACATCTTGCCCGAAGTGGCATCGACGACGCCGGCGATGATCTTGGTCAGTGTCGATTTGCCGGCGCCGTTCTCGCCAAGCAGCGCGTGGATCTCGCCCTTGCGCAGTTCGAAGCTGACTTGTCTGACCGCCGGCACGCCGCGATAATTCTTGGTGACGTTCTCCAGGCGAACGATCGGTTCCATCAGAAACCTCCCGCGTCGACGGAAAGGATGCAGTCGCCACCCCTGGAGGCGATAAGCAACTCGCCCCCCTTTTCCGCCACGCTGCAGATGCCATGGCGTGTGCCGTTGGCGCGGCTGTGCAGGCTGAATTGCGGTTGCACCCTTGCATCGAGCCTGACCACCAGTCCGTAGGAGCGGCTCGGCGACCACGGCTTGTGGATGCCCATGGTACGGATGCCGCCGCACTGCAGCGGCTCAAGGAAGCTGCGGCTGGAGGCCAGCGCCGGCGCGATCCAGTATGCCGGCGGCACTTGGTCGATCATGTCCTGCCGGTAGTGCGTTTCCTGCAGCACGAACTCGATCAGCCGGTTGCGTGGCGCAAACAGTGTCAGCCATGCCGCGCCATCCGCGGATGGCGACAGGCGAGCAGGATAGCCAGGCAGATGCGTCAGCACCGTCGAGCGGCTGCCGGTCGCGCCGTCAAGGCGGACGAGCTGATGGCGCCAGCTTTCGCTGACCAGAACGTCCCCGCCGACGGGATGGAGACCGTAGGGGAAAGCGAGATCGCCGGCCACTTTGCGGAAGTCCCCGCCGGCCGGGTCTCGCTTCCAAAGCGAACCGGACGCGCCCTTCTTCATCAGATCGGCGGCCCATTGCGATGGCGTATGGTCGAGCGAGCCGTTGGCCAGCCACAGCGTGCCGTCCTCTGCATAGACGAGCGCGGTGATGCAGCGGACACCGGCCGGCAGCGAAATCTCTTGACCGCCAATCAGCAGCTTGCCGTTTTCCAGCCCGACGGTCAGTTCACCCGATCGCGACAGAGCCAACGCCGTAATGGGAGACGAAAAGGTCTCGACCACCTTGGGCTCGGTTTCGGCGGCAAGCGAATAGACGGCGTTGCCACTGGAGGCGAGCAGCCGGTCACCGGAGACCAGAAGATTATCCGGCTCGGTTAGCTCCGCAAAGGCCGGCGCATCGTCCAGCCGCGTGTTGGGCCGAAACGCACCATCCAGCGGCGGGATGGTCACCGCCTTGCCGCGAAACATATCCAGGATCGGATCGAGGATCATGATGCTGCTCCCCAATAGGAAGCCGGGCTGGTCCAGTTCGGGTCGGCGCCTGAAATCTTGTAGCGACCGATGCGGTTGTTGAGGATACCGCCGACGAACAGAGAGCCCTTGTGCTCGCGCATCGAAGTGACCATCGGATGCGCGCCGCCGGTGAGGTCGCCCATCGCCTCGACGATGCTGCCCTTCTCCGTGAATTTCACCACGCCGCCGGTGTTGATGTTGGGAAACAGCCATTCATCCTGCGGCAGCCGGCGGGTCATGCGCTTGCGCATGTCGGGATGGCGCAGCGACAGGTCGAAGCTCGGCGTGCGCATGCCGAGCCACGCCATCCAGTAATTGCCGTCCGAGGCGCGGTTGATGTTGTCGGGATATCCAGGCATGTCGCGAATGAGGCATTCGGCGGTGCCGGCCTTCGGCCCCTCCAGCCAGTAGCGATGCACGCGACAGGCCCAGCTTTCGGCGAAGAACAACGACTTGCCGTCATGGGCCATGCACACACCGTTGGTATAGCGATAGCCGTCGAGAAGCGTCTTGGTCGAGCCGTCCTTTGGGTCGTAGACCAGCAATCGCCCCGTGGCGCGGTTCTCGATCGAATCCAGTGCCCAGTCATGGGCGTCGTAGCGCTTGGTGGAGTCGGTGAAATAGATGCGGCCGTCAGGTGCGATATCGCAATCGTTGGGGTCACGCAGCCGCGCATCGTCGACGATCGAGGTCCAGGACCGCGATGTCTCGGCCGACAGGCGTTTCACCTCGCGGTCCGGCGAGACGGAATAGAGCCCCATTGCGCCGACGCAACTGATCAAATTGCCCGATTTGTCGAAGGCGAGGCCGAGCGGAAAGCCGCCGATATGGGCAAACACTTCCGACTTGACGTAATCGGGCGCGAAAAAGCGGACGATCTCACCATGACGCGTGCCGCAGTAGAGATTGTCGTCGCGGTCGAGGATGACGTCCTCCGGCCCTTCCAACTCGCCAAGCCCGATATGGTCGGCCGCCGACAGCCGGTTGTCGAGTTCATAAGGCGTGCCGGAGCCTGGTGCTGCGGACTGCGTCTCGCCCATCTTGAGATAGACCGGCGCGACATAAACCTCGTTCAGCACCTTGTGACGGTTCTTCAGCCAGCGGATGTCGATGGTCACCGCCACCGCCAGCATGATGCCGAGCACCATCTGGTTGGTGCCTGTGCCGTAGCCCAGCCGGATCAGACCGTTGGTCATCGTCAAGACGATGATCGCGCCCATCAGGCCCTTGATCACCGAACCGCGCCCGCCGCCAAGGCTGACACCGCCGACCACCGCCGCCGTCAGCGCCATGATCTCGAGATTGAGGCCGGTTCCCGGCCCTGCCCCGCTCAACCGGCAGGCGATGAGGAAACCGCCGATCGAGGCACAGAAACCGGAGAACACATAGGTCATGAACACGGTGCGGCGCACGCGGATGCCGGCATTGTGCGCCGAGCGCCTGCTGCCGCCGACCGCCAGCACGTGCCAGCCCGGCCGCGAGCGCGTCAGCGCGATATGGGTGACGATGGCCAGGATGATGGCCAGCCACACCGACACGGAGAGCCCCCAGAAGGTGCTGTCGCCGATGAAATCCAGCACATCCGAGGTCGCCGTCGAAAGCTGGACGTCGGCGGCGTAAGTGGTGACCAGGATGTCGAACAGCGCCCGTCCGAAAATGAAGGTGACCAGCGTGGTGAGGAAGGCCCGCAGGCGCAGGTAGCCGACGAGATAGCCGTTGATGGCGCCGAAGACGAGGCCAGTGGCGAGCGATGCGGCCAGCGCCAGCCAGATCGACTGTTCGAGGATGAAGAAGACATAGACGGCAGAGAAGCACGACAGCGCGAAGATCGAGCCGACCGACAGATCGATGCCGCCGCCCAGCATCACCACCGTCATGCCGGTCACCACCATCGAGAACTCGCCGAGCTGGCGGGTCGATTCCTGCAGCGAGGTCAGCTTGAAGAAGCCCGGAATGATCGACCCGAAGGTCGCCAATGTCACCACCAGCGCCAGGAAGGGAATAGCGTTGTCGGTCCAACGTTTGGTCAGGATCTCGCCGACCAGATGGTCGGGCACGAGATTGTAGCGCCAGGACTGGAGGCGTTCGCGAAAGGACATCGGCTCACTGCGGCAAGAGAAAGAGGTGGCCGGGCAATCCGGCCACCTCATTGACTGGTGTTTGTAAGGATCGGCTTACTTCGCCGCCGCTTCGGCCTGCAGCGCCTTCAGGTCCCAGCAGCTGTCGGGCTTCAGGTCCGCCTTGGTCGTCGCCTTCTCCAGCGTGTAGATGTAGGTGTGCGAGGTGCCGGCCGGCTGGCCGCTCTGCAGCAGGAACTTGATGATGGCGTTCATGTCACCCGACTGGCGGGCAAGGTCGGTCATCACCACGGCGCCATAGGTGCCGTCGGCCAGCTTGTCGCAGTCGGCCGCCTTCTCGCCGCCGCCAGTGGTGACCAAAAACACCTTGCCGTCGAGCTTGGCGTCACGGATCGCGGCGGAAGCGCCGGTGGCGTCACCATCCCAGAAATCGATGATCGAGCAGATGTCCGGGTTCTGCTGCAGCATCGTTGTCGTCACGTTGCGCGAGGTCGTTGCATCCCAGTTGGAGTCGGGCTTGGCCACCACCTTGAAGTCGGGATGCTTGTCCAGCACCTTCATGATGCCGGCATATTGATAGAGGCTGGACGAGTTCGCCTGGTCGCCTTGCACCAGTCCGATCTTCTTGGAAGAATTTTCGCCGCAGCCCTTGATCGCCGCTTCGGCCTCGAGCTGGCCAAGCCGGTCCCAGTCGCTGCCGACAAAGGCGTCAGCCGGGAAGTTGGCGGGATTGTCGACCAAGAGCACATAGGTGCCGGCGGCCTGCGCCTTCTTCATCAGCTTGGAGTAGGAGTTGAGGTCGGGCGCATGGATGATCAGCACATCGGGCCTGGTGTCCGACGAAATGGCGTCGGTGATGGCTTGCGCGCCGGCATCGACGACCCAGTTCGGATCGCGCGTTTCGAACACGCCGCCCCAGGCCTCGACCTCGGTCTTCAGATAGTGCGACCAGCCTTGCGCCAGATCGAAGCCCATCGCCAGCGGCACAAGCATGACGCGCTTGCCCTTGAGTGCCTGCGCATAGGCGGCCGGACCCGGATCGTCGGCGGCAAAGGTCGGCGCCACGAAGGCGGTAACGGCAAGCGCCGTGGCCGCGGCCATCAGTGTTCTGATCAGTTTCATGTCGTCACATCCTCTGTTCGGTTTTCATTGCCGGCCGATCGTCGCGATCGCGCCGGGTACCCCTAAATGTCGCCCTGCTGGGCGGTCTGCTCGTCACGTGGATTGATGATGCCGTCGACGATGATGGCGCCGAGCAGGATCGCCGCCTTGATCAGGTTTTGGTAGAGCAGCGGAATGTCGATGATGGTCATGGCGTTCAAGAGAATGCCGATCAGCGCCGCGCCGACCAGCACGTTGCGCACCCCGCCTCGTCCGCCCGACAGGCCGATGCCGCCGATCACCGCCACCAGCACGATGTCGTAGAGCAGCGTGGAATTGACGATTCGGGTGTTGATCGAATGCAGGCTGGCCGCCGTCAGCAGGCCGGCGATCAGCGCCACGAATGCGGACAGCACGTAGCGCAGCACCAGCATCGGCCGCACCGGAATGCCGATGTTGCGGGCGGCCACCGGATTGTCGCCGGCGAAATAGATGTAGCGGCCCCATTTTGTGTAGCGCAGGAACAGGAAGAACAGGAAGGCCAGCCCCGCGAAGACGAACACTTCGATCGGAATGTCGAGGAAGCGCAGGCCGCCCAGCAATTCGACCCAATGGCCCTGCGGCACCGGCACGGCATCCTGCGTGATCAGCTGCGAGCGCACATAGCCGAAGACGAAGGAGCCGGTCGCCAGCGTGACGAAGATCGCCGGCACATCGGCATAGGCAACGAGAAAACCGTTGAGCAGTCCGATCGCCAGCACGCCGGCCAGCACATAGGCGAAGGCCAGCCCGTCCGAGGTCCCGGTGTTGAGCAATTGCAGGTACCAAGCGACCGACATCGCCATGATCGCCACGGCGGAGAGGTCGATACCGCGACCGATGATGACGACCGCCATGCCGAGCGCGAGGATCCCCAGCACCGATACCGAGCGGACGATGGCGACGAGATTGTTGGGATCGATGAAGCCCGGCAGGCCGATCGCCGCGACAACGAACAGCACCACCGCAATGGCAAAGACAATGCCTTCCTGATTCAGGCTCCTGAAGTTCGGCCAGCCGGTCGTGTTCATGTCTGCATTCGCCCCGATGGCAGCGCTGCCATCCCGAAAACAAAAGCTAATCGGCTCAGCGCTGGTTCGTCAAATGAATCCGCGTCCGGAACGAGGCCCCATGTCGATATTCGTCGAGTGGACGCATCGATTGCCTAAGCTGGCGCAATGCATGGAAAAGCCTGCATTTTTTGGCAATTGATTGCGCCGTGTCAGCTGTTCGCGAAAGTGCTGGATCAAGGCGAAAGGACAAAACGGAATTTATCTCCGCGCCGGGCGGAAAAATTCGATTTTCAGTTCGTCGGCGTGTGGCCGGAAACCTCGGCGCCGGCGCCGGGCGGCAGCACCAGAAATCGCAGCGCGGCCACCAGTCCGATGACGCCGATCACCAGGAAGGCGATTCGGAAATCGACGAGGTCGAGCGCCGGCTGTGCCCTGGCGATCTGCGACAGATTGAGGATGGCCGCCGCCACCGCGACGCCGAACAGCATCGCCACCTGCTGCAGCATGGACGACAGCGTCGCCGCCGAACTGCGCTGCGCCGCTTCGATATCGGCGAAGGCCAGCGTGTTGAGTGCCGTGAACTGCATCGAGCGCGACAGGCCGGCGACCAGCATCAGCGCCACCACCAATGACTGTGGTGTCTGCGGCGAAATCGCCGCACAAGCCATGATCGAGGCCGACGCGATCAGGCCGTTGACGACCATCACCGATCGGAAGCCGAAACGCCGCAAAGTCGGCGTCGTCACTGTCTTCATGCCGAGATTGCCGAGGAAATAGGCCAGGATCATCATACCGGCATCGACGGGGCTGAGGCCGAAGCCGACCTGGAACAAAAGCGGCAGCAGGAACGGCGTGGCGTTGATTGCCACCCGGAAAATGGTGCCAGCGGCGAGCGTCGAGATGGCGAAAGTCAGTACCTTGAATGAGGAGAGATCGAGTAGCGGATGCGGCGCGCGCCGGAGATGCCGCGCCGCCAGCCAGTTGATGACGATGCCCGCCGCGATCAAAAGCACCGTCGGCAGCACGCCGTCCTCGGGATGCGCGATGCGCTCGAGGCCGTAGAGCAGCAGCGCGAGCCCGAACGATGTCAGGAAAAACCCCGGCCAGTCCAAAGGCTTCGGATCGGTCTCGCGGTCGCCGGGAATGAAGCGCGCGACCGGCGCCAGCCCGATCGCGCCCAGCGGTATGTTGATGAAGAAATTCCAGTGCCAGGACAGATAGGTGGTGATGAAACCGCCGAGCACCGGCCCGACCACCGGCGCGAACAGCGCCGGCCAGGTGATCAGCGCCGTGGCATTGAGCAGCTCGGATTTCGACGCATTGCGCAGGACGAGAATGCGCCCAACCGGCGTCATCAGCGCGCTGCCCAGCCCCTGCACCGCGCGCGCGGCAACGAACTCGGTCAGGTTTTGCGAGAAGCCGCAGGCGAGCGAGGCCAAAGTGAACAGCGCGATCGCCACCAGGAAGATGTTGCGCGCGCCGAAGCGGTCGGCGAGCCAGCCCGACAATGGCACGAACACCGCCATGGTCAGCATGTAGATGGTGATGCCGATGCTCATCGCCACTGCCGGCACACCGAAGGAGGCACCCATCTGCGGCAGCGACGTCGAGATGATCGTCGAATCCAGCAGTTGCATGAAGAACGCGATAGCGACGATCAGCGCCACGCGCCGCGCATTCGTGGCCGTTTCGGACAAGGCTTCAGTCTCGGGAATGGCAGTCATGACGGATCGGTTTGAACAGCATTTGGGAGGCAGCGTCCATAGATAGCGCAACAAACTTTCGTGTCGCGCCGTGGCCTGCTATGGGATGAGCGGGGCAATCGAGGAAAGTGCACGCATCGACATGAAGGCGATCTATATCGACTACCTCAATGCCCTCGACATCGATGCGCTTGCCATGACCGATGGCGAAATCATTGCCGCCGTCGAGGCCGGCCTTGTCGCCCAGGGTAAGGGCCAGACGGTGATCGAACCACGTGTCCATCTCGAACCGGATCCATCCTTCCACGGCCATTTCAATGTCTTGCGCGGCTACGTCGCGCCACTCGATACAGCGGGTGTGAAAATCGTCGGCGACTATGTCGACAACTACCTGCACGGCCTGCCCTCGGAATTCGGCATCCTCAATTTGTTCGATCCGCGCACCGGCATGCCGCGCGCCATTCTCGACGCCACCGTCATCACCGACATGCGCACCGGCGCCGTCACCGCCATCGGCGCCAAACATCTGGCGCGCAAGAATTCCAAGGTGCTGGCCCATATCGGCGCACGCGGCACCGCCTACTGGAACGTACGCCTGCTCGATCATCTCTTCGACTTTGACGAAATCCGCGTCCATTCGCGCCGCCCGGAGAGCCGCGACGGCTTTGCCGCCAAGCTCTCCGCCGATCTCGGCAAGAAGGTCACGGCCGTGGCCGACTGGAAGAGCTGCGTCGAAGGCGCCGACATCGTCGTCGAGGCTTCGCGCCTGCCGGAGCCGCAACCGCTGCTCAAGACCGAATGGATTAAGCCCGGCGCGCTGGTTGTGCCCTACGGTACGATGAGCGCGGTCGAGCTGTCGCTGACCGATATCATGCAGAAGACGGTCGTCGACGACTGGGGCCAGTGCAAGGGCGGCAAGTTCGGCTCGCTGCGCGCCCATGTCGAAACCGGCCGGCTGAGCGAAAAGACGCTGCATGCCGAACTTGGCCAGATCGCCGCCGGCCTCAAGCCCGGGCGCCAGAGCGACGACGAAACCATCCTGTTCTGGCATCGCGGCCTGTCGCTTTCAGACATCGCGCTGGGCAAGGCGATGCTGGCCAAGGCAGGGGAAAAAGGCATCGGCCAGAGGCTGCGCTTCGCATGAGCGCGCTCGTCCTCACCGGAACCGGCGTCAGCACAAGCGATGTCGCCGCTGTCGCTCGCGAGGCGCGCAAGGTAGAGGTCGGACCCGATGTCGTCGGCAGGCTGGAGAAAGCGCGAAAGGTGCTCGACCAGGCGGCCGCCTCCGGCCAGCAGATCTATGGCCTGAACACCGGGCTCGGCGCCAATCTCGGCACCACAGTCCAGGGTGATGCCAGTGCCTTCCAGCGCCAGTTGCTGGAAGGGCGCAGCGCCGCGGTCGGCGAAGCGCTGCCGGTCGAAGCCGTGCGAGCAACCATGGTCGCCCGCGCGGCGATGCTGTCCACCGGCGGCTCCGGCCTTTCGCCCGCCGTGTTTGTCGCCCTGGTCGACGCACTCAACGCCGGCGTCCATCCGGTGATGCCGTCGCTCGGCTCGATCGGTGCCGGCGACCTTGTGCTGATGACGGCACTCGCCCGTCTCCTGATCGGCGAAGGCGAGGCCGACTATCAGGGCCGTCGCATGCCGGCCGCCAAGGCGCTGATGATGGCGCGTCTCGGGCCGATCAGCCTGGCGCCCAAGGACGGACTGTCGCTGATCAACGCCTCGGCGGTTTCGGTGGGCAGCGGCGCGCTTGCGGTGACCGACGCGCTGTCGGCGCTGGCCCAGCAGCAGCAGGCCGGCGCATTGACCATGGAAGGGTTTGGCGCCAACCGCACCATCCTCGATCCGCGCCTGCACATGGCCCGCCCGGCCGCCGGACAGCAGGAAGCCGCCAAGGCGCTGCACGATCTGCTCGCCCGTGACGAGGCACCAGCCCCGACCACCATACAGGACCCGCTGTCCATCCGCTGCATGCCGTCGATCCATGGCGCGCTGATCGAGGCGATCGGCCAGGCAAAGCGCGCCGTCGAGATCGAGCTCAACGCCGCCGCCGACAACCCGCTGGTGCTCGGCGATGACGAGCTGGTGCTGTCGACCGGCAATTTCCACACCGCCGCACTTTCGCTCGCCTTCGAGACGCTCGGCCTGGCCATCGCGCAATGTGCCGCCGCCTGCGC
This sequence comes from Mesorhizobium sp. B283B1A, assembly GCF_020165735.1. Lineage (NCBI taxonomy): Bacteria > Pseudomonadati > Pseudomonadota > Alphaproteobacteria > Hyphomicrobiales > Phyllobacteriaceae > Mesorhizobium > Mesorhizobium sp. B283B1A. Next base: position 31,573 of record NZ_JAIUIQ010000002.1, read on the forward strand.
GGCCCGCTTCATCCAGCTCACCGGCTCGGGCCGCAACGGCTTGCCGAAATATCTGTCGCCGGTCGGCGGCGCCTCTGCTGGTTTCGTGCCGCTGCAGAAGACGGCGACATCGATCCTGGCCAGCATCCGCCACAAGGCCAATCCGGTGATGCTCGATTTCCTGCCCGTGTCGGAAGGCGTCGAGGACCATGCCACGCAGACGCCGCTGGCCGTTTCGAAATGCGCCGCCATGATCGCGCTGTGGCGGCGGCTGATCGCCTTCGAACTGATGGCCGCCGTGCAGGCCGTCGACCTCCGCGAGGGGTTGGTGCTGGCGCCGCGCACGGACGCGATCCATGCGGCGGTGCGCTCGCTCGTCCCTGCCCTCAGGGAAGACCGGCCACTCGGCGTCGAGGCCGAAGCGCTCCATGCCGCGCTTGCCGGCGGGAATTGGACCTTAACCCCGGCCGACCTTGTCCAGGAACAGGCGTAGCTCGGCCGGGTCCATGTGCACGACGTGCCTGTCCTCGGGATAGGCGCCGCTGTTGACGTCGGCGACATATTCGGAAAATGCCGCCACCCGCTCCGCCTGCAGCCGATCATATTCGGCGGCGAAATTGCGATAGACCTTGGAATGGCGGGGCATGTGGCCCCGGTTCTGGCCAAGAATATCGTCGGCGAACAGATATTGTGCGTCACAACCGGTGCCCGCCCCCATCGACAGCATGATCAGCGAGGTGCGCTCGGAGATCGCCTTGGCCACCTCGACCGGCACCACTTCGATTTCCGCGCCGATGGCGCCCGCGGCCTCCAGTTGCTTCACCGCCTCGAACACCTGGATGGCGGTGTCGGCGGTCTTGCCGACCGCCTTGAAGCCGCCGGTCCAGGTCGCGCGGGAGGGAATGAGGCCGACATGGCCGATGACGGGGATGGCGTCATCAGCCATCCGCTTGATCGTGGCATAGCCGGCGCTGCAATAGACCGCGTCGGCGCTTGCTTTGTAGAGCCTGAAGGCCCAGCGGACGAAGTCATCCGCCGTACCGATCTCGAAGAAATTCTCGCCCGGCATGGTGAACAGGCTGGGTGCTGCATCGCGGTATTGAGGGTTGAGCACCAGTTCGGGTGGCACCGAGACGATGTCGACCCCTGCCCGCTCGGCGGCCTCCGCCTCGTCCAGGTTGAGCACGCGCAGCATGGTCAGCTGGCGCTTGCCCTTCATGGCGCGCAGGTCGGCGACGGTCGGTCTCTTTCGGCTCATTTAGATGTCCCCTCTGTGATGCTGGATCGGTTGCCACACGTCAAATCTGGATCATCACCTTACCGGCCTCGATCTTCACCGGATAGGTCGCGAGATTGACGCAGACCGGCGCGCCCTTGGCCTGGCCGGTCTTATAGTTGAACCGGCCATTGTGCTTGGGGCATTCGATGATGTCGTCCATCACCAGCCCGTCCGCCAGATGCGCCTTCTCATGCGTGCAATAGCCGTCGGTGGCGAAGAACTCATTATCGGGCGAGCGGTAGATCGCAAAGGTGCGGCCGCCATGATCGAAGCGGATGACATCCTCTTCCTCGATGTCATCAACCGCGCACGCTTCAACCCAATCAGTCATTTCGGTCTCCTGCAATCATTCGCGATCGCTATTCGGCCGCCGCCGACATATCGACCTCGTGGAATTCGCCGCGATAGGGTCTCGCCGTCGGCGGCAATTCGCGCTTGAGGTAATAATCCTCATATTTCAGCTGCCTGAGCAGGACGGGCCAGACCTCGCGATAGGCATGCCACATCGAAGGGTTCGGCTCGGGCAGGTCGTGCTTGATCAGTTCGTGCAGCCTGGGCAGCGCGTGATAGGGCACCATCGGGAACATGTGGTGCTCCACATGGTAATTCATGTTCCAGTAGATGAACCGGCTGATCGGGTTCATGTAGACCGTGCGGGTGTTGAGCCGGTGGTCGACGACATTGTCGGCAAGCCCGATATGCTGCAGCAGGCCGGTCGTCACCATGTGCCAGGTGCCATAGAGGCGCGGCAGGCCGATCAGCACCAGCGGCAGCCATGATCCCAGCGCGATCGCGAAAGCGATCGTCGCAACGTATACGGCCACATGCCAGCGGGCGACGACCACGGCCTTGTGCTGCTCCATCTCGGGGATGTAGCTCTTCTCCTCCTCCGACAGCGTGCCGAATGCCTGGCGCACCAGGGTCGGCAGCGAATAACGGAAATCGAGAATCCCGGTGAACGCCAGCGCCGCCTTCAGCAGATCCGGCGGGCGCATGACGGCGATCTCGGCGTCACGGCCGACGATGATGGTGTCGGTGTGATGGCGGGCATGGCTCCAGCGCCATTGCACGGGATTGCGCATCAGCATGAAGGAGGCGATGTGATAGACGACATCGTTCATCCAGCGCGTGCGGAAGGCCGTGCCGTGGCCGCATTCATGCCAGCGGGAGTCGCTCGACGAGCCGTAGAGCACGCCGTAGACGAACAGGAACGGCACCACCCACCACGAGCCCCAGAACCAGACGATGCCGGCGGCGGAGCCCAGTATGACGGCGAGCCAGATCACCGTGTCGCGGATCGCCGGACCGTCGGAGCGTTGCATCAGCTCCTTCATCGCCTTGCGCGGCACGTCGGTGTGGTACCACTCGGCCGAGGCCAGGCCGGTTTCGATCGCAAGCCGCGTGCTTTCGCCGACCAGGCTGTAGTCGCGTTTTTTGCCCATCACACCGGCCTCCGGTTTCCGGCCCGCCAGCCGGAGCATTCCTGTCGCATCATGCCCTCAATCTCGCAAAATTTCCCGACGGTTGCGGATAATCCTGCCGCGGCTGCCTGGCGATAGAGGTAATCCTGCTTTCGGCCGCGGCAATCTCGCGGGCGCCATCGAGGACGCGAAACACCGCATCGTAGCTCCGGCTTTCGCCATGCTCCAGCCAGATCATCTCGCCGCGTTCGCGCGCGGCGAGATCGCCGAGCACATGATGGGTCGAAGGCTCTATACCCAGCGCATACTGCCCGGCCTGGAAATTCTGCCATTGATAGGCGCAAGGCAACTGGTCTTTGCGCGTCACCACTTCGAAGCCGAGACCGAGCCGGTCGTTCACCACTGCCACCGGTACCTCGCCATTGGCGTCGGCCGTCATCTCATGCTGCCAGACCTGTTCGCTGAAACCGAGCTGCGGCGGCGGCACCGTGCGGTAGCCGACCTTCTGCGCTTCGTAATGCTCGCCGGCATGGCCGGCCCAGACAATTTCGCGGATCGGCGCCAGATAGCGCGACCCTTCGTCGAGCAAGGGATGGCTGACATTGACGTGGTAGAAATACATATGCGGCGTGCGGTTGAAGCCGTGATTGACGACACGGTCGGACAGCCGGATCTCGTTGCCGCCGACATCGGCCTCGATGCGCCGGATCAGATGCAGATCCTCGCCGAACACCGCCGATTGCTGGACGACACCTTCGGCCCACAGCACGCAGCGGTCGCCATCCCAGCGCTCGCCATAGCCGGTCAGCCGCGCCGGGATCGTGCCGACACGGCCATGCAGCGAATGGACCGCGGTCGTCTTGCCGGGGTAGTTGTAAGTGTCGACAGGTACTTCTTCCCGGCCCAGTATGTGGTCGAGCCCGCAGGTGACGAGCAGGCCGGAAAAGGAGCGCGCCCAGGCGAGCCCTCTCTCCCCCTCATACTCGTGCAAGCCCGGATGGCGAAAACCGCTCGGCGAATGCCAGCCGATCGCCTGGCCCCTATAGTCGCAGTCGGCGATGTCGAGCGCACGATCGACCAGCGCGGTGAAGCGCAGGCCCGAACCGGTACGGAACTCAAGCATGCGGATGCCGCGCTCCACCCCATCGCCAAGCGTCATCAGCCGCACCCCGGCGAATTGCGATAGCATGCCGGACCGCTCGGCGACTTGCCTTCGCGACAGCGTCTTGCCGTAGAGCTCTACCATGCGACGTCCTTCACTTTGCCCTCGCCTCCTTGAGCAAGGCCGACATGTCGGCGCCGGTGATGATGCTTTCCACGGTCAAGAGGTCGGTGTCGGCGACCGTCTGTTCGGCGACGATCTCGCCACGCCGCATGACGATAATGCGATCGGCGACCTGGAACACGTGGTGGATGTTGTGGGTGATGAGCAGCACCGAATGGCCGGCGTCGCGCACCTCCTTGACGAAGCGCAGCACGCCATGGGTTTCCTCGACACCGAGATTGTTGGTCGGCTCGTCGAGAATAATCACCTTGGCGGCGAACTGCATGGCGCGCGAAATGGCGATCGACTGCCGTTCGCCGCCCGACAGCGTCGAGACCAGCGCATCGGCATCCAGCTTCTTCGAGATGCCGACGCGCTTGAGCAGTTCGGAGGCGGCCTTGCGCAACTTGGCCAGATCGAGCGGCGCAAAGACGCCGAGCCAGCCGAATTTGACCGGCTCGCGGCCAAGGAAAAGGTTGCGCGCGATACTGAGATCCGGCGCCAGCGACGTGTCCTGGTGGATGGTTTCGATGCCCAAGTCCATCGCATCGCGGGTCGAGCGGATCGAGACCTTCTCGCCGCGCACGAAGATGTCGCCACGGTCGACGGGAAACACGCCCGAGATCGCCTTGATCAGCGTCGATTTGCCGGCGCCATTGTCGCCGAGCAGCGCCACCACCTCGCCCTCCCGTAATGACAGCGAGGCATTCTTCAGCGCGCGCACGCTGCCGAAGGATTTTTGCAGATTCTGCAGCCGAAGCACTTCCATCGTCAGCCCCTTGCGGCGTTCTTCTGCAGCAGAGCGTGCAGGATGAGCATGGCGAGGATGATGAGGCCGACGAAAATATTGTAGGCGAGCCCCGGTACGCCGATCAGCACGATGCCGTTGCGGATGGCGCGCAGCATCAGCGCGCCGACGATGGTGCCCAGGATGGTACCGCGCCCGCCGGTCAGCGCCGTGCCGCCGACCACCACCATGGCGATCACTTCCAGCTCGTAGCCGGTGCCCGCCACCGGCGAGGCGGCGGAGATGCGGAAGGCGCTGATCATGCCGGCAAGCCCGGCCAGCACCGAGGTCGCGATGAACAGCCAGATCTTGACGGCGTCCGCCGGCACGCCGCGCGCCACCGCCGCGTTGCGGTTCGAACCGATGGCGCTGATCCAATTGCCGAGCTTGGCGTAGCGCAGGATGTAGATCGCCAGCAGCGACAGGCCGATGAACCACCACAGCGACGTGTAGAAGCGGAACGAGCCGATGTTGAAGCTGCCGGCGAGCAGCGTCACGAAGAAGCCGGGCTGGTCCCAGGATTTCAGCGGAAAGCCTTGCGTGATGTAGAGCGCCGCCCCGCGCACGACGAGCAGCATCGACAGCGTCACCAGGAAGGACGAGATGCCGATCTTGGTGACGATCAGCCCGTTGATCGCGCCGATCCCGATGCACAGGAGAAGCCCGGCCAGAAGGGCGACGCCGATATCCACCCCGCCGTTCTGCACCAAAAGCATGACCACCACCGGCGCCAGCCCGAACACCGCGCCGACGGACAGGTCGAACTCGCCCGCCGTCAGGAGCAGCGTCATGCCGAGCGCGATGATGCCGAGCTCGGGCAGGAACGCCATCATGTTGGAAATGTTGAGCGGCGACAGGAAATTGGCGTCCGCGATGGCGAACGCCACCAGCAGGACGACGAGGATGACGAAGGAGGAGAATTGCGGCGAGCGCAGCAGGCTCGATCTGCCCTTCGCTCCCGGCGCGTCATCTTCTGCGGCGATTGTCATGACTGCTTGGACCATGCTTTGGAAGACGCCCGCCGCTTTCCGGCGGACGCCGGTTTCTCACTTCTTGTCGTAGAGCTTCAGGATCGGGTCGACGCTGGAGGCGTCGTAGAGACCGAAAGTGTGGATGTCGTAGCCGATCGGTTCGCCCGAGGCGGCGAGCCCGAGCAGCGCCACCGGCATGAAGCCTTGCGCCGACGGGTACTGCCAGGCGGCGGCGTTGACGAAGCCGTCCTTGACCGCCTGTGCCGTCTCCTTGGAATTGCCCCAGCCCACGACCGGGATCTTGCCGGCCGGAACGCCTGCGCCGTCGAACACCCGCTTGACGCTGGCCGCCACGGAATCGCCGAGTGCGATGATCGCCGGCGGATTGTTGGCGACCATGTAATCGGTCATCTTGGCGATGATGCCGGCCGGATCGGTGCCGCAATCGACCACGTCGTATTTGATCCCAAGCGGATCGAAAACGCTGGCGATGCCTTCGGTCTCCAGCTGCTGGTAGCTTGCACCGGGAACCTCGACCGGCAAGAACACCTTGTCGCCCTGCTTAACCATCTTGTGGTCGACGAGATATTTGGCCCAGATCGCGCCGGCTTCCTTGAGGTCGGCCCCGACATAGGCCTGGCGCCCCGTCTCAGGATCGTCGGTGTTGAAGAACACGATCGGGATGCCGGCTGCCTTGGCCGCCTTGACCTCCTCGGTCCACAGGCCCGGCTGCGCCGAGGTCGTGGCGATGCCGTCAGGCTTGGCGGCGAGCGCCGAGTTGAAGGCCTCCTTCTGCGCCGCCATGTCGCCGCCGCTGAAGGAGATCTTGCAGGTCACCTTGAGCTGGTCGCAGGCCTTGGTCGCGCCGGCATTCCAGTCGATCCAGAACGCGTCCGACGGGCCGCCATGCGACAGGAGATAAAACGTCTTCTGTCCGTCCTGCGCCTGCGCCGTCGATCCGAACGCGACGCCGGCAAGCACTGTCGCGGCGGCCGCCAATTTCAAAGCGAATTTCAACATTCTTTCCTCCCTTGTTTGGAGCCGCGCCGCCATGCACCGGCGGCGCGACTGGCCATCACAGGCCGTTGGCGCGGAACTTCCCGTCCAGGAATGTCTTGGCGCGCGGCACGTCGTCTTCCGACAGATGCTCGATGATCACCGGGATGTTCGGGTGCTTTTCCGCCAGCCGCTTGAGATAGAGGTCGTAGTTCAGCGAGCCGAGGCCGGGCGCCGGCAGTTCGATCTCGCCGACGCCGCGGAAAGTATGGCTTTCCATCGCATCGGCGTCGCCGATATCGGCGTGCTTCTCCGACTTGTCGTCGCCCGAACGTTTGACGTCCTTGGCGTGCGCGATCCTGATCTTGTCGGTCAGCGTGTCGAACACCTGGTTCAGGATCTGGTCCATCTTGTCGATGTTGTGCGTCTCGAAATAGTTGGTCGGATCCATCAGCAGTCCAAGGCCGGGATGGTCGACCTGCGCGAACATCCTGACCGTCTCCTCGACCGAGCCGACAACGTTGTTGACGTAGGTTTCGAGCAGGAAGACCGCGCCATGGTCATAGGCTGTCTGCGCGAGGTCGGCGATCACCTTGCGGCATTCCTCGAAACCCTCCTCCGTCTTGTTCTTGGGGTGATGCACCCAGTCGGATTCGGTGTTGTAGGTACCGGTTTCCGAGATCACGTAAGGCGAGCCGAAATGGCGGGCGTTGCGGATGATCTCCTTGAGGTAGCCGACGCGCTTGTCGCGCTCGGCCTTGTCCGGATGGATGATGTTGGTGTAGCCCGACACGCAGCAGACAGGCAGATTGTGGTCGCGGAAGACGTCGCGCACCTTCTTCGCCTTGTCCTTGGTGATCTGGCCTGCCGACAGGTCGACATCCCTGAAATGCAGGTCGAGCTGCACCGTGTTGAAACCGAGCCCGCGGATCTTCTTCGCCGTCTCTTCGAGGCCGTACGGGAAATAACCCGTGAAAATACCTGCCTGCATCATGATCTTGAATTCCTCCCTGTAAGCGATTCAGTTGTCTGGTGTTTCAGTGGCGGTGATCAGATAGCGATCTCGGAAAGCTTGACCGTTCGGCCCTCGTCGATCGAACGGTAGCCCGCCTCGACCAGCGCCATGGTCTTGACGTTGTCGGCGACCGACAGCGCCGGTGGCGTGCCTGTCTTCACCGCGTGCTGCAGCTGTTCCATCACGCCGATGAAGGCATGGGGGAACCACATCGTGTCCCAGCTTGGGCTCACCCATTCGCCACCGGTGGCCTCGGTCGAGGCGTAGGTCAGGGTCGAGGCAGCGCCCGTCGGCCAGCCGATCGTGCCCTTGGCCACGCCCTTGGTGCCGTCGACGCGCCAGTTGATATGCTGGTCGTCCTTGTAGCCTTCCTGGCGCGGGCCGGACCACACATCCTCCAGCGACACGGCGAGCACCCCGGACGGGAAGCGCAGTGTGGAAACGGTGATGCCGTCGGAGTGATCGAACTTCGTGCGCGGATCCTTGCGCGTCAGCGCGGTGATCTCATCGGGATCGCCGAACAGGAAGCGCAGCACGTCCAGATGATGCACGCTCATATTGGCGAGCGTCAGCCGGTCGTAGTCTTCAAGAAACGTCTGCCAGTGCGGGATGGCGTGCATGTCGATCTGCGCGAACACGATGTCGCCGAGCGCGCCGCTATCCATGATCTGCTTCAGCACGCGCATCGACTGGTCGTAGCGCATGTTCTGGTTGACCGAGAGGATCTTGCCGGCTTTCGCCGCCTCGTCGCGCAGCTTGACCGCCTCCTCGACCGAAAGCGCCAACGGCTTCTGCGCCAGGATCGCCTTGATGTGCTTCTGCTTCAGCGCATGGCGGATCAGCGCCGGCTGCTGGTCGGGTGGAAAGGCAAGGTCGATGATCTCGACATCAGCGTCCTCGATCAACCGCTCCGGCGTATCGTGGACGGTCGGGATGTCCCAGCGTTTCGCCACCTTCTCGGCACTTGCCTTGGTGCGTGAAGCGATCGCCACCACCGGAAACCCGGCCTCCTTGTAGGCAGCCAGATGGCACTCGGCCATGATCATGCCGGCGCCGACGCAGCCGATCCTGTATTCTTTCGTGCGGACCCTCACGTCCGGCTCGAAATCCTTGCCTGCCATATTTTCCTCCCGAAATTCTCTCTTCGCAGCGGCAATCATCTCGCCAACGCGCCTCCGCTCTGTCCGAAATAATGCACGCGGGCCGGCTCGCAGGATATCGCCACCATCGCATCGGGCCTGATGTCGGGCTGGCCGCGCAGCAGCGCCTTCAGCCGCGCCTGCCCGGCGGCGAGCGTCACCACGGTATAGCCGCCCAGTGGCTCGACCTCGAACACTCGTGCCGGGCGGCCCGGCCCTCCATCGCCCCACGGTCGGACCTTAATATCTTCCGGCCTGAGCCCAATCTCGACAGCATCAACAGGGGCAGCCTTGTCGGCAATCCGGATCGTGCCTTCAGCCGCCTCGATACCGCCCTCGCCGCGCGCCGCTTTCAGGATGTTCATGACAGGCGAACCGAGCAGCCGCGCCACATAGGTGCTGGCCGGGCGGTCGTAGATCTCGGCCGGCGCACCGATCTGCCTGATCGTGCCATTGTCCAGTATGGCGATGCGGTCGGCGATCGACATCGCCTCTTCCTGGTCGTGGGTGACATAGATCAGCGTCTTGCCGAGCTCGCGCTGAATGCGCTTCAGCTCGACGCGCGTCTCCTCGCGCAGCCTGGCATCGAGCGCCGAGATCGGGTCGTCCATCAGATAGGCGTTGGGGTCGCGCACCAGCGCGCGCGCGATCGCCACGCGCTGCCGCTCGCCGCCCGACAGCTGCGCCGGCGGCTTGTGCAGGATGTGGCCGATATGCAGCTTGGCGGCGACATCGGCGACGCGCTTTTCGATCTGGGTCTCGGCGACCCGGCGCTCGACCAGCGGGAAGCGCACATTGTCCAGCGCGCTCATATGCGGGAACAGCGCCAGGTTCTGGAACACCATCGCAACATTGCGCTCGGCCGGCGATACTGCGTTGACCGGTCTGCCGCCGATCAGGATTTCTCCGGCATCAGGCGTCTCCAGCCCGAGCACCAGGCGCAGGATTGTCGACTTGCCCGACAGCGGCGGCCCGAAGAAGCAGAAGAACTCGTTGTCGTTGACGGTGAACGAGGCGTCGTCGACGGCGATCGTAGCACCATAGCGTTTCGTGACATTGCGAAAGATGATGTCGGCCATGGCTCAGCCCGCCCCCATCGCAAGGCCGCTGGCGGCGTCGAAGACACGTACCGACGAAGCTGCGGGCGCGACGACAGCCGTCTGCCCGATCGACAGCCCGACATCATTGTCGAACACCGCCTTCACGGCGCCCGCGCCCTCGCCGAGATGGACGATGGTGCGCGCGCCGATCCGCTCGACGAAGGTGACAGGCATGGCGAGCCCGCGCCCGTCCTGCGCCAACGCCACCTCCTCCGGCCGAAAACCGTAGAGCACGTCGCCGCGCGCGCCGCGCAACCTGGCTGCCAGATCGTCCGGCAGCGGCGGCGTGACGCCCAGCAATCCGAGATCGACGACAAGGCCCCTGTCGCTTTCCGCCGGCTTGCCTTTGAGCAGGTTCATGCCCGGTGCGCCGATGAAACGAGCGACGAAGACATTGGCCGGATTGTTGTAGACCTCGAGCGGCGTGCCGACCTGCTGCAGCACGCCATGGTCCATCACGGCAATGCGGTCGGCCATGGTCATGGCTTCCAGCTGGTCATGGGTGACGTAGACCATGGTCTGCCTGAATTGGCGCTGCAATTGCTTGAGTTCGGTGCGCATCACCGCCCGGAAGGCGGCGTCGACATTGGACAGTGGCTCGTCGAGCAGGAAGATTGCCGGCTCCATGATCGCCGAGCGGCCGATCGCGACGCGCTGCAAGATGTTGACCGACAGCCGGTCGGCCTTGCGGTCGAGCAGCGGCGCCAGTTGCAGCAGCTCGGCAATGGCGCCGACGCGGCGGTCGATCTCGGCTTTGTCCGCGCCGCGCATCCTCGGGCCATAGGCAAGGTTCTGGCGCACCGTCATGTGGGTGAAGATGGCGTAGTTCTGGAACACGAAGCCGACGCCGCGCCGGCCCATCGGCACGCCGGCCATGTCGCGCTCGCCAAACAGGATCTTGCCGCTGGTCGGTTCTTCCATGCCGGCGATCATGTTCATCGTCGTCGACTTGCCGCAGCCCGAGGGTCCGAGCAGCGCCATGAACTCGCCATCTGATATTTCGAGGTCCATGGTCTTCAGCGCGGTGAAATCGCCGAATGTCTTGGTGAGGTTACGCAGCTGGATCGCGCTCATGCCGGCACCTGCCTTGCCCGCGCCATCCGCTTCATGGCGAACACGGCAACGATGGAAAGCACGATCAGGATGGCGAGCGCGATCGCCGCCACATAACCCCAGATCAGATCCTGCGTGGTGACCTTGTAGATGTAGACGGAGATCGTTTCCGTGGCGACGCCGGGGCCGCCGCCGGTCATGATGTAGAGCGTGTCGAAGATCTTGAAGTTCTCGATCACCCGGATTGCCAGCGCGATGATGATGATCGTCTTCATCTTCGGCAGCACGATGGTGACGAACCGCTGCCACGGATTGGCGCCGAGCAGTGTCGCCGCCTTGATCTGGTCCTCCGGCACGCCGACCAGGCCGGCAAGCAGGATGAGGAACATCAGCGGCGTCCACTGCCAGATATCGGCGATCATCACCGCGATCAGCGCCAGCGTCGGGTCCGAAAGCCAGGCAATGGTGACGCGTGTACCCGTGATGGTGGACAGGATGTCGTTCACCGGGCCACCCGACTGGAACAGCATGAAGAACATGTAGCCGGCCACCGCCGGCACCACCATCATCGGCATCAGCAGGATCGAATAAAAGATGCGCTTGCCCGGAAAATCGTCGGCGAACAGCGTCGCCAATGCGAGACCCAACAGGAATTCAGCCGGCACGCAGACGACCATGACGATTGCCGTGCGCCTCAGCGCGCTCCAGAAACGGGCATCGGCGGCAAGGTCGGTGTAGTTGGCAAAACTGTTCCACATCTCCCAGGCGTTCCACCAGCCGATGCCCGAGAGCGGCGACCAGTCGGTGACGCTGATGTAGAGCTGCATCAAGAGCGGAAAGACGGAGATGAACAGGACCAGGATCTGCGCCGGCAGGGTCAGCCGGAATCCCAGCCGCGCGCCCTCGTCCCGCAGGGCCGGCATCGCACGCGCGGCGCCCATTTCGTCCTCCGAAACAGTCACTGTCACCGCGCTCATTGCTTGAGCGCCCCAAAAGTCAGGCCACGCACCAGATGGCGCTGGATGGCGATGCCCATGATGACGGGCGGCACGGCGGCGATGAGGCCAAGCGCTGCCTTGGCGCCATAGAGCTGGCCGGTCATCGAGGACGACAGCGAGGCCATGTAGACCGGGATCGTCACCCATTCGCGCGTCGTCAGAAGCAGCGCGATCAGATAGTCCGACCAGTTGAGGATGAAGACGAACAATGCCGCACTTGCAAGTGGCGCGCGCATCATCGGCAGCGTGATTCGGGTGAAGACGCGCAGCCGCGAACAGCCCTCGACCAGGGCGGCCTCCTCGATCTCGCGCGGCATGTCGTCGAAGAAGGTCTTCATCAACCAGAAGGCGAACGGCAAGGTGACGATGCCGTAGATCAGCGCCAGGCCCCACCAGCTGTCTGTGAAATTCAGGAACGCCCACATGATCATCACCGGGATCATCACCGCCATCGGCGGAAACAGCCTGAGCTGGATCAGCGCCAGCGGCAGGTTCTGTCCCGAGCCGAAGCGCGACAGCCCATAGGCCGCCGCCGTGCCCGCCGACATGGCGATCGCGGTGCCGAACACAGCCGACAGCAGCGACGACAAGATCGGCTTCAGCGCCGTGCGGTCGAGCGCCACGATGAGGCTGTTGGTAGACTCGCCGAACACGAACTGGAAATTGCTGAGCGTCGGGTTCTTCGGCCACCATGTCAGGTCGGCACCAGTCGCCGACCATTCGGCGATCGGCTTGAAGGCCATCGACACCATCCACAGGATGGGCACCAGCGTCACCGCCATCGCCGCCAGGATCGCGGCGTAGCGGAATATCTCGAAGGGAACGGAACGCTTCATCTGGCTGCTTTTGCTGGTGGCGTTGATTGCGGAGGGGAAGAGCTTTCGCCCTTCCCCCTCGCTCCTGATCCAGGGAGATGGATCAGCTGATGGGATCGAGAACGGTCGGCCATGCCTCCTTGTTGGTTCTGATGGCTTCCAGCAGCTTGTCCTCGCCGATGCGCCGGGCGATCTTCTTCCACTCGGCTTCGGTATCGGCCATCGCCTGCTCTGCGGTCTTGGCCTTGGTCAGCGAGGCCATGAGGTTTTCGTCCAGTGCGTTGTGGAAGGCGGTGGCGCCGGGATAGTTGATGGTCGGCACGGTGCGGGCGACCGTCTCGCGCACCACATCCATGTGGTAGGCGTGATAGGTCTGGCGCACCAGCGGATCGGAGAAATCCGAAAGCCGGAATGGATCGAGATAGCCGCCGGGGTTGGCGCTCATCCAGGCGTAGATGCGGGCCGAGCCCAGCCATTGCAGCAGGAGATAGGCGACTTCCTGGTTCTTCGACTGCGACGAGACCATGCCGGTCAGCGAGAACCACAGCACGGAGCGGCTGATCAGCTTGCCGTCGATCTCGCGGCCGGGCGGCAGCATCGAGCCGATCTTGCCGGTGACGGCCGAATCCTTGTTGCCGGCATTGTCGAGGAATTTCGGCAGGTTGGAGAAGGCGCAGGTCATCGCCGCGCCGCCCTTGGCGAAATTGCCATACTGCTCCGGCCAGCCCCACGAGATCGCATCCGGCGAGTGATGGGCGAGCGATCCGACATATTCGTTGGTGGCGGCGATGCCGTGCTCGGAATTGATCAGCGGCTTGCCGTCGTCGCCGAACAGGAACTGGTTGGGCGAGGCCATCGAGACATAGCGCTGGTACCAGTTGGTGTAGCCCCAGCCCTGGTTGCGCAGGTCGGTCGAGCCGAACAGGCCCTTGTCCGGACGCTGGAAGAAGGCGGCGATATCGCCGTGCTGCTTCCAGGTTTTCGGCGGCGCCAGATCGTCGCCGTATTTGTCCTTGAACGCCTTCTGCTCGGCGGCGTCGCCGAACAGGTCGGAGCGGTAGACCCAGGTCTGGAAGTCGCCGTCCAGCGACACGCCGTAGTTCGAGCCACGGTATTTGTTGAGCAGCGACACGCCCTTGGCGCCGTCGACATAGCCGGTCTTGGGGTCGTCCCACTCGGGCTTGTACTGGGCGACGAAGTCGTCGAGCTTGGCGATGCCGCCGGTCTCGGCGAGATCGCCAAGGCGGTTCCATTCGGTGGAATAGATGTCATAGGCCCCACCCTTGGTGGAGATGTCCTGCATCGTCTTGGTGAATTCCTGGCCGTTCGGCAGGCCGACGATCTCGATCGGAATGCCGGTTTCCTTTTCCCACAGCTCCTTGATCGACGGCGCGCCGGCCGGGAAAGGCTGCGTAAGCTGGCCGATGGAGCCGTCCGACAGGCCGAGCACGATCTTGGCCGGCGCCTTGCCGGCGCCCTTCAGCGCCTTGGCCGCCTCGATGGCACGGCCTTCCGGCGTGTCGGCGCCATACTGGTAGCGCTCGGCGCCCTCGAAACCGGTCGGGCCGCCGATCATGCCCGGCGCCAGCGCGTCCGCCGCATAGGCACGGCCGGGGCGGATGAATTGGGGTGCGATACCTGCCGCGGCTACGAACACCGCCGCCTTTCCTCCAGACGCCAGCAATCGGCGTCGCGACATGCGGATCAGATCAGACATTGGAATTCCTCCCTCGGGCCCGATGTTTCCTCCACGAGCCCATGAGGGATATTGACGGCAGGATCGGAAGGCTGTCAACATCATAAATAATCAAAATACCTCACAACATCGCAATAGGGCGAGGAAATGCGTCACACGAAGGTCCTTACAACGCTCTCCATGCCTCGATTTGATGGGAAATATATCTTCCCGCCCCGGTATGGCCGTGCCGGGCGACTTGATTTAGCGCGACCACTTGCGCATCGGCCAAGGCCGGATACATCATTTCCCATCAGAATCGCGGATAGCGAGGAGCCGTTGCCATCAGGCCGGCCGCGGACAATGCGTGATCCTGATGCGTCGAGGAGATGAAAGACGGTGCGTTCCACCCTGACTGACATAGCCCGGGAAGCCGGCGTCTCCGCGGCCACCGTCGACCGCGTGCTCAACAATCGGCCCGGCGTGCGGGCGCGCACCCGCGAAATCGTGCTCGAAATGGCGCAACGCCTAGGCTACATCGCCGAAGGCCCGAACGGGGCAGCGCCGCGCACCTCGCCCGGCGAGATCATCCGGCTCGACTTCGCACTGCCGGCCGGCACCAATTCCTTCATCAAGATGCTGCACCGCCACATCGAGGCGCAGGCTCTGGCGCGACCCGATCTCGACGTCCACATCGCCACCATAGAGGGCTTCAATCCCGATCGGCTCGCCCGTCTGCTGCAGGATCTGCGCGGACAGACGCAAGGCGTCGGCGTCATCGCGCTCGACCATCCGACAGTGCGCGAGGCGATCCGCTCGCTGTCGGCCAACGACGTCAAGGTGGTGACCATCGCCTCCGACATCCTGCATGTGCCAAGGGTCGCCTATATCGGCATCGACAACCGAGCCGCCGGCCGGCTGGCCGGCTATCTGCTCAACCGCTTCATGGGGTCGGAACGTCCCGGCAAGGTGGCACTGTTCGCCGGCTCGCTCTCCTATCGCGGCCATGAGGAACGCGAGATGGGGTTCCGGCACATATTGACCGAGGAGTCTCCCAATCTCGAGATCGTCGAAATGCGCGAAATGCTGGACGACCGCGAAAAGGCCTATTCGGAAGCATCAGCGCTTCTGGAACGGCACCCCGACCTTGCCGCGATCTACAATGTCGGCGCCGGCAACACCGGCATCGCCCGCGCGCTCAAGGAGCGCGGCCGCGCGCAATCCATGGTCTTCCTTGGCCATGAGGTGACGGACGGCACCAAGGAGCTGCTGCTCGACGGCACGCTCGACGCGGTCATCGACCAAAACCCGCGCGTCGAGGCCCGCGAGGCGCTCAACACCTTGACCCATGCGGTCCGGGGACTGCCCTACGAATTGCACCAGCCGAGGCTGCAGGTGATCTTCAAGGAGAACATCCCGGAGATTTGAGCGGCTGCCTTTCTGTTTGAACCCTGGTGATCGCCCGGCCATCTTCGCCTGAGCCGATCGCGATCCTGTCACCAGTCGCAATGCCGTCAATCTCACACACCACCAACGGCATGCGTATCCCATAGAGAAACTCGGCGACGATGGCGCCCACGGCCAGGATCGGGTCCGGCCGCTCCAGAAGAATGCCGGCCGGCGCCGTGCCCTTGCGGATCGCCTCGGCCAGCACCGAGGACGAGGACGACGAGCCGCGCCCGCTCGGCATGACCAGGATCTTGCCGGCGACATTCTGGCCGAGCCCCGGATGCGAATGGTCTGTTATGTCGCCGGTCTCCGCATCGATCCCGCCCCAGAAACTGAGCGGCTGCGAAAACACCAGCGCCCGACCTTCGGCCTCACCGGCCAGCTGAAAGATGCCTGCTCTTTCAAACGCTTCCACCGGTTGTGTCATGTGCTGCTCCGCACGACACGGCCGACCGCGGCGGAACGGATGCAATCCTTCATGTCGGCGAAGGCGACGGTCACGCCGATATTGCCCGGCGCGTAATGCGCCCATTTGCCGGAATTGGTCATCACCACGCCGTCGAGCCGTTCCATGATCGAGGTGACATAGGTGCAGGTGTCGGCAACCGGAACCAGGCCGAACGCCTCCATCCCAGCCAAGGCACCCTCTTCCTGCAATCGTGTCAGTGTCGCGCGGCCTGTGTTGACATAGATCGGGATGCCCCTGCCCGGCGCTGCCTCGCGCAGCAGCGGCAACAGGCGCATCCATTCCTCATGCGAGAAATGCGGCGTACCCAGCGAGACCGCCGCGAGCCGCGAGCCATCCGGCACCGTCGATAGCCTGGCCAGCGCGTGATCGATGTCGGAACGGGTGATGCGGACCGTCTCCTCCGGCGCCTCGCCATGAAACGCCTCGTCGAGCGTTCCGGCTTCCGGCGTGATGCCGACCGCATGGAACAGCGCCACAGCACCCGTCGTTGCCGCCGCAGCACCCAGTGCCTTCAACTGGTCCTCGTCGCGCGGCTGCGGCAGGCCGGCAATCACCGGAATTCGATCGCCGCTGGCTTGTCCGATGATCAGCCCGACGCCAACGAACAGGCTGTCGCTCGGCTCCGGATCAGGAACGTCCAATTCGAACAGGATGCGGCCGCGACGGTTCTCGCTGAGATGCAGGCCCCAGGCCGGCGCGCGTCCGGTCATGGCGCAGCACAGGTCGATGAAATCGCCATAGCGGTTGGTGCGCGCGCCGATCACCGAATTGGCGAACACGATGGCGTTGGATTCACCCCAGGCGATCTGCTGGCCGAATTCAGGCCGGAACCGGGTCTGGTAGGGCGCGCAGGTGAACGTCGCCTGGCAGCCAAGTTCCATATGCGCCTTCATCAGCCGCCGCGCCGGCACCTCCTCCGCTGCCGGCATCTTCACCATGCCCGGATGGATGAGGTCGAACGAGCCGACATTGAGCGTCGTCGGCACCTTGACGCGACCAGCGCCCTCGGCGAGCCGTTCGACGAAATCGAGGCCGGCCTTGCCATGATAGAGGCAGCCATCGATATGGGCGCCTGATATGTCGAGCAGGCCGTCCGCCCCGACGGCGTTGGAGAAGGCGACGAGAATCTTCATGGCGGCAGCCGCGGATGGACCTTGCTCGCCGTCGAGCATGGATCGGTCGCGCGCGGTTAGTTTCAAAGTCATCGGTACTCCAGCCGCTTGCTCGATCGTATGGCGGGACAGCGCCCCCCTCTGTCCTGCCGGACATCTCCCCCACGAGGGGGGAGATTGGCGGCTTCAGCCTTGGCGCCCTTTTTACAATGTCGGAGATTTGCGAAACCGGCGATGACAGTCAATCTCCCCCCTCGTGGGGGAGATGTCCGGCAGGACAGAGGGGGGCGCCAGGGAACGCCGGCGTCTCACAGCTATCGAGCGACCCCACCTACCCCGCCGCGATCAACACCGTACTCTCCGGCGACCAGCGCAGCACCACATCTTGCCCTTCCGCCAACCTGTCCGCGCCGGTGTTCTGCACGATGACTTTCAACGTCTGGCCGGCGCGCTCGACGAAGTAGGTGCTGTTGTTGCCGGCGAAAATGCGCTTGGAGACCTGGCCCTTCAGGCTATTGGCATCGCCGTCCGAAATGCCTGCATCCGTGGCAATCCGAATGCGCTCGGGCCGAACGGCGCAACTTGCCTTCGCGCCGGCCGCAAGCGTCGCGCCCGCGCCCGCGGCAATCGCCGTGCCATCCGGCAGCCGGATGCCGTTCCCGGTCGAATCGCCGCGGAAAATGTTGGCGTCGCCGAGGAAGGTGGCGGCGAATTCGCTTTTCGGCCGGTCGTATATCTCCTCCGGCGGCCCTTCCTGCACCAGCCTGCCGTCGCGCAAGATGCCGATCCGGTCGCTCATCGTCAGCGCTTCTTCCTGGTCGTGGGTGACGAAGATGGTGGTGATGCCGATCTCGCGCTGGATGCGCTTCAGTTCGATCTGCATGTCGACGCGCAGCGCCTTGTCGAGCGCGCCGAGCGGCTCGTCGAGCAAAAGCACGCGCGGCTTGGTGACGATGGCGCGCGCAAGCGCCACGCGCTGGCGCTGGCCGCCGGAGAGCTGATGCGGCCGGCGGCCGCCAAGCTTGCCCAATTGCACGAGATCGAGCGCGCGCTGCACTTCGGTGGCAATCACAGCCTTGGCCTCGCCGCGCACCGACAGGCCGAAGGCGACATTGTCGGCGACGCTCATATTGGGAAACAGCGCGTAGTTCTGGAACACCATGCCGATGCGGCGCTTCTCGACCGGCACCCGTTCGACGCTCTCGCCACCAATGGCGATGCGGCCGGAGTCGGGAAAATCGAAGCCGGCTATCTGGCGCAGCAGCGTGGTCTTGCCGCTGCCCGACGGCCCGAGCAACGCATAGAAACCGCCATCGGCGAAATCGATGGAGACGTCGTCCAGCGCCTTGTGCGCGCCAAAGCTGCGCGAGATGTTCGATACCTGCACGCCGGCCATTATTTCTCTCCGCCGAATTTGAAGAAGCGCGCCGTCAGCAGCATCAGCGTCATCGACACGACAATGATGATTGTCGAGACCGCGTTGATCTCGGGGGTAAAACCCTTGCGGATCGCGGCGTAGATTTCGACCGGCAGCGTCGTCTGGCCAGGCGTCGCCAGAAAATAGGAGACGACGAACTGGTCGAACGACACCGCGAAGGCAAACAGCCCGCCGGCGATGACGCCAGGCATGATCCAGGGCAGGGTGACGCGGTTGGTCACCTGCCACTGGTTGGCACCGAGCGAGCGCGCCGCCTCTTCCAGTTCGGGCGCGAAGGTCTGCAGCCGCGCCGAGACGACGACGATGACATAGGGCAGCGCCAGCGCGACATGGCCGAGCAGGATGGCGAACAGGCCGCGCCCGATGCCGACGCCGAAGAAGAAGATCAGCATCGCTGTTCCCGTGATCAGCCAAGGAATGGCGATCGGCGGAAACAGCAGTGCCTGCAGGAACTTCTTGCCCCGGAATTCATAGCGGTAGAGCGCAAGCGACGCCGCCGAGCCCAGCACCACGCTGATGACAGTGGTGATGACGGCGATCTCGAGGCTGTTCCAGGTGGCCGAGATCAGCTGGTCGTTCTGCCACAGTGAGGCATACCACTCGGTCGTCCATTCGAACGGCAATTGGTAGAAGGGCGAGACGTTGAACGACATCAGCGCCATGATGATGATCGGCAAATAGAGGAAGGCGAGCAGCAGCCCGACATAGAGGCGGCCAAGTCCTTCGAGGATGCGGGTGGTCATCATCACGCGGCCCTCCGCAACACCGGAGAGGCAACCGCCAGGATGACCAGCACGACGGCCAGCAGGATGAAGGAGAGTGCCGCGCCCAGCGGCCAATTGAACACGGCGACGAACTGGTCCTCGATCACCGTGCCGTAAAAGGTTCCAGTACGGCCGCCCAGAATGCGCGGCTCCATGAACGAGCCGACGACCGGCACGAAGATGAGCGCCGCGCCCGCCACCAGTCCCGGCATCGACAGCGGGATGATCACCCGCTTCAGCACCTGCAGCCGTGAGGCGCCGAGCGAGCGCCCAGCCTCGATCAGTGAATCGTCGATCGCCTGCAGGGTGAGATAGCAAGTCAACACCATGTAGGGCACGTAGGAGTGCACCAGCCCGATGATGACGGCTGGATAGGAATACATGAGATCGATGTTGATCTTGAACGGCAGCAGCGCGTTGAGCGCCGTATCGAGAATGCCGCCCTCGCGCAGCACCATCGCCCAGGAGAAGATCCGCACCAGCCCATTAGACCAGAACGGCAGGATGACGAGGAGAAAAATCGCCTCGCGGCTGCGGCCCTTCAGCACCTTGGCCAGCACATAGGCCGCGGGATAGCCGATGACGATGCACCACAGCGTCACCTCGAGGCCGAGGCGCAGCGACGCCAGCAGCAGCGTCAAATAGAGGCTTTGCGAGAAGAAGGCGGCATAGTTGCCAAGGGTGAAGGCCCACGGCTTTCCCGACAGCGGCAACTCGGTCATGAAGGAGAAGAAGACCATGGCCGAGAGCGGCAGGAAGATCGCCACCGTCAGCCAAAGATAGGCTGGCGCCAGCAGCGGCAGCGCCGATTTCAACCCCCTGCGCGACGCGGCCGCACCTGCCATCATGCACTCCTCCCCAGGGCTGAAGGATCGGTCGGCGAAGATCGCCGGCCGGCCCGGACGTCTGCTCTTACTTCACGTCGACTTTGAGCTGCTGCCAAAGCGCCAGATAGGCTTCGCGCTGCTTGTCGGTGATCGGCGCCTGGAACTGGATGCGCTTGGCGACCTCGGGATCACCCATCACCTTGCGGTTGAAGGCATCCTCGGGCAGCGCGTCCACCGCCTTGGTGTTGGCCGACACGGGCGCACCGACCTTGGTGACCCATTCGACGTAAAACTTCGGGTCGATCATGTAGTTGATGAAGGCCTCAGCGCCCGCGACATTCTTGGAACCGACCGGAATAGAGAAGGCATCGAGCCAGGCGACGGCGCCTTCCTGCGGAATGACCAGCGAGACCGGCAGCTTGAAGTGGGTCTTGGCGCGGTCGGCCGAGCCGCTCCAATAGGTGCCGATGTCGATCTGGTTGGAGGCGACCATCTGGTTCCAGTCGTTCTCCGAACTCCAGAAAGTCTTGATCTGCGGCATCAGCGAGGTGAGCTTCGTCTTGACCGCGTCCATGTCCTTAATGTCGTTGATGTTCTGGCCGGTGGCGATGGCGCCGAACTGCACCGCCTCGACGGCGTCGTCGCGGATGACGACGCGGCCCTTGTGCGCGGGATCCCACATTTCGGCGATCGACGTCGGCGGTTTGTCGAAGGACTTCTCGTTGATGGCGAGCGCCGTCAGCCCCCACACCCACGGCACGCCGTAGACCTTGCCGTCATGGTCGAGCATCGGGGAACCCGCCTTGTCCTTGCTGATGTCGGCGTAGTTCGGCAGCTTCGAGATATCGATCGGCTGGATCAGCTTTTCCGCCATCGCCTGGTCGTTGAAGGCGGCATTGATCATGACCACGTCATAGAGGCCGGGATTGGTCCGGATCTTGGTCAGCATTTCCTGTTCGGAATTGAAGAAATCGTTGACGACCTTGTTGCCGGTCGCCTTTTCGAAGGCCTCGACGGCCCACGGCTCGTCAGCGCCATAGCCCTTCCAGTTGAGCACATGCACTTCGGCGGCACTGGCGGCCAGCCCTGAGGTGATGACGGCGGTCGCCGTCAGGAAAGCAGTCAGTCTGGGCATGCGCATGTTCGTTCCTCTCATTGTTTGCCCGCTTGGCGGGTTTGTTTAGGCCTCTTGCTTCCGGCCAGGCGCGGTCACCGAATAACCGTCACGGCTTAGGAATTCCTGGATCTCGTGATCGTTTGGCGCCGACGAGCCGCCTTGGCGGGTAACCGAAATGGCGGCCGCCGCATTGGCGTAGCGCGCTGCCTCAAAGGGGTGCGCGCCGCGCGCCAGCGCACTGACGAAAGCGCCGATATGGGTGTCGCCGGCGCCGTTGGTGTCGATGGCATCCACTTTGAAGCCGGCAACGGTCCGTGTCGTGCCGTCGGCCAGCCTGATATGGCAGCCCTTGGCCGCGGAACGAATGACGACGCCGGCGGCATGCCGGCAATGGTCGGCAAGAAGCCGCGCCGCGACGGCTTCGACATCGCCCTGGCCGGCGATCTCGACGGCTTCCGTCACGTTGCAGCTCAGCCACGTGGCCCGGGCAAGCACCCGTGCCAGGATGGGCCTCGGAATGTCTGAAATGATCGGCGTCGGGTCAAAGACAAACGAGGTTTGCGCCGGCAACGCCTCGATCCAGTCGGCAAGCGCATCGCGGCTGCCCTTGTAGCTCAGCGTATAGCCTGACGTGAACACCCAGTCCTCAGGCACGACGGCCACGGGCGCCATCATGTCGAGGCTGAGCACGCTCTCGGCACCTGGCCATGACACGAACGTGCGTTCGGCGTCGCTCGAAATCATGGCGACGCAATTGCCGCTGTCCATGACCGGCGATGGCGGCGTCAGCGTCTCGATGCCCTCCGTGGCGAAGGCCGCGCGTAAAAAGTCGCCATTCGGTCCGCTGCCGAGCTGCCCGCCGAACACCACCTTCATGCCTGTGCGGCTGGCCGCGACCATCATGTTGAAACCGCCGCCGGCGACCTGGGTATAGCTCGACGCCGTCTTCTCGGTGCCTGGTGCCGGCAAGGCATCGATGCGGTAGACATGATCGACCACCGCGCTGCCGATATGGACCAGACGCCCGCTCATGCCGCGGCGTCCTTGCCGGAGCCAGTCTTCTGCGCACCGCTCCTGGCCACCCTCGCCGCAACAAGGTCGGCGGCCAGCCCCCGAACGTCCGCCATGTCGATGCCCTTGAGATCAGCGACACGCTGCGGTGGCAATCGCGAGAAGCCGGCACAGGCACCCGCCATGCCGGCGGCGATGGCGCCGATCGTGTCGGTATCGCCACCGAGATTGGCACTGATGACCGCCGCCTGCCAGGGATCACCGCCCGCGACTTCCAGAACAGCGAAGGCTGCCGGAACCGATTCCTGGCTGGCGACGCCGGTGCCGACCAGATCGATGATCATCCGGATCGCATCCCTTTTCGTCTTGCCGCGCACGATATCCTGCGCCCAGACGATGCGAGCGGCGATGTCGCCACCGGTCACCCAATGGCCGAGCGTTGCGCCTCGCCTCGCCGCCGCGACGGCGCTGTCTGATGCGGCGCGCCAATCGCCACCGGCGATGCCACGGCTGACGGCGGCCGCAACGGCAGCGGCCGAGGCAATGGCGATCGACGTGTTATGCGTTGCGCGGCAGGTTTCGGCCACCTTGGCGACGAACGCGTCCAGCGGCTCCAGCGGCATCATGATGCCGACCGGGGCGATGCGCATGGCCGCGCCATTGGTATCGCCACTGCGCCCCGCCTCTTCCGCCGGCACGCCATTGTTGATGGCGTCGATGGCGCGCTTGGTCGACGGCCCCAAGAGATCGTAGCTGCCGCGTGCCTTGACCTCGCGCTCCCAGTCGAGCAGCGCGTTGACCCAACGCGCATGGTCGAAGCGCTCGCCCGATTCGACGAGGATGCGGCCGAGCAGCAGCGCCTGTTCGGTATCGTCTGTGATGGTTCCGGCCAGAAGTCCCTTCGACACCGGATGGTCGGCGAAAGGCGCGATGAAATCCTCGACATGGCCGTGGAGTTCGGCAATCCGGGCCGGCGACAGAAGCTGCGTCGGCATGCCGAGCGCGTCGCCCAGCGCTCCGCCGACAAGCGCGCCCATCGCCCGATCGAGTGTCGTGCTATCCGGCATCGCTCAGAACCTCATATGCAGCGCGAAATGCGCCGGGTTGAGCAGGCTGATGACATATTCGATCGGCCGGTCATCGGCCGCGCGGGTCAATCGGCGGCCGCGCAGGAAAGGCGTACCTTGCGGGCAGCCGAGGATGGCGGCGTCGTCGGCATTGAGCATCTCGATGCCCACCCATTCCTCGCCATGATCGGGAATGAGGCCGGCGGCGCGCAGCGTCTGGTGCAGTGAGCCTTCGCGCAGGCCGCGAAGCGGCACGTCTTCCAGCTCGGGCGACAACGGCAGGCGGCTGCGCTCGATGGAGATCGCATGGCCGTCGCTGGCATTGGTGCGCACCCGGTCCACGGCAATGAAGAACGGGCTTTCGATCTCCAGCATGGCAGCCAGATCGACGTCCTCGATAACCTCCAGCCGCAGCGTCCGCGTCTCGGCATTGGCGCCAGCATTGGCCAGCGCCCGCGACCAGCCGATGGCATCGTCGACCGGCTTGCCATCGAAAGTGACGAAGGAGCCGACGCCGACCTTTGTGGTGATCAGCCCGCGGCTGGACAGCTCCTCGAGCCCCTTGCGGACCGTGTTGCGGCTGACGGAGAAGCGCTGGACGAGCTCGTTCTCGCTTTGCAGCCGGTCGCCGAAGCCGAGCACGCCGGAGCGGATTTCATGTTCGAGAACGGTGGCGATCTGCTCGGGCTTGCCCGTGCCGGGAGACAATTGAACCGCGCGCCGCTTCATATGCGTACCTGTCCAGCAAACCTGTATAGTCCTGTTCAATAACTTGACACGCCAGTTCTGTCAACGATCGACAGGTGAGCGATGGATGGATGGCCCTCATCTCAACCAGACAACCTTGAATCAATTGGCACGATAAAAGAAAGCCCGCTCCGGGATACCGGGGCGGGCCTTGGAGGAAGATGTGGGGTGGGACCCTTTCCTCTTGTTTCCACGGGGGGTGTGGACCGCAATCAAGCTACAAGAATCCGGCGAACCGCGGGATCACAAGCTGGCCTGCTTCCATCACATTCCGGTGCACGCCAGCACGGGCTTGCTCACGAGATTGCGAACCCTGCGGCCGAGAACCGGCTAAATGCGCCCGAGCACGACAAGGATGATGACGATGAGCAACACAAGTCCGAGACCACCACCACCGTAATAACCGGTTCCGTAGAATGGGCCACCGCCCAGACCGCTGAAGCCGCCGAGCAACGCGAGGATTAGAATAATGATAAGTATCGTTCCGAGACCCATGGCCTTCCCTGCTCCTGATTGCGCTTTCTGCGTCGGTTCAACATCGCGCCATTCGGATGCTGCAAGGTATGAACGTTTTAGCGGCTCTGGCGTTCCGCCGGAGCCTTCGCGGCCGCAGCGCACTCAGCCCACCAGGCAGAAAGCCCGTCTCAGAGGCGGGCTTTCCCGACCGGCCGAGCAAGGAGGGTGCGGTCGGCTGGCTCCGCATTTCCGATCCCGGCGCTCTTGGTCTTAGCGGCGCGCGATCAGCAGGCAGAGTTGACGCAGATCACGATCGTAAGTGCCTTCGCTGCCGAGCACGTCGACGCACCGCTTCTTCATGCGCATCACCTGGGTGTCGGGCATTTGGGCCACGACGCCCGGCAGGCTCGTACGACTGAGGTTCAAACGGTTGCTTGGGTTGGACGAATTTGATGGATTGGTGCCGCCGCCGATACCCACCCCCACGCCGGCGCCGATGCCGCTTGTGCCGTCAACATTGGCGCCAAGCCCGGCGGCGACGCCGTTGCTGCCGCGGATGGACGCGCCGAGCCCGGCGCTGACGCCGCTCAATCCGCCGACGGATGCACCAAGTCCGGCGTTGACGCCGCTGGAGCCACCGACAGAAGCACCGACGCCGGCGTTGACACCGCCGTTACCCCCGACCGACGCGCCAACGCCGAGCCCTGCCGCATTTGCCGGCAGGGAAAGAACCAAGACCATTGCACTACCCGCCAACACACTGGCGACTGTCTTGATGGTGGAAGCCATAACATTCTCCTGTTGTGGTTGCGCTAAGGCAGTCGGCTCACGGCCGATTGCAAAATCAACTACGTCGGGAGTGATTTTTCAGTTTCAAAATCGCTTTCTAAAATATATATGGTGGTTTTTATTTAAGAAACGAAATATATTTAATAGTATTAAAATTATAACATAAGTTTCTAAAAAAAGCAGATAACATTGCGTTATATGTACCGATATTTTCCGGTCATACAGCATTAAGTCGATTTTATGAAGCTGAGATTATACTGAGGTCTACCGGCACGGGACATCGCTTCAACAGTCGCTCTGGCCGACATCGTCGTTCGAGAACCGAAACATGGTGAGCGCTATGTCCTTAGCGCGGAAAACGCGTTCCCATGGCGGGCAGGGTAAAAGATTCCAAGCGATCTCAACCAGTCCGAACCAGTTGGCCCTCCGCTTGGGGCGGGAACTGTCAGGCGATGCCGTAGAACAGCCTGTAGCGCACGCGGCTCATGTAGTCGCGGTATTCCGGCAACGCCGCCAGCAGGGCCTCTTCACGCAGGATTCGATAAAGCTGAAGGTAGGTTATCACGGCGTAGACAGCGAGATTGTAGAAGGAAAAGGCCGACAGCAGGAACAGGATATGGCCGGCAAGGTAGCCGGCATAGATTGGATGCCGCACCAGGCGGTAGGCACCGCCCGTCATCACGCCGCGATTGCCGGGCAGCAAGGCAAACGAACGCCCCAGCGATGCTTTCCCCCAGATGACAAACGACACCGCCAGTATCTGCAGCGGGGCTGCGACATACACCGGAATGATGGCCGCTCCCGGTTCCAGCGTGATGAAGCCGGCGCCAAAACTGGCAATCATGGTGACAATCACGGTGAGAGGGTTCCAGTCGCGTGTCACCGGGCGCCGCGACAGCATCAGCCATGTGAAGGTGAGCACCTCCGAGATTGCCAGCAACGCAATGTTGAGTCGGGTCGGATCCTCGATGAGATGGGATACGCCGCGGTAGACGAATATGCCAGCAAAGGCCAACGCACACACACGAAAGAAGCCTTCGCGCAGGTCGATAAGGTTTTCGCCCTTTCGTGCCGCGGACAGAATCCCGCTCTCATTGGCGCTCGAAAGGGTTTCACTTTTAGACATGAGCAAGCCAAGCACCCCAATGATCCCTCCGGGTGACCTTTGCACGCAACCATTGCCGGGCCGTTAACCGAGAAGTTCAGATCGGCACTAAATAGGGCTTCCGAAAGGCATGCGAGCCCCTAGGAAGTGCCTATCGTCTCAGCCGTATTGCAATTTATGCTTGCATTTTTGGAACAAATAAAGAACAATAAGTCGATTGTTATTGAAACGATCAAAGGTTTTCGGGGGGAGGACCGGTGAAATGGTGAGCTGGAAGGCTGCGGGGCTGGTCGCCGCCGCGATCGGATCGCGCTTGCTGGCGAGAGCTTTGCGCCGAGGGTGGCCGGCAGGCCTTGCCGCTTTTCTCGCGCTGAACACGGCCGCGCTCGCCGCCGGCAAGGACTACGCCGTCTGCTTCAGCGACGGCAAGGTCGATGCCGACCAGCTCATTGCCGCCTGCACGCCGATTGCCGAGGACAAGACGGAGCCGTCGCGGAATCGCGTTATCGCCTATTTCAACCGCGGGACTGCCTGGTACAACAAGGGGGAAAACGACCGCGCCATTGCTGACTTCAACGTCACCATCAGTCTCGAGCCGGACTCCAGCGATGCCTACTACAGCCGTGGCCTGGCCTTCTTCCGCAAAGGCAAAACCGACGCGGCCATTATCGATTTCGAACAGGCGATCGCGGCCGATCCGAACTATGGCAAAGCGCATAACAATCTTGGCGTGGTCTGGCAGCAAAAGGGCGACCATGACCGGGCGATCACCGAATATGGCGAGGCGATCCGGAGCGATCCGCGGGATGTCCAGGCGTATGTCAACCGCGGCATAGCCCGCGCTTCCAGGGGCGACTACGACCTTGCCATCGCCGATTTCGACGCGGCCACGGGCTTCGATCCCGAGAGCGTGGACGCCTATACCAATCGCAGTGCCGCCTGGATCGCCAAGGGCGACTGGGCTCGCGCCTTCGCAGACGCCGATCGGGCGGTTGGGCTCGATTCCACCAGCATCGACGGCCACTACAACAGAGCCGTCGCCTTGACCAACAGCGGCGACGACGACCGCGCCATCGCTGATTTCGACAAGGTGATCGCCCTCAAACCGACGGACGCCGACGCCTACTTCGGCCGTTCGCTCACGCGGGCACGTAGCGGCGACACGGTCGGTGCAGTCGCCGATTGCCGAAAGGCCATCGAACTCGATCCGAAGAAGGCAGGTCTTTGTGACACAGGACCGGTCGGCACGAAGGCGCCGGCTGTGTCACAATCGCCCGACCCTGGCGCATCCCCCCTGTACGAACCGCTACAACTATATCCCAAAGAGGATCACTCCGAACTCGTTGCCTGGAACCTCGAACGGGGGCTGGAGCAGCAGGTGCAAGGCGACGTCGCAGGCGCGATAGAGTCATTCAGCTTCGCGATCCAGCTGGATCCTTACAACGCCGAAGCTTTTTACGACCGGGCGTTCGCCGAAGCGTCGCAAGGAAACCACGCGATTGCCGCCAGCGACTGTCGGCGCGCCATCGAACTCGAGCCGAAGCGCGCAGGCTCTTGCAGCCAACGCGCACCTGGCGAAACAGCTCCGCTGCCTGTCACGGAGACAAGAAACCCGGCAGCCGCAAAAGCCTTGCTTGAACGCGCCGAAACGCGGCTTGCAAAGTATAGTGTCGAAGGCGCACTTCTCGATTTCGACAAGGCGATCAGCCTCGATCCGGAGAGCGCTGAAACCTATTTCAGCCGGGCCGCCGCCAGGACACTGAAGGGCGATACGGCCGGTGCGGCGGAGGATTGCCGTCGCGCCGCCGAACTCGATCCAAAATGGGCGGCAGGCTGCAGTGAACGGGTTGCGGGCAACGAGAGGAAGTCGGCTCCACCGCCGGATGCACGACAGCCGAAGCCGCGAGCCGTCGTTCCGAATATTACGGCCACACAAGACACGCTGGCCGCGAGGGCCATGGAGGCGACCGATCCGCAAACCCTGGAAGCGGTCCTTGGCGGCGATGCCTTCCTGGACATGGGCAAGTACGATCAGGCGATCGGCGCCTACAACCAGGTGATCTCGCTCGATCCGAACGACCGGTTTGCCTATTTCGGTCGCGGCAAGGCCTGGGCTGCCAAACGCGCCTACAAGCAGGCGATCGCAGACTACGACAAGGTCATCGAACTCGCCCCCAATTTTGCCGCGGCGCATCTTCGCCGGGGTCTCGCCAAGGTTACGTCAGGCGATGCCGAGGGCGCGCTTGCCGATTGCAGCCGGGCTGCAACACTCTATGCAAAGGCGCGCGACGCATACTTCTGCAAGGGCATGGCATGGCAAGCGAAGGGCGACGCTGCCGGCGCGGTCGCCGCTTATTCGGCGGCGCTCGAGATCGATCCGAAGGATGACGCGAGCTATTACGGGCGCGGCATGGCGAGGGCCGGCAGGAAAGACTATGACGGCGCCATTGCCGATTTCGACAAGGCGATCGAGCTTGATCCAGGCAATGCGGACTATCTCGCCAGCCGCAGGGCAGCGGTGGCGACGAAAGCCGAGCTGCAACCCGGCGCCGAACCTGCGGTCCCGCAGGACGTCGACAATGATAGCCAGCCCGAGGCCAAGCTTTCGACCGCTGAGATGGCGAAGCTCATTCAGGCGACCGACCCGCGCGTTCTGGCCGCGGTACGGCACGGCGACAGCCTGTCGGATGCCGGCAAGTATGACCAGGCAATCAGCGCGTATGGCAAGGCGATCGCGCTCGACCCCGACAGCCCCCTCGCCTATTTCGGCCGCGGCAACGCCTGGAACGACAAGCGCGCCTATGATCGGGCGATTGACGACTATGACCGCGTGATCGAGCTCCTGCCAAATATGGTCTCTGCTTATGTTCGCCGAGGCATGGCCAAGGCCACCACCGAGGATGCCGAAGGTGCCCTCGCCGATTGCGGTCGGGCCGCCGCGTTCGATCCGAAGCTGGTGGATGCCTATTTCTGCATGGGCATGGCATGGCACGTGAAGGGCGATGCCCAGCGAGCGATCACAGCCTATTCGGCGGCGATCGAGATCGATGCCAACGATGCCCCCAGCTACTACGGGCGCGGCATAGAACGGGCCGATAGCAAGGATTACAGCGGCGCGATTGCCGACTTCGACCAGGCGATAAGACTCTATCCGGGCAATCCGGACTACGCGGTCGTCCGCAAGGCGGCCGTGGCCGCCTTGAAGAAAGGCGGCGCCGCGCCGCTCACCGTCGGTTCCGATCCCAGGAACCTCCAAGCCTTCATGGATCGTGGCGATGCGTTCTACGATAAGGGCAAATTCGATCGCGCCATCGCCGAATATAGCAAGGCGATTGCGCTCGACCCAAGGAAAGCCTCGGCCTATGTCGGCCGCGGTACGTCGCTTGTCGCGAAAGGCAAATATGACGCAGCCATCACGGACTACGGCAAGGTTATTGAACTCTATCCCGCTTATGTCGACGCTTACATCGGTCGCGCCGTCGCCTGGAGCAAAAAGAACCAACTGGATCGTGCCGTCGCGGACTACAGCCGCGTGATCGAACTCGACCCGCAATATGCTCCGGTTTATTTCGGGCGCGGCAGCATCTGGTTCACCAAGGGCGAGTACGACCAGGCCATTGCCGACTACGACCAGGCGCTGAAGCTCGATCCAAAGCTGGCCCTCGCCCGCAAGGGCCGCCAGATCGCCATGGCGGCGAAAGCGAACGCCTCAAAAATGCCAGGCAAAGCCGTTGGCGAGGCGCCGACCAAGCCAAGCAGCGCTTCGCCAGCCGCGCAGGCGTTCAGCAAGGGCTGGACGCTGCATGAGAAGAACGACTATGACGGCGCCATAGCCCTGTACGGCAAGGCGATTGCATTCTTTCCGGCGTTCCACGACGCCTATCTGGCGCGAGCAATGGCCTGGGAGGCCAAGCGGGACTACGCTCATGCCGTCGCTGACTACAGCCAGGCGATCGCGTTCAATCCGAATCGTGCCGAGACCTACTACGACCGCGGCCAGAATCTCGGTTTCCAGGGAGATTACGACGGTGCGCTTGCGGACTACGACAAGGCCATCAGTCTCAATACCAGGGACGCAAAGGTCTATGCCGATCGGGGCCTCATATGGATGGGCAGACATGAGGACGCCGCAGCGCTGCGCGATTTCGAAAAGGCGCTCGGCCTCGACCGCAAGAACCCCTTCGCCTATTTGGGCCGGGGCGTGATCCGGATCAGCAAGGCGGATTATGACGGGGCCATCGCCGATTTGAGCCAGACGATAAAGCTCAAACCAGATTTCGCCACCGCCTACAAAGTGCGCAGCAAGGCGTGGGACGCCAAGGGCAACCACAAGCGTGCCGAGGCCGACCGCAATAAAGCGTTGAGCCTCGGCGCGAAATAGACAGTTTAGGGAGGGTCGGCGATGGCGCGTTGGAGAGGCTTGGGCGTGACGGCGGTCGCCGCTTTGTCTTTCGTTGCGGTAAAGATATTGCCTTGGGCGCTCGGTTTTTCCGGCGGCAAATATCTCTACCAGACAGTGGCGGGCTCGCCCGATCCGCAGACCCTGACCACAGCTCAGGTGAGCGAACAGATTCAGAGCCAGGGAAGCCAGATATTCATGGCGATCCAGCAGGAGTTTCCAGACGACTATGACGCCGTCGTGGAAAAGATCACTGCCGTGGCCAGACTTGGAAACGTGGAGCAAGTGCGAAACACGAGCAGGATGGCGGTCGCCAGCCTCAGGCAAAAATATGCATCCCTGCTGTCTTCGTCCCCAGACGGCAATGCCGCCGAGGCGCTGCGTGCACAATTGGCCATGCTCAACCATGTCATGGCGCGGGAAACCGCAATCACTTGCAACAACTACCTTCGCAACGGGCCGGACGCGCTCAGCATGCCGGATCAGGACTTCCTGACCGACATGGACAAGATCGGAGCCACCCTGTTCCACGCCTTCGGCGCGGCGAAGAAGAGCGGTCTGGCTGCCGCTTCAGCCAGCGATGAGGACTGGTCACTGCTGGCCGACGCTTTCATCAACGCTGGCGGCACTCCCACCGAGATGAATGCCATAGCCAATGTCAGCCCGGAATTCGAAGGTCTCTGCCCGGCAGTCGCGAAACTATATACATCCGCTCTTTCGCTGCAGGGCGAGCCCGGGCGGCACGTCAAAACAACTTTGCTCTATGAGATCGCCCGGAATTAGCCAAGGTCTGCGCATCCGCGCGATTGATGAGGACCCATCAGTTCCGAGAGCCGGATTGGCCTCCCCTAGCCCAGAGTTGAATTGCTGAAATACTTCGTGAAATCAGGGCGTTGCGTCAGAACCTTGCCATCGGCGTCGCGCAGAATGCCCGCAGTGAAAAGATAGTCGCCGATCGCATCCATCTTGGCCGGATCCATCGTGCCGATGGCGCCGTTTTCCGCGCGCAGATAGTGCCCGTCGATCAGCACCTTCAGCGAGGCCTCGATCAGCGCCGGATTGGTCAGCGCATCCTTGTTGGCGGCGATGAGCAGCGCGGCCGCTTCATCGGGATGCTCGACGGCGAACCGGTAGCCACGCTGCGTCGCCTCGATGAAGGCCTCCGCAAGCTTTGGGTTCGCCGACAGATACGCCTCGCTCGACGAGATCAGCGTCGTGTGCTCGTCGGGCACGCCATAGTCGGCATAGACGAAGCTGCGCTGATGGACGCCTTTGAGTTCGGCCTCGACGCCCTCCCAGGTCAAAACCTCCAGCGTGAAGTCGACGGTGCCGTTGGCAAGGGCTTCGTAGGCGGAGGTGCCGAGCGTCACCGTTTCGAAATTGCCCTTGCCGCCATCGTGGCGGATGATGGTCGAGATCAGCGCGTTTTCCCAGGCGCTGCCGAAACCGCCATAGGTCAGGCCGTCAAGGTCCTTCGGGCCCTTGATCTCGCTGCGCGCGGCATTGAACACCAGCCGGCCGGTTTCGGATTGCACCACGGCGTAGACGGCTTTCAAGTCCGCTCCGGCGGCTTTCTGGGTGAACAGGCTGATGGTGCCGTTGATGCCGAAATCGGCGACACGGTTGGCGACCAGCGTGCCGGCGCCGGTATCGCTGTAGGGCAGAATGTCGACCTCGAGGCCGGCGCCCGAATAAAACCCTTTGTCGCGGGCGACGAACAGCCCGATGTGGTTGGTGTTGACCGTCCAGTCCAAAGCGACGGTGATTTTCTGCATCGCCGCGAAAGAGCGGCCCGGTCCGGCGATCAGCGGAAGACCGCTGGCGAGGGTAAGCAGCAAGGCCTGCCGGCGCGTCAGATCAGTCATGTTCATGTCCTTTGGAGGGTTGAGGGTTGAGCAAAATGTCGAGGATCTCGGCCTCGAGTGCGATGGCCTGTCGCGCGGCGGCACCGGTCGGGTCGCGCGGACGCGGCAACGGCACCTTGATCTCGCGCAGCACTCGGGCCGGGCGCGCCGACAGCACATAGATGCGGTCGGACAGGTGCACGGCTTCGCGCACATCGTGGGTAATGAGCAGTGCCGTCCAGCGATGGTGCCGCCACATCTGCTCGAGCCAGCGCTGCATTGCGGCGCGGGTCAGTGCGTCGAGCGCGCCGAAAGGCTCGTCGAGCAAAAGCATGTCGCGCTCCTGCACAACGGTGCGCAACAGCGCCGCGCGCTGGCGCATGCCGCCCGAAAGCTGCGCCGGAAAATGCCGCTCGAAGCCGGCAAGTCCGAATTCGGCGAACAGCGGCGCGACCCGCGCCCGTGCTGCCTTGCGCTTGATGCCTTGCACTTCGAGCCCGAGTGTCGCGTTGTCGATGATGCGCCGCCACGGCATCAACGCATCGCGCTGTGGCATGAAGGCAAAATGCCGGCCATGATCGTCGAGCGGCGCGCCGTCGAACAACATCTCGCCTTCGCCATGTTCGGCGCCGGTCAGAAGCTGGAACAGCGTCGACTTGCCGGCGCCCGAAGGCCCGAGGATCGAGACGAATTCGCCGGCACCGACGTTGAGCGAAATGTCGGCAAGCACGTCGAGCCCGCCAAACGCCTTGCGCACATGTCGCAATTCGAGCCGGCTCATCTTCGCGCCGCCTTTGCCGCGGCTTGCTTGCCCGCGGCCCGTTCCCAGGGCATGGCAAAGCGCTGCAGCAGCACCGTCAATCCGAACAGGATGAGAGTAAGCGCGGCGCTGACGCCGACGGCGGCCAGCACCAGGTCGGGGCGAAAATTGTTCTTGGCGTTGAGCATGTAGATGCCCAGCCCTTTGGCGGCACCCGCATATTCGGCGAAGATGGCGCCGACAACGGCATAGGTGATGGAGATCCGCAGGCCAGCGAAGAAATATGGCAGTGCCGAAGGCAGCCGCGCCAGAACGAAGACGCGCCAGCGCCCTGCCCCCATGGCGCGTAGCATCTGGCCGATCTCGGGCTCGGTTGCCTCGTAGCCCTCGACCAGCGCCACCAGCATCGGGAAGAAGGTGACCAGCGCCACCAGCATGATCTTGGGCGCCAGCCCGAAGCCGAACCACAGCACCACCAGCGGCGCGATCGCAACCAGCGGCAAGGTCTGGCTGACGATGAAGACGGGAAAAAGCGCGCGCCGCAGCGGTTGGAAGAAGTCGACCAGCATCGACAGCGCGAAAGCGGCGCTGAGTGAAAAGACGAAACCGATGAGCGTGGCGCGGATAGTGGGAACTGCGTTGTCGACCAGCGCGTCACGATTGAGCATCGCCTGCTCAAAGACACGTGAGGGCGCCGGCAGCGTCGTCGGCTTGATGCCGGAATAGGTAGCGTAGAGTTCCCAGGCCACGAGCAGCAGCCCGACCGACATTATGGCCGGCACTGCCTTGGCGAGGATGCCCGCGAGGTGACGCGGCCGGTTGAATGACGATGAGACCACGAGAGGACAACCTTGACGGTCGCGCATCAGCGCGAGCGGTTCAGACAGCAGTGGGGCTGTTGGCGGAAACCGTGACGTCGAGGGTTACGTGGCCGACACCCGGCCCGAAGCGGCAGAAAGCTTCGTTGAGCGCCGAAAAGATCGCGCCCGTATCGCCGCGCAGTTTGGTGCAGAAATTCTTGGAGCGATCGTAGACGCCGGACTGTTTCAAGAAATCGATGCAACCATAGATCTCGTCCATGTGGTCGCCGGTACCCATCACATAAAGCGAGAATTGCGCCGCCGCCGGCTGGCCGGTGGCGACCGCGCCATGCACGGCTGCGATGGCGGCTTCCTTGCGCGGGCCGAGCGGCCCGACAGGCCCGCCGAAGGCCTCGGAGCGGCAGATCGGATCGTCCGGCTCGCCTGGGCAGCCACGCGAAATGGCGGCTGACAAAACGCAATGCTTGCCGCTGCGCGCGGCCGCCACGAACAGGTCGCGCAGAGCCGGGAACAGCACTTCGGGCGGCCCGACCAGCAAGGTCGAGATGTCGTCGGTCTCGATCCTGAGCCGGTCACGATAGGGATCGAGCGCACCGAGCGCGCCCAAAATGACGCCGACGAAATCGTCGGCCATGGGATATAGGGAAATCTGTGCGCCTGAAAACATAGCCCGCCTCGCTCCGCTGGTATTACCCAGATCAGCTTCTAGGGTCTGTGGGCTTGCCGCCCCCGTCTCAGCCCCGACCGTACGGAGCACCCCTGTGGATGGGCGCGTTAAAGCACCATTCGACCGATTGGGGAAGCCGTTTTTTCAGCGAACTGCGCCAAAAGCATTGCGCCAGAGCGGGAGCGGTTGGCTCTGCCGGCGCGAGAATTTATCGGGAACCTTCACCAGACCGAGCGGTTGTCCTACCAGTCGCTACGCGACGAGTTCACAGAAAATGGAGACAAACCATGTTCATGAGAATCCTCGCAGCTTCGACGCTCACCATCGGCCTGGCCACATCGGCCATGGCGCAGAGCAATGGCACAAGCGGCACCGACGGAGCCGGTAGCGGCAGGTCGGTCACGGTCGATCCGAATACGCCAGCTTCGCCGAACACGGTCGACCCGTCGGTGACCAACAGCACGACTGGCACGCTGGATGATATGAATTCCAACGCGGATCGGAATTGCCCTGCCCATCCACAGGGCGCGCAGCCCGATGCCAACGGCATGTCGCCGGGCACCACAGCGCCGACGGTTAACGACAACCATTGCGGCAAGTAGGATGTGCAATGAGAAGAAGCCGCGGAGCGCTCGCTCCGCGGCTTCTCAAATCCTGTCGTATGGCTGAATCTATGGCACCGCTTTTTCTCGAACCGGCAGCTTCCAGCCTGGCCTGACGAAATGGCAGGTGTAGCCGTTGGGATATTTCTCCAGATAATCCTGATGCTCCGGCTCGGCCTCCCAGAAGGCACCAGCCGGCGCGACTTCGGTGACGACCTTGCCCGGCCACAGCCCAGAGGCATCCACGTCGGCGATGGTGTCCTGTGCGACGTTTTTTTGCTCGTCGCTGGTATAGTAGATCGCCGAACGGTAACTCATCCCGACATCGTTGCCCTGTCGGTTGCGTGTCGTCGGATCGTGGATCTGGAAAAAACGCTCCAACAGCGTCCGATAGCTAATCACGGCCGGATCGAAATTGATCTCGATCGCCTCGGCGTGCGTGCCATGATTGCGATAGGTGGCGTTTGGCACATCGCCGCCCGAATAGCCGACACGAGTCGAGACGACGCCGGGATAGCGCCGTATCAGATCCTGCATGCCCCAGAAACAGCCGCCGGCAAGCACTGCGCGTTCGGTCGAAGTCGCCATGTCACCTCTCCTCAAAAAGCAATTCACAGAAAACGGACCGCGGTTCCGTCTTGAATTGCACGACAACAAATTGGATTTCCCATAAATGGGCATTGTCGGCGACTTCGTCCAGTCGCCCGAACGCGGCGCCGGCAGTGCGTGCGGCCATGCACCGAAGAAATAGCACGACGCGGAACGGGATCGTGGACTTCAGCTGTGCGGTTGTCCAGTCGGGCTGTCGACAGCAACGGGCAGGCGCGTGCCGGGCGGGATGGCGGCAAAACTGATCGCCACCGGCGGCGCCTCTTGCGACCAGTTGAAAAGGACGGTCTTGACCTGAATGTTGTCCAGCCATGCGTGCAGCTGCGGTGGCACGCGACTGCCCGGCCAAACCATCAGCATGCCGTGGTCGTGCAACCGCTTCGGTGTGATCCAGGGTGCGAACCGCATATCGAGGTCGGTGAAAATCGACGGCTTGTCATAGGCATTGAGACCCGCCAGCATCGCCAGATTGGTGTCGCCGCCGACGATGTCGAGTCGGCCGGGCACAGCCGCGTGCCAGACCGCCTCGGCCTCGTCCGAGATCGGTCGTGCCGGCCAGCAAACGGCGTCCATGCGCCCGCGCACATTGCAGTCCGTCCAGCGGATGGCCGCATACGCGCCTGACATGCCGACGATGCAGATGAATGCGCAGATCGTCAGTTTTCGCATCTCTGTGGCGCCAAGCCGATGGCCCAAGAACGCGAGCGCGACGACGCCGACAAGATTGTACATCGGCGCGCCCCAGGCTTCGCCGGTGCCGGTAAACAGCGAGGCGACCATGACCAGCGCCGCGGGCCCAAGGCCCATCCACATGAGATAAACACGCGAGCCGCGCTCGACGGGCTCTTGCGGAGCCGGCGAGTGCCGCAGCAGCCCTGATATCGCCAGCACCAGCAAAAAGCCGGAGAGCCCGGCCATCTGGACACCGGCATAATAAAGGCGCGCTCGGTGTTCGGTCACCCATTCGTCACGACCGGCGAAATAGGTCAGCGGCAGGAAATCGATGCGGTAGAGTTCGACGGCCAACGGCATGGCGACGGCGAGAAAGACGGCAAGGCCAAGCCACGGCCAAGGTGTCTCCAGCCGGCTGCGCGCGCGCGCATCGGACAACAGCCACAGAGCGCCGAAGGCAAGCAGCAGGCCGGTGGAGAATTTGGCATAAAGCCCGACGCCCGAGACCAGCCCGAGCGCGAGCCACCAGCCCGGCCCGCCACCACGGCCCGCGCGCCAAAGCAGCCAGCAGATCGCCGCCCAGAACGGCATCTGCGCATAGTCATGATTGAATTGCGGGGTCGGCCAGCCAAAGAAATAGACCGACGGCATCAAAAGTACGGCAGCCAGCGCCCGGCTTTGGCCCAGCATGTCGCGGGCCAGCAGATAGACCAGGATGAAGGTCGCGGAGATGGTCAGCTGGGCGAGCAGATATTGCGGCCAGCGGAACGATCCGGTCAGAAGATGGCTGGTCTCGAGCAGCCAACCAGGGAGTTGCGGGTGCTTGTAGGTCAAAAGCACCCATTCGCGGCCCCACATGAAGCCCTCCACGACATCGCCGGGCGGCGCGGGATCGACGAGCGCTGGCACCACCGTCCAGCACAAGATCTGCGCCAGGCACAAAAGCGCCAGCAAATGCCAGGGTTGGCGAAGCAGGCCGGACCAGACAGATAACGAACTCAAACCCGGGGCAGGCAGCCCCGCCGGCACCCAGCGATCCAAGGAGTCATCGATCCCCACCATGCGGCGCTTAAACCACATCGTCCGGTTTGCCGAACAGCCCAAACACCAAAGCTTACAAAAATGTATACTTGCGTGCCATTGCGACACCAAGATTGAACTGGAATTTCAACGCTCTGCAGCCCCCGCCTTCTCAAGGCACATGGCCTGAAGGCCCTGCCTGAACATCCGGATTCCAGATGCGCCATCAACATGCCGTCATTCACTACCGTGCGCTCGACTTCTGGCTGGCGCGCGCAGCGGTTCTCGTCATCATCTGCCTGCAGCTTCTGGTCATCAACAATCTCTCATTCGGTCCGCGCTGGCTGGCGCCGGGACTGGAAGCGGCCCTGCTCGTGCCGTTGTCGGTGGCGACGGCATGGACACAGGTCGTCACCAGAAAAGCGGTCGAGGACCACGAATGGCATGCGATCGGCCAGTTTCGCGCCATGATCCGCCGAACCGCCCTGGCCATGACCGCTGTCATCAGCGTCATGAATTGCGGCTCGCTGGTCTTGCTGGTGCGTGCCTTGCTGGAGGGACATGCCGGCAGCAGCGGCACGACACTGCTGATCGACGCTCTCAACATCTGGGTGACAAACGTCATCGTCTTCGCCTTGTGGTTCTGGAGCACCGACCGCGGCGGCCCCCCGACCTGCGGCCTCGTCAAGCTTGCGCAGGCCGATTTCCTGTTTGCGCAGATGACGCTGAACGACCGTGAGCTTAGCCAATGGCTGCCGGGCTTCGTCGACTACTTCTTCCTCGCCTTCACCAATGCGACGGCGTTTTCGCCGACCGACACCTTGCCGCTCTCCCAGCGCGCCAAGCTGCTGATGATGGCGGAAGCCATGATTTCACTGCTGACGATCGCGCTGGTCGCGGCCCGCGCGGTCAACATTCTCGCCTAGGGTAAAAGCGCGAAATAGCCCGCTCCGGCGAACCGGAGCGGGCTATTTCGTCGTCTTCCATGGTCGCGATGCTGCGCTTGCTGAGCTTGTAGCTGTTGCCGCTCAATCCGCGCCGAGGTCGCGTTCGAAGATCACCTGGTCGCGCAGCGGAATGCCATTCACGAGCAAGCCTTCGGGATAGCCGCTCGACGGCCCGAACGCGTCCTGCACGATGCGGCACATCCGAAAACCCTGTCTCTGGTAAAACCGCAAATTGCCGATATCGGCCGTTGCGGTCGAGACGATCAGGCGTTGGCCGTTGCGCTCGCGGCAGCGGGTGATTGCCGCTGTGACAAGGGCCCGCCCCAATCCCTCGCTCTGCCTTGCCGGACGGACCGCAAGGCTCTTGAGTTCGAAGACACCGCCCTCGCCCGTCTCGATGATCTGCACATGGCCGACGATCCGGCCGCCCTCGCGAGCGACCATCACCTCGCCACGACCGATATAGCCGGAAATCTGCATGGGAGAATCGTCTGCCAGGGCAAACAGAGGCCGTAAAGCCTCGCGGTTTCCATCGTATCGTTCAATAAGCATTCACAAGTCCGGACTGGATCAACGCCACCGCAAGTTCGGCATTCCTGCGCTGGGATATAGCAGCGGCTGGCCATGAGCCACAAACGCAAAAAACCCGCCCGGCGCGAGCCGAGGCGGGCTTTGGCTTGATCGAGTTGTCAAATGCGAGATTCTAAACGCCCGGCAAAGTTACTCCTCCGGTGCCGGCTTGAACTTGCGCACGATCACCTCGAACAAGATATCCGACAGCCCGTCCAGTTGGTTGATGGAGACATCGAAATCCTTGGGCAGCACCGAAAGCACGATCTTCAGATATTGGTCCGGCTTGTCGGCCCGCACCTCGGCGATGACGCCGGCGCCATGGGCCCGGAAATCGGCGCGCACGGCGGTGAGAAAGTCGTCGCCCAGCGTCTTCTTCGCCCGCTTCGGGCGGGGCTTTTGGACAATCGCCGGGCTGGCGGCAGGTTTACGCCTTGCCGGCCTCGCCTTGCGCCGCGCCGGCACGGCATCGGCCTGGTCAGCCATCGGCTTGCCCCTCGGTGTTGGCGTCGCCGGAGGAAACCGCCGCCTTCGGCAGCGCTGGTCTGGCCCGCCTCGCCGGCTTTTTCGAGCGGGTGATTTTCTTCCTGGCCTTCCTGGCGCGCTTCGGCCTTGCGACCTCGGCAGGCTTCGCCGCCCGGGCCGGTTTTGCAACACCGGCCTGTGCCTTGAACCTCGCCATGGCAAGCCCGACAGCGCGGCCATCGACGCCAGCTTGCGGGAAACAAAAGCCGCCGGCCGCATCCCGCACCATGCCGACCAGCACGCCGGGCGCGACCTGCTCGACCCGGCCCAGCCGCGCCTGCGGCGCCGCGCCCTCGAATTCCCCGATGGCGCTGACAACCTCGCGGCCGTCGTCGCCGATGATGATGGTGGCGTAGCGTGGCATGGGATTTCTCGCAGACGTCGCGTTCTGTGGCGCCCCCCTCTGTCCTGCCGGACATCTCCCCCTCAAGGGGGGAGATTGGCAGCTTCGAGCGCCCGCTCCCTTGCGACGTCGAAAGGTCAGCGTGGCCGTGACTAGATCCGATCTCCCCCCTTGAGGGGGAGATGGCCGGCAGGCCAGAGGGGGGCACTGTCCCGCCAGCCCTCAAAATCGGCAACCAGAATCAAAAACCCGCCTCGGGGGCGGGTCGTTGGCGCAAATCAGCACCATGGACAAATATGTAGCATAGCTGCCCTCACCCGGTCAACGATTTTCTGAGAAAAAATTCCTATTTCGTTTTCCCCGGCAGCGTTGCCCTCGAGGCCCCTCGGGTCGCCCCCCCGTTGCCTAAAGAATCCATTGATGGGAAGCTGCGCATGAGGATGGAGGATGCGCCGTGAGCAACGTCACCACGCACTACGGCAGCGACGGCATAGTCGAGCGCATATTGGCCGCCATCCCCGATGCCAAAATCGACGCTCTCGATGCCAGGCAGCTCTATCCGTTCGACCAGCTTCACGGCCGCGAACTGATAGCCACGCAGGACCATGCCGCCCGCTTGGCGCCTTCATCTTCCGACCGCATCCTGGATATCGGCAGCGGCAT
Source organism: Mesorhizobium sp. B283B1A (assembly GCF_020165735.1). Taxonomy (NCBI): domain Bacteria; kingdom Pseudomonadati; phylum Pseudomonadota; class Alphaproteobacteria; order Hyphomicrobiales; family Phyllobacteriaceae; genus Mesorhizobium; species Mesorhizobium sp. B283B1A. The sequence continues at coordinate 72,858 of NZ_JAIUIQ010000002.1, forward strand.
CGGCGGTCCGGCGCGGTTCCTGGCCTCCACCTATGGCTGCGCCGTCGACGGCGTTGACCTGACCAGGGCTTTTGTCGACGCGTCCGCCCAACTGACCAAGCTCAGCGGACTAAGCGAGAAGGTCCGCTTCCACGAGGCGGATGCGACCGGACTGCCTTTCGCCGGCGATACGTTCGATGCGGCGATCTGTTTTTATGTCGGCATGAACATCGCCGACAAGCCCGCAGTCATCGGCCAGGCTTTTCGCGTGCTCAAGCCCGGAGGCAAGTTGATTTGGACCGAAGCGGTGCTTGCTGGCGGAGAGCCGTATTATCCCTTGCCCTGGGCGGTCTCACCGGCGACGAGCCACCTCGTCGATCGCAGTGCCCTGAAAACCCTGTTCGTGGACGCTGGATTCCGGATCGACGAAATCATCGACGAAACGGGCGAACACGTCGAACTGGCGCTCAAAAGGGCCAACTCCGGCATCTTGCCCTCGCCCGCCCAGCAGCAGGCCAATGAGATCGTGCTCGGCGCCGAATTCGTGCAGCGACGCAGGAACTACATTCGCAGCCTGAGTGAGGGCAAGCTCGCATCGCTGGCCGTGATCATCTCGAAGACTGGCTGACCGGAACCGATCCGCCAGAGGCCCCAGAAGGTCGTCGCAAGAATCAAAAACCCGCCTCGGCGGCGGGTCGTGGCGCAAATCAGCACCATGGCCAAATATGTAGCATGGCTGCCCTCAGCTGGTCAACGACTTTCTGAGAAAAAATTCCTATTCCGCACCCCTTCGGCCCGGCACCGAAGAGTGACCGGCATCGCTTGGGAGGCTAGAAAAACAAAAACCCGCCTAGCGGCGGGTCATCGGCGCAAATCAGCACCATAAGCAAATCATAGCATAACTGCCTTCACCCGACAACAGGATCGGCACCGCGCGGCCACCGAAGCCCGTCTTTGCCAGCCGGCTTTTCATCGGCCGGCACCTGTGAAATCATTAGGGGAAGCTCATGGAATGATTCGCGTCACGGCCTTTGTGGGAGAGGACGTTTGGACAGACCAGCCATGGCATCCGTCTTCAGGGTGCGACATGCTCCGGCAACGGTTTCCGGCGTGCGCAGCACCGGCCAGGGCCAGGCCGACCCTGTGATCCGGGTGCACTCGCTTGGCGAAGCGGTCCGCTTCGTCGCCAACGCTTTTGCCAATTACGACATCAGCGCCGTCGCCATCACCTGCGGCGATCCCTCGATCCCGCGCCTCGGCAGCCTGGAGGTCAAGGCGCTGTGGCGCGAATATGGCGAGCGCCTGACGCAGGAATAGACCCTACCCGCCGCCGACCCGCGCTTCGGATCGGAAATGCCGCTGGTGCGTTTCAACTTCGGTCAATGGAGGGAAAAAGCGCCATGAACGTCGCCAATCTGCAACTCGAGGGCCTGCTGATGGCCGTCGCATCGATCAACCACGTGCTGGTTCGAAAGGGCGTGCTGACATCGGAGGAGATCGACATCGCCTTGCGCAAGGCCGAGGCCGGCGAGACCGGTGAGGAACGGTCCGGCGGCATGTCGGCGTCGAGCCGCGACGCCGTCAACTTTCCAATCCGGCTGCTGGAACTCGCCAATCAATGCCAGCCGGAAGCTGACATGCCGTCCTTTTCGAAACTGGCCCGCATGGTCGGCCAGATGAAGGAGCCCTACAACGACCAGATGTGAGGCCACGACCAAAGCCGGGCCGGCTCACGCCCTGCCCGGCCATCCCAGGTTCAGCGCCAGCGCCGTGCCCGGCCCATGCACCGCCGCGAACAGCAGCCCGGCCACGAAGGAAAAATGGTCGACGAAGAAGCCGAACTCGGCCTGGTTGCCAGCCCAGTGGCTTGGCCCGTGGAAGGCGAAGGCCAGGAACAGGACATAGGCGGCGGCGACAAGGGCCGCCTGCGTGAAGAAGGCGCCGCTCAGGAAACACAGCACCAGCGCGACCTCCAGTATCGCCGCGCACCAGGCGAGGAAGAGCGGGAACGGAAAGCTGGCGGCGGCGATGTAGCCGGCCGTGGCTTCCATGCCCATGAATTTGAAGGTTACCGCCATCAGGAAGACGGCGGCGAAGATCAGGCGGGCGACGAGAAGGGCCGCTGTCTGCCAGGACGATTGGGTGATTTGCGAGGGCATGGATTGGTCTCCAGTTTCATTCGCCCCAAAGGACGCGCCGCCTGGCGCCGATCCGACATGGCATGTGAAGTTTTTTCCAAAGCCTGCCATCGGATGTCGCAAAACCCCGCATAAACCGATTTCGGCCCATCGCTGCCAACACGCTCCAAGCCGCGAAACTTGTTCGTAACCATGATCGTGCTAATATTAAGCTGGGGCTAATGCACTGGTGTCCAGTGCAGCGATTTCGGGTGGGTTCAAAGTGGGCGTGGGTATCAAATTAGGGGCAAAATCTTATCTGGTCCGGTCACCGGTTCTGGAGTGTATTGGCTGCGGCGGCACCGGGCAGGTGTTCCAATGCCCCCGCTGGACGAGTTCAAACGGCCTTTGCTGCCCGGCCGGCACGCACCAGCGCGGCTGTCCTGGCGCCAGCACGGGTTGCGCCGAATGCGGCGACGCCGGCAGCCACGACGCCGGACCGGTCCGCCCCTCGACCTGAACCGGCGGCTTGCGCTCCGCGCCGGGCGGGCCTTGTGCACGCGTCCGCCGCATGTCATGGAACCAGCAGCGCCGATCGCTGTTATGTCTGACTGCGGCATCGCTTGCCGAACCACGGTGGTTCGATGTCCGCGCGACCATGCGGCTGACAGAAAGTGAGGCCCGGCATGCCCGACGATAAATCCAAGACCAAGCAGGACCGCAAGCTGGTTTCCAGCGAAGACACCTATGAGGTTGCCGCTTTCGCGCGCAAATACGGGATCCCGCAGAGCGAGGCCCAGACCATCATCAAGCGTTATGGCCCATCGAGGAAGAAGCTCGACAACCACATGGCCGCGCGCGGATAGGCCTCGGCGGTACGGTGAACTGCCAGACTGACGAGGCCAGGCAGGCGGGCGAAGCCGGACTGGCGAGAACGGAGGCTGCAACCATGTCCGACACCATACGCAGGACCGGCAGCTGCCTGTGCGGCGGCGTGCATTTCGTCGTCAGCGGCCAGCCGTCACGGATTGGCCTTTGCCATTGCAAGGACTGCCGCAAGGCGGGCGGCTCGGTCTATTCGGCCTTTGCCATCTGGCCGCGCGCGGCCTTCGAGACATCGGGCGTCGTCGCCACTTACGGCACCCGCAGTTTCTGCCCGACCTGTGGCAGCCGGGTCGCGTGGGTCACCGACGACGAGGCCGAGGTGATGCTCGGCAGCCTGGATGTCGCGCCGACCGACCTCGCGCCCGAATATGAATTGTGGATCGGCCGGCGCGAAACCTGGCTGCATGCCTTGCCTGGCACCGAGCAGTTCGAACATGACAGGCCGCAGGCGCAGGACGCCGATCTGCCGCCGCCGAGGCCTCTGTCGGACGCCATCCCGCGCAATTGAAACGCGATTGAAAATTGATCTATCGGGCTTGGAACCCTCCCTTGTCGGCGACGTTATCCGGCGCCCCTTTCGTGGCGGCATGCACCAGTCACGGAGACGACCGTTGAACGACAAGATCTTTCCCCGACCGGTCCACCTCAAATTTGCCCCCGAGCGGGTGCGCGTGGTGCGCAGCGCCTGGGAGGGCCTCGAATGCCTCGGCGACTGGCCGTTCGGCCGCGGCCGGCGATACCGGGCGGCATTGCGCAGCTGTCGAGATGCCCTGGATGGCTGGGCGTCGCCTGCAAAGGCAATGCGGGCGATGATCGACGCCGCACGCGAAGCGCATATCCTCCAATAGCCCCCAACATCGCGAACCGATTCAGGTGCGCGCTTTAGATCTTTTGTTTTTATGCGTTCTATCAAAACCAAAGCCACTTTTGGGCGACAGGCATCGGCCTGTTTGTACGGCAAAGCCGTGATTACCGGGCCTGCGGATCGCCATTCACAATCGGGTGGGAAGCCTCGAACCCTAAGCTCTTCGGCGCCATCAGCATCAGGGCGATGACAATGGCGATCGAGGCGATAATCATGGCGGTGCTGGCGACATCTTTCACAACCGTCTCCTAAAATTAGCAGTTGCGAAAGAAACGTTTCGCCAACAGTCGAGTTCCGCCGCGCCACCTGAATACCGGCTTTGCCGCGTCACTTTGCCGGCGGTTGGGCCGGTACCTCGCCCGGCTTGATTACCGGCGTCTTGCCCTCGTCCGGAGCCGGAGCGGCCATGCCCTGGTCGCCGGTTGCTGGCGGCTTCAGCACCCCGCCGCAGTCGTCAAGCTTCTCTGTCAAATTGCCGTTTCCGGCCTGCTGCTTGGCGCCCGGATCCGTCTGGGCCCGGCATTTGTCGGTCTGCTGGGCAGGGTCCTGCTGCTGATTTGTCTGTGCTGCCGCCGGCACGGCCAGCATCAGGGCACATGATGCGATGACGAGAGATTTCATCTCGGTCTCCTTCTCTTCGGGCCGCCTGCCGCGGCCTTCCCTTCGCAAGGACAACGCCTTTCAGCGAAAAAGGTTGGCTGCCAAAAGAGCTGGCATGGCCCCGCAACCAAATCAGGCTTCCGCCGTTGCGCGTGGCGGAGGCACCGCCATGTTCGATGATTTTCAAAGCACGAAGGTCGAGGTCGGCGAAGCCAGCCTGTTTGTCCGGCATGCCGGCAGTGGCCCGGCGGTTTTGCTCCTGCACGGCTTTCCGCAAACACAATTGATGTGGCGCGACGTGGCGCCAGGGCTGACCGACCGCTTCACCGTCGTCTGCGCTGATCTGCGTGGCTACGGCGCCAGTTCCTGCCCCGTCTCGGACGCGGACCACGCCCCCTATGCCAAGCGCGCCATGGCCGCCGACATGGTGGCAATGATGGCGAAGCTCGGATTTGCCAGCTTCATGGTCGCCGGCCATGATCGCGGCGGACGCGTCGCCTACCGCATGGCGCTCGATCATCCCGACAGCGTCGACAAGCTGACCGTGCTTGACATCGTCCCCACGGCCGACGCCTGGGACCGGGCCGACGCCCGGCTGGCGCTCGGCTATTGGCCCTGGTCCCTGCTGGCGCAGCCCGAGCCTTTGCCGGAAAAGATCCTCGCGGCAGCCGCCGAAGCGATCGTCGACAATGCGCTGGGCGGCTGGGGCTCCTCACCTGCGGTATTTTCCGCGGATGTTCGCCAGGCCTATGTCGATGCCTTGCGCGACCCCGCCCATAGCCACGCGATCTGCGAGGAATACCGGGCAGCAGCCACGCTCGACCGCAAGCATGATCACGCCGACAAGGCTGCGGGCCGAACGATCCGTTGTCCTGTGCTGGCGTTGTGGAGCGAACAAGGGGCACTCGCCGAGTGGTATTCCGATGAAGGCGGCCCGCTGGCTCTTTGGCGGAGCTGGGCCGACGACGTGCGTGGCCAGGCAATGCCCGGCGGCCACTTCTTTCCCGAAGAGGCACCGGCGCAAACCGCGCAGGCATTGGCAGCCTTCTTCGGCTGATGGGATCCAGGCTTCCTAGCATCCGCACCCCTTGGCGGGGGCGCTGCCCGTCCGAGTCGCCTGCTTGCCCGCCTTGTCCTGCTTGCCCCCCTTGTCATGCTTGCCCCCTTGTCATGCTTGCCTCCTTGTCATGCTTGAAAGCATGTTTGACCCTCAGCGAGGTTTTCCGTCATCGTCGGTGGGCCGCTCGGCAGCCTGATCGGTCCTTTGCGGGCAATCGTCATAGCGGTGGTCGCGGCCGCCGCAGAAGGAACAGCACATGGCTTCGCGGCGCTCGTTTCCGGGCCACCATTGCGGCGTCTCGTAAGGCTTCCTGTCTTGCATTCCCAGCAATGCGCGACGCATCATTTGGTTGCGCAAGCCTGCGCCACGCCTCAAAGAAGAAACTGTCGCGGAACCGCCGGACGGGATAGTGGTTTTGTGGGAACATGCATGCCTGCCGGATGAAGACGCCAAATCGCGTCAAACAAAGAGAAGTCCTCATGTCTGTTCGTATCGTGTTGATGGCTGTGGCGACGCTGCTCGCGACGACCGCTCTCGCCGATGCCCGCCCCGACAGCCGCCGCATGAGCTGCGACGAGATCCGCGCCATGATCCAGAGCCATCGCGCCGTGGTTCTGACCACCGGCCCGAACACCTATGACCGCTATGTCAGGCAGTTCGGCAACGAGTGCGACTGGCCGGAAGTGCCGATGTCGGCCTATATCCCGTCCCGCGACGGTCACTGCCCGGTCTATCGCTGCGAAGATCCGCCAGACGATATCCCGAATTGACGGCCCACCGTACCGGCGTCATAACGGTCCGACTTCTCCCGCTTCGTCTAATGGTAGGACAGCGCCCTTTGAAGGCGTGAATCGTGGTTCGAGCCCATGAGCGGGAACCAGCCCTTCAGCCAGGCAGCGTCATGTTTTCAAACCGTCCCTCCTGAAACCATTCGATCGACCCTGCGTTGACGCCATGGCCAGACACTAGGAGACATCCCATGACCGTCAACTGCCGCATATCCATCGACAACAGGCCGGACGCCACGGACGTCGTTTTCCAAGCCGTGCCGCGGATCGGGGAGAGCGTTTCCCTGTCGGTTGACGGAAGCGCACAGGATCTGCGGGTCTCGCGCGTCGTGCATGTGCCGGATGGCACGTTGGAAGGCGCCGCGATCATCGTCGAGGTGACGACCAATATCCTCTAGCCCAACATGATCGGCTCGCTGGCGATGGCGCCCCGCGGCCTCACGCGACAGTGATCGGCCGCGATGAAACCTCACGCCGCCGCCGGGCGTTTAGCGGCTGGAGAATTGTCGAGGTTTCAATGCAGACTGCGTGGTTTTCCAAGCCCGTGGTGGTTTCGGTCGGCGTCACCGGCGCCACCCGCAACTTGTCCAACACCCAGCAGGCCATCGAATTGCTGACGACACATTGGCGCGACGCCGGCAGCCTGAAACATCAGTCGGCGCTGCGCGCCTGTCGCCGGGCTGCGAGCGGCGACATGTCTTCCGATGTCGCCAGGGAGGCGTTTGTCGAGGCCGCGCGCGAGGCGCATATCCTGGTCGAATAAGCAGGCTGGCAAGCAGTGCCTAAGTTCCGAAGCCCGTATTGTTGTTGGCCTCGGTACCGGCCTGCGGCACGATGATCGATGCCAGCGGCGCGGATAACCTCCAGCTGAGATGCCCGGGCGACCGCTCCAGAGTGGCGGAGCCGCCCAGCGACTGCGGTGCAACGCGCTGCAGGACGACCGTCCCGAACCCCTTGCGGGTCGTCTCCTCGCGCCTGTCGTCGGCATAGGGCGGCGATGTCTCGTTCCATAGCAGCTGGAATTCTCGCTCGCCCAAGGCATCGGGGCCTGACGCGCCGGAATCTATCGTCCAAGTGATCTCGATCCGGCCAGCCTCGCTGGCCAGTGCGCCATATTTGGACGAGTTCGTGCCAAGCTCGTGGAACGCCATGCCGAGATTCTGGACCGCGTTCGACTGCAGCGTCAGAACCGGTCCGGAGAGCAGAATCTGCTCCTCGCGGCCGAAGGGCTTGAGATGTTCCTGGATCAGGTCGAACAGGCTCGCTCCCGCCCATTCCGAGATGACGAGCAGATCGTGCGAACGTGACAGCGCCATGATGCGGGCGCGGATCATCTCTTCGAACTCGTGCGGATCGCTCGAGCGCTTGCTGGTCTCCCGGACCATCGACAGGATGACCGCGAACTGGTTCTTGACGCGATGGTTGACCTCCCGCATCAGCAGCCTGATGCGGCGCTCGCTCTCCTTGGCAGTGGAAATATCGCGGGCGATCTTCGAAGCGCCGATGATCTCGCCGTGGCTGTTCCTGATTGGCGACACCGTCAGCGACACGGCAATCAGCGTGCCGTCCTTCCGCCTTCGCGTCGTCTCATAGCTTGCCACCCGGTCGCCGCTGCGAACCTTGGTGATGATCTCGGTCTCCTCGCTCTTGAGGTGATCGGGAATGAGCATGAGGATAGATTGGCCGATAGCCTCCTCGGCGCTGTAACCGAACATGCGTTCCGCCGCCTGGTTCCAGCTTTGGATGACGCTGCTCAGATCCTTGCTGATAATGGCGTCGAACGAGGAATCGACGATTGCCGCGAGGCGCGCATCGGCGCTTGCCCCCTGTTTATCACCGCCTAGGACGTCGATCATCACCGCTCGCAATGCAGTTTCCCCCCATCAGATAAGGCGCAAGCGGACCAAGGCAATCGCCGGTGCGAGGATTACGGCACCGACTTTCACTCGGCTTGTTCAGGTGATCCCTTGCCGTCTCCGTTGGGTTTGATCACCCCGAACTCCTGCGATTTGGCCCCAAGTTCCGCCGTCAGGAAGCCATCCGAGGCAAGACCGCGGCGCAACAGTTCCCGCACCGCGGCCGAGCGGCTGGGCATGCGCTTGTCGAAACGCCAGTTTTCCAGCGCCGCGAGTTCATCATGGGTGAGCATGATCTGCAGTCGTTCCGGACGTTCCAGTTCAGCCATGTCCGCCTCCTTGCGCAGGACCAAAATGCGCTGAGTTAGTATCTACCTCATTTGTCTCATAGTTAGGAATAGCTTCATAGCACGTCAAGTGCCGCCAAAGAGTGGAGTCCCTAAATGTCGTGCCTCCCGCATGATGACAACGATACATAGGTAGAGCGCTTGTATAGCTATGCTAACTGACTGATTTCAATGCGATTTTTGAACATTTCTGCTTGCCCCGCGCCGGCATTCGGCGCATAGTGGGGTCTTGACGGAAACCACATCCCCTTGGGAGGTTTCGATGCGGTATGACTATTCCACCTGGTTGCGCGATGACGTCAGTTCGCTGGTCCGCACCGCAGTTAAAACGGCAGGCATCGTCAACGTCACTCTGGTGGCGGAAAGGATCAGGGTCAGGAACCTGACCGAGAATGTCGCCCTTGAGGACGTCGAATATTTGGTGCTGCAGGCAGCCCTGCTGCTCGGCGCGGCACTCGAATTCGACACATTGAGCAATTGGCCGGCTTTATCGGAAAGCGGCGTTCTTGATGGCGAAGAGCCTGCGATCAGCACACCCGCATTTTCGCAACTGGCCTCGATGCAATAACGTCGCCTCGCTGCAGCGCCCGGTGCGATCCAGTGCAAGCGCCCCAGTCAAACACTGGAACGGAGCTTTTTGCTCCCGAACGGTATCACCGGCTGCGCGCGGACAGAGCCGGGGTCACCGCACCCCCATGCCTGGCCAGCGCGTGCTCGATCAGCACGTCGATGACCTGGCTGTAGCCGATGCCGATCGCGGCGAGCGCCTTGGCGTACATCGAGATGTCGGTGAAGCCGGGCAGCGTGTTGACCTCGTTGACCAGCAGCGAATCGTCGGCGCGCAGGAAGAAATCGACGCGCGCCATCGCCTCGCAGCCGAGCGCACGGAAAGCCTGAGCGGCCATTTCCTTCGCCTTGCCGGCGACACCTGCCGGGACATCGGCCGGTACTTTCACCACCGCGCCGTCGGCGTCGAAATATTTGGCCTCGTAGGTGTAGAAGCCATGCTTGCCGGCCGGGATGATTTCCCCGGGCAGCGACACCGTCAGCGAGCCGTCGGCCCGCTGCAGCACCGAGCACTCGATCTCGCGGCCTTCGACGAACTCCTCGATCAGCACCTTGCTGTCATAGCGCAAAGCCGTCTCGACGGCCTGCTCGAAGCCATCCCTGTCCTTCACCTTGCTCACCCCGAAGGACGAGCCCTGGCGCGCCGGCTTGGCGAAGAAAGGCAGCCCGAGCGCGCCGGCAACCTCCTGGAAGGAACAGACATCGCCCCTAAGCACGGTGACCGAGCGGGCAACGGCAAGCCCGGCCTCGCGCATCAGCCGCTTGGCGACATCCTTGTCCATGGCGGCCGCCGAGGCGAGGATGCCGCAGCCGACATAGGCGACATCGGCGACTTCCGCATAGCCCTGTACCGACCCGTCCTCGCCGAACGGCCCATGCAGCACGGGAAAGACGACATCGACTGGCGGCAAGTCAGGCCGCAGGCCAGCTTGGGGCACGGCCACCAGCCGGCCCTTGCCGCCGGGCAGCAGGGCAATCTCCACGCCGTCCCCGGACACCGGAGCCCCTGCCCCGCCGACGCCGGCTTCGGACGATGGCTGCAGCAGCCATCTGCCGTCCCTGGAAATGGCGATCGGGACCACCTCGTAGCGCGCCCGGTCGATCGCCTTCAGCACATTGGCGGCCGACAGCCGCGACACGTCATGTTCGGCCGAGCGCCCGCCATAGAGGATGGCAACCCTGATCTTGTCCTTCATTGAAAATCCCCTGGAAATCAAAAGCTGACGGCAATGCCGCGATTGGCAAAGAAGCGGTCGAAATCGGACGGGGCCAACACTGCGTTTTCCTGTGTGGCGGTGGTATGGCCGGATGGATTGTGAAAGCGGAAAAGCTGATCCGACGCGGACGTGACCAGCACAAGATGCCCGCCCTTCGACGGCGGCTCGCGCTCGGGCCAGCGGATGGCACTGCTGACCGAAGCGATGAAGAAGCGCGACTGGCTAAGGATCGCCGGGATGTCCGACGTCGCGACATTGGTCATCACCTTCGCCTCCAGGCCAAATTCCGCCTGCACGAAGGTCACGAAGGGTGCGTAGATCAAGCCCTTGATCGATCCCGCGCTGACGACATAGCCGCCATGGCCAGTGCATCGCCTGGCAAGCTCGATCGTCGGCACGGTCTCGCCGCGGGTCGCCAGGATCATCTTGAGACACGCCATGCCGCAGATGTTGGCGGCCCAGACCGCGTATTCGTCGAGTGTTGCCGCGCCCGAGCCCTGCCACAGCGGATCGCGCCTGAGCGCTGCCTCCGCGCCATCGGCGAGCACGGCCAGCGTCATGTCGGGCGTTTCCCACTGGCTGAAAAACGGCACGGTTTCAGGCAGTGGACGCATGCGGACTCCCGGGAGTAGCTGGCTCCATCTCGTATACGAGGATACGAGATGGATGAAAAGCTGCTTGGTGCCCGTTTCGAAACTCCAGTAGCCCCGGCGCCGCCTACTCGACCTTCGTCCAGCCGAAAACCAGCCAGGCGTATTTCGATTTTTCGTCGGGCTCGGCCGTGTAGGTCATCTGTATGTCGCCGTCCTTGGCGTAGATATCAAGCCTGGGCGCGGTGTCGAGCTTGAGCCACAGCGAACTCTTGCTGAAGGACCAGGCTCCGCACCAGACGCAAGGCCCTGATGCCGGGTCGCCGGGCTGATGAAAATTGTAGCGGCCGTCCGCCGTGATCTCCAGATAGTCGAACGCGGTGTAAAAATTGGTCACCGTCTGCTGGAATTCATTGGCGGCCGCCTCCTGCTCTGGCGTGGGCGCATCCGTCATGTCGCGCGGCGGCCGGATGGTTGCGCCGCTGAGTTTCCACTTGCCGACAAAGTCCTTTTTGGGTCGGAAGATATTCCTCCTGGGCTTGCGCCGAAGAAATATGAGCAACGGATAATGTACCGGCCAGGCCCATGGTCGCGACCGCAAGTAGAAGTGCTGTGGAACAGACGGCCTTGGTCGCGTTTTGCATAAAATTATTCCTCGATGGCGGGGTAAGCGATGTCAGTTTGGGCGTTTTATTGAAAAATCCGCGGCACGCGTTGCATCGATGCTGATTCCCGTCCGCCATCGGCACGGTTAGCATCGAGGCTGGCAATCTGGCAACGCGGGGGATGTCGTCAATGTGCACGACCTCGGGTCAGGGCACGGAAAACGCCGGAGTAGGTCTCCCTGGATCTTCTAGAAGGTGATCCTCACCGAGGCCGCGCTGCGCGTATGCGGTCCGTGATGTACGGCCTCGATGTTGTTGCCGTCAGGGTCGAGCAGGAAGGCGGCGTAATAGCCGGGATGATATGGTCGCTCGCCCGGCGCGCCATTGTCCGTGCCGCCCGCCGCCAGCCCGGCCTTGTAGAAGGCATCGACCATGGCGTGATCCCTGGCCTGGAAGGCCAGATGATGACGGCCGGTGAGCTTTCCCAGTGCGGCGCGGCTGTCGGCACTGGAGACGAACAGTTCATCGGCCCAGAAATAATCCTCGGCGCTGCCGCCGATCGGCACGCCGAGCACGCCGAAGAGCGCCTCGTAGAAGCGCCGGCTGGCTGGCAGATCCCTGACCACCAGCTGGATATGGTCGATGAGCCGGCCGCGATGCAGTTCCTGGGTCGCCATGCAAAACTCCTCCTCGCAAGACCTCGAATTTAGGCCCGGCGGGAGCGCCGTCAATGCGCGCAGACCAGGCCTTAGCCCTTGAGCAGGGCCGCCAGCCGGGGAATGCCCTCGCTCACCGCGCGGCGGTCGGCCAGCGTGAAGGATAGCCGCAGCGTGTTGCGCCCGGTGCCGTCGGCATGGAACGCGTTGCCGGGCACGAAGGCGACGCGCGCCTCCTTCACCGACCGCGCCAAAAGCTCAGTGGCGTCTGAGCCTTCCGGCAGCGTCGCCCAGACGAACATGCCACCTTCCGGGCGGCTCCAGCTCACGCCCTTTGGCATGTTGGCCTCGAGTGCCGCGAGCAAGCCGTCGCGGCGCTCGCGATAGGCGCCGATCAGCTTTTCCACCTGGGCGTCGAAGACGGCTTCGGCGACGCGGTGCATGACGAGCTGGTTGATCGACGGGCTGTGCAGGTCGGAAGCCTGCTTCATCAGCACCAGTTTCTCCACCACGTGGCGCGGCGCGCACACCCAGCCGACGCGCATGCCCGGCGACAGGATTTTCGAGAACGAGCCGCAATAGAGCGTGCGCGCCTTGTCGATGCCGCCGGAGCGCGCGCAGTCGAGCGCCAGGATCGGCGGCACGCCCTCGCCGTCATAGCGCAGCGCCCGGTAGGCGGCGTCCTCGATGACGGCGATGTCGAGCTCGCCGGCAAGATCGAGCACCGCTTCGCGCTGCTTTTGGTCCAGCGTGTTGCCGGTCGGGTTGGCGAAGTCCGGCACCAGATAGGCGAATTTCACCCGGCCGCCATTCGCTGCGGCGGCGGTGTGATAGGCCGCCGGCGTCATGTTGCCGCCTTCCGGCCGCAGCCGGTCGTAACGCGGTTCGTAGGCGTTGAAGGCCTGCAGGGCGCCGAGATAGGTCGGCCATGTCACCAGCGCGGTATCGCCGGGCGACAAGAACAGCTTGCCAAGATAATCCAGCGCCTGCTGCGAGCCGGAGGTGATGAAGACGTTGCCCTCGTCGCAGGCGATGCCCAGCTTGCCCATCTGCCCGGCGATCCAGCGCCGCAGCGGCAGGTACCCTTCCGAGACCTGGTACTGCAGCGCCGCCCCCGCCTCCGCACCGCCCAGCACCGAGGCATAAGCGTCGCGGATGGCGTCGGCCGGGAACAGCGCCGGATCGGGAATGCCGCCGGCGAACGAGATGATGTCCGGCTGGTCGAGCAGCTTCAGCAGCTCGCGGATTTCGGAGGCTTTCATGCGCGACGAGCGCGAAGCCAAAAGGTTCATAAGGGTCAAGTCACGCCTCCCCGGACGTTTCGAATATAGGTCAACTTGGCTGACCTATATCCGCTTTGTCAGGCAATTTGAATAGTGCCTGAATGCCTTCCGCTATGCGCCAGGGAGCGAAGCGACGCGGTTCAATCCCCATCCGCGGACTTGGCCTTGCCGCACTGCGCCAGCACTTTGCCGATGGCTCCGCTGGAGCCCTTCAGCGGAAAACTAGTCGCGCCATATTTGGTTGAACCGACCGATACCTCGCCCTTGGAGCGCAGCAGGTCCAGCAGCGGATCGGCCTTGGTCAGGTCGACCACGAAATAATTGTACATCTCCTCCAGTTGCAGCGTCTTGGTCACTGTCTTGCCCTCGGCCTTGAAATCGAACGAGCCGCTGACGCCCGGTTCAAGCTGCTGGCCGGAGGCGCCGAGGTCTAAGCTCAGCATCGGCTTTTCAAAACAGGTCAGCATCAGCTGCGCGTCGCCCTTAGGCCCGCCGCAGACCGAGGCGGTCAGTACGCTGCCGCCCTCATCTTCCTCCATCTTCGCGCTCCAGCCGCCGCACGACGCGGCAAACGCCGGCTGCGCAGCCTGCAGTGCGGCCAAGGCACCGGCAACAGCGAGATATCCAGCTCTCATGACTTTCCCCCAATTCGCTCCTCTGGAGCATTTGCAGCACCCGCCAGCAGCATATAGGAAAAGCCATCCGGTGGCATTGGCTGTTCAGCACCGGTCCTGGTTTGGAGAGAGCGGTGTTGGGAGCCTGTGTTCGTCCGTGCCTTTTCATGGCCGCCCTGGTGGCCATGCCGCTCACCGCCCATGCGCAGTGGAAGCCGGTCGAGAAGGTCGAGACCTATGCCATCTCGGGCCAGTCCGGACCGGAACTGTACCGCTCGATCGGCGAGAACGGGCCGAATGTCGGCGTTGCCCGGGCCATCGCCCACACCAATTTCAAGCTGACCTGGACCCGGGACTATCAGGCGCGGGCTGGTGCCTGCGTGCTGGCATCGGCCAAGCCGAAGCTCATCATCACCTACACCTTGCCCAGCCCCTCCTCGCCGCTGCCGTCAGCCGTCCAGAAGAACTGGGAGGTTTTCCTCGCCGGCGTCAGCGCCCACGAAAAGGTCCATGGCGTGACCATCGTGGACATGGTGCGCAAGATCGAGACGGCGACCGTCGGCCTGACGGTCGCCGATGATCCCAAATGCAGCAAGATCCGCACCGAGATGACCAAGCGCCTGTCGGCACTCTCGCTGGCGCAGCGCCAGGCAAGCCGCGACTTCGACCGGATCGAACTCGGCCAGGGCGGCAATCTGCAGAAGCTGATCCTCGCCTTGGTCACTGGCGGCTAAGCGCTCTCACCTTCAAGCCTCGGACATGAGGCTGTCGAGCAGTTCGAGGCCCTCGGGCCAGTCGCCCAGGCCGGTGTCGGCATTGATGTGGCCAAACGGCCCGATGACAGCGATGCGGCTGCCCCATTGCTTCGCCCGCGCCTGGGCATATTCCTGCGAGCCATAGGGATCGTCGGTGCTGGCCACCACCAGCGAGGGGAAACGCAGCCGGCCCTTGGGAATTCTGGCGAAAGCCATGCCATATCCGGGAAAGATCGCCGACGCCGGGTCGGGAACGCCAACCAGCAACGCCGCCTTGACCAGCCTCAGCGAAATTTTCTGCCAATGCGCGACCAGCAGGCAGGACAGGCTGTGCGCGACCAGCACCGGCGGCCCGGGCGCCGCGACCACCGCTGCCTCCAGCGCCGCCAGCCAGTCGGTGAAATCAGGCAGGTCCCAGCTTGACGGCTGGAAGCGCTGCATGGCGTGATTGGCGCTTTCCCAGCGCGATTGCCAGTGCTCCGGGCCGGAACCGCCACTTCCCGGCAGGATGATGAAATGCGTCATGTCGCCTTGCTCCAATCGATTGTTCGGGCATGATGGCGTCTTGCGGCGGCGTCGGGAATGGGAAACCATCGGGTAAATCATTCTCCGGCCGATGGATTCAAGGTGAGCATGAAGATCAGTGATGAGCGCGCGCCGCTCGACCCGACCGACGTCGCCATTGTCGAGGCCATGCAGCAGAACGGCCGCATCGCCATATCGGAGCTCGGCCGCCGGGTCGGCCTGTCGCAGCCGGCCACCTCTGAGCGGGTCAAGCGGCTGGAAGAGCGCGGTGTCATCGCCGGCTACACCGCGGTGATAAATCCGGCCGCCCTCGGTCTTGGCATGATGGCGATCATCCGCGTGCGCACCACGCATGAGCACATCCGGCCCTGCCTGAAGCAGTTCGCCGAAATGCCCGAGATCACCGAGGTGCACCGGCTGACCGGCGAGGATTGCTTCATCCTGAAAGTGGTCGTGCCCTCGCCCGCCCACCTTGAAACCATCGTCGACGCCGTGGCGCGCCACGGTGCGGTCACCACGGCATTGGTGCTGCGCAGCGAGACGCCGAAGCCGATCGGCCGCGAGCTGATCCGGAGGTCGTCCGGTTAGACCAAGGCTTTTTCGCCGCGCAATGCGCGGGCTTTAAGCCCGCCAGGCTTGCAGATCGGCCAGGATCCGCGCCTTCAGCGCAGGGTCGGCGTAGCTCGCATGCACCGATGTCGCGGCGAGATGCCGGACGGTCTCGCCGTCCCAGGCGAAGGCTTCGGCGCAGGCGCCATAGGATGCTTCGAGCGTGGTGTCGAGCAGCGACGGGTCGTCGGTGTTGATCGAGACCGGGACACCGGCCTTGCGCAGGGCATCGAGCGGATGCCCGGCAAGCGAAGGGTAGACACCGAGCGCCACATTGGAGATCGGACATGTGCCTAGCGGAATCTGCCTTCGCGCCAGCAACTCCACCAGTTCAGGGTCTTCGATCGCCCGCACGCCGTGGTCGATGCGGTCCGCGCCAAGCAGTTCGATCGCATCACGCACTCCTTCGGGGCCGCTCGACTCGCCCGCATGAACGGTGCGCCGCAAACCCGCGGCGCCGGCGCGGCGGAACGCCTCGGCGAAACGTGGTCCGGTGCGGCCGGCAGCCGCTTCATTTCCATCGATGGATAACGCAACAACGCGCTTGTGCCTGATCGTGCTCAGCAGTTCCACCAGTTCGATCGCTTCCGCCGCCGACTGGGTGCGGAGCAGGCTGACGCAAAGCCCGACCGGCGGGTGCCCGTCCTGCTCGGCGGCCGCGAAACCCGCGTCGAACGCGTCGATCATCCCGGCGATGTTGCTGTGCCAATGTGGCCAGTGCGTCGGGTTGAAGATGACGTCGGCATAACGCACGCCGCTTCGGCTCATGCGCTGCGCGAATTTGTAGGCAGTGGTTGCGAGTTGCTCGCGTGTCCGGAATGTCCCGCACAGCCAGTCGAGCATCTCGAGGAAGCTCTTCAAATCATGCGCTTCGAAGAGCCTGTCGCGCGGCGCGCGCAGCGGAATGCCGGCTTCCTCGCAATTGCTGATCACATCGTCGGCCTCGAAGCAGCCTTCGACGTGGATGTGCACTTCGGCTTTCGGCAACCCGATGAAGTCGGTCAATGACGCCTCCCATGTTCTCCGGCGCCATCAGACCATGAAATGGCCGGCCTCCATTTCAAGAAATGATTGAAAGAATTGCGCCTTGGGGCCGAGAGATTGGTGGCGCATCGCGCCACCCAGCCCTCACCGCGTATCCGCACGTGCCGTCAGCTCCGCCCGTTTTTCGTCCGACACCACCGCCAGATCCAGCACCTTCTGCAATTCGGCGGCATGGCGGAAGGAAGGTTCGCTCTGCACGCCGCCCCGTACCGCATCGGCGAAACGCTGGTAGTTGGTCGGCACGGTGCCGGCGTCGAGCTCTTCCCATATGGCGTTCTCGACATTGTTGCCGACGCAGGCCTTCAGCGCCGAGCCGTCGAGATTATGCACCACCTCGATGCCGCCTCTGTCGCCATAGATGCGCAGGCGAAGCTCGTTGAGATGGCCGGTCGCCCAGCGGCTGGCATGCACCACGCCGAAGGCGCCGTTGGAGAAGTCCACCGTCATGGCGAAGCTGTCATTGGCGTCGAGCCCATAGTCGCCGATCCGGTTGCCGGGCGCCTTGTCGAAGGCGCGCAGCCGACAGAACACATGCTCGATATCGAGCGCCGCACCATAGCTGGCGAAATCGAGGATGTGGATGCCGACATCGCCGAGCACCCCGTTCGAGCCGTGGCCGCGCGACAGGCGCCACAGCCATTTCGGATCGGTGCGCCAGTCGCCCCAGAATTTCGACACCAGCCAGCTTTGCAGATAGGACGCCTCGACATGCCGGACGGTACCGATCTCGCCCGCCTGCACCATCTGGCGCGCCTTCTGGAGTGCCGCGACATTGCGGTAGGTGAGGTTCACCATATTGACGATGCCGGCGGCTTCCGCGGCGTCGGCCATCTCGGTCGCCTTGCCGAAATTTTCGGCCAGCGGCTTCTCGCACAGCACCGGCTTGCCGGCGGCGATCAGCGCCATGGTGGTCGGATGATGGATGCGGTCCGGCGTGACATTGGCGACCGCGTCGAAGGCGCCCCATCGCAGCGCTTCCTCCAGCGAGGTGAACCGGTTTGGGATATTGAACTCGTCGGCGAATTCGCCGACGCGCGCCGGATCGACATCGGCGGCGCCGACGATGTCGACACCCTCGACGACGCTGAAGCGCCTTGCATGTTCCTGCGCCATCCAGCCGGTGCCGAGTATCAAAAGCCGCATTTTTTCTCCCGTCGTCTCAAGGGTGTTGCCGGCGACTGTGGAGATACCCCCCTCCTCCCGACCCTCTCTCGTCCCAGCCAGCGCCTCAGATAGTGCGGAAAGTGCCGCCGTCGACACAGATGTTCTGTCCGTAGCCGGCGAAGCGCCGCCCCTACCCCTCCACCGTCTCCAGCACACTGAGCAGCGTGCCTTCCATGTCGGGCTCCTCGCCGGAGCAGACGCACAGTACCTCGGCGTCGCCCTCGCCCACCGACAGATAGGCGTGACCCATGGTGGAATCGATGTAGACGCTTTCGCCCTCTTTAAGCCGCACAGGCGCGTACTGGTCGGTGTGCAGTTCGATCTCACCCTTGAGCACGATCAGGAATTCCTCGCCGGCATGTTTTGTCAGCGGGCCGAACTCCTCCGGCGTGCGGGCGCGCGCATAGGCATGGATCGGCACCATGCGTTTGCGCACCAGATCGGTGGCGAGATAGCGGTAGTCGTAGTTGCGGGTCAGCTGGCGCAGTGTGTTGGACTGCGATGTCACCGAGCGGCGGGTGCGCGCCGAAGGCTGCTTGCGGTCGCCGCTGAGCAGTTCCGTCACATGGATGCCGAGCCCCTCGCAGATCTGTAAGAGCTTGTCGTAGCTCAGCGACATCTGGTCGTTCTCGACCTTGGACAGCGTCGACACCGCGACGCCGGTAAGCGTGCTGACCTCCTGCAGGGTCCAGCCATGCGTTTTTCTCAGGGCGCGAAGACAGTCACCGAGGTTCGGTTGCTCCGACATTGTCAGCTCCGTTGCGCGGCCATCGAGCCGCTTGCCCACCCTAGGTAGTCGAACTCCCCGGCTCCATCAACAACATCGACAATTTTCTTATACGCTAAATATTGACTGGATATGAAATTATTTTTACGACTGACGGATGCAGTCGAACTCCTCCAAAAAAATCGTTGTCATCGGTGGCGGCATTGCCGGCCTGTCGCTGGCGGCCGCCGTGCGGGACTGGGCCGAGGTCACCGTCATCGAGCGCGAGCCGCATCTCGGCTACCACGCCAGCGGCCGCTCCGCCGCTTTGTTCACCGAGACATACGGCAACCGGCTGGTGCGAGCGCTGACGCTGGCCAGCCGCCAGGCCATCGTCGAGGGCGGCTTCGTCGCACATCGGCGCGGCGCGCTGCATGTCGGCTGGAAAGGCGACGACGCGGCGATCGATAGGCTGGCCGGCGAATTGCAGGCGCTGGTGCCCAGCGTGCGCCGCCTGTCGGCGGCCGAACTCCATGCGCTGGTCCCGGTCATTGCCGCCGGCGCCACCTGCGGCGGCGTCTATGAGCCGGACGCGGTGGATGTCGACACCGGCAAGATGCTGGCAGCCTGCGCCTCGGCGCTGAAGGCCAGTGGCGGCACCATCCGCACCGGCGAGGAGGTCAGCGCCATCTCGACCCTCGGCGACGGCTTGCGGGTGGAAACCAGCGCCGGCGCCTATGCGGCCGACATCGTCGTCAACGCCGCCGGCGCCTGGGTCGATGTCGTCGCCGGCATGGCGGGGCTCCCCGGGCTCGGATTCCAGCCGAAACGGCGCACCGCCTTCCTGTTCGATCCGCCCGCCGCCACCGATATTGCCGGCTGGCCGCTGGTCGTCGACCTGCACGAACAATTCTACTTCAAGCCCGATGCCAGCAGGCTGATCGGCTCGCTCGCCGACGAAACCGATTCCGAGCCGTGCGACGCGTATCCGGAAGACATCGACGTCGCCATCGCGGTCGACCGCATCGAGCAGGCGACGTCGATGCGCATCGGCCGTCCGTCGACGCCGTGGGCGGGCCTGCGCACCTTCGCGCCGGACCGCACGCCGGTCGCCGGCTTCGATCCGCGCCTGCCCGGCTTTTTCTGGCTCGGCGGCCAGGGCGGCTACGGCTTCCAGGTGTCGCTGACTTTGGCCAGGCTGAGCTCGGCGCTGATGCGCGGCCAGCCCGTGCCCGAAGATGTCGCCACGCTCGGCGTCACCGCCGCGGCGCTGGCGCCAGATCGTTTCCTCACCTAGGCGGCGACGCCATGAGTTCCATGCCCACCCCGTAAAGTGTCATCAGGAGCGTTTGCGATGAAATCCACCGTTCTGCGCGAAGTCCTAACCAGATCCCTTCTGGCCTCGTCCGTCATGGCCGCATCGATGCTTGTCGGCCAGGCCAATGCCAAAACCCTGGTCTATTGTTCGGAAGCCAATCCCGAGACCTTCAACCCGGCGATCGGCATTGCCGATTCGACCATGGACGCCGCCGCCAAGACGATCTTCAACCGGCTGGTCGAGTTCAAGCCGGGCACGACCGAGGTCGGACCGGCGCTGGCCGAAAGCTGGGAGGTCTCGCCGGATGGCAAGACCTATACCTTCCACCTCAGGCACGGCGTGAAATTCCAGTCGAACGAGCACTTTGCGGCAACACGCGACTTCGACGCCGACGACGTGCTCTACACCTTCAACCGCCAGCGCGACGCCAACAATCCCTATCACAAGCTCGGCGGCGGCGCTTACGAGTACTTCAACGCGCTGGGCATGGGCACGCTGATCGACAAGATAGACAAGGTCGACGACCACACGGTGCGTTTCACGCTGACGGCGGCCAACGTCACCTTCCTGGCCGGGTTGGCACTCGACTATCTCTCGATCCTGTCGCTGGAACAGACCGAGAAGATGGTGGCCGCCGGCACGCCTGAGCTGATCGACAGCCAGCCGGTCGGCACCGGGCCGTTCGTGCTTCAAGCCTATGTGCCCGACAGCCAGGTCCGCTACGCCGCCAACAAGGATTACTGGCGCGGCGCGCCGAAGATCGACACGCTGGTCTTCGCCATCACGCCCGAACCGACCACCCGCGTCGAGCGCATCAAGGCCAATGAGTGCCAGGTCGCCGCCCCGCCGCCGCCCAGTGCGGTCGCCGACCTGCGCGCCGATCCCGATATCACGGTGCTCGACCTCAAGGGCCAGAATATCGGGATCCTCGGCTTCAACGTCGAACACCAGCCGCTGGGCGATGTGCACGTACGCACAGCGCTGGCCAAGGCGATCGACCGCAAGGCGATCGTCGAGGCGGTCTATGCCGGCGCCGGCACGGTCGCCGGCAGCGTCGTGCCGCCGGCGCAGCTCGGCGCCGTCACCGATGCCGGCATCGACTACGATCCCGCCGGCGCGAAGAAATTGCTGAAGGAGGCCGGCCACGAAAGCGGCCTCAAGATCAGCCTGTGGGCGATGCCGGTGTCGCGCCCCTACAACCCCAACGCCAAGCGCATGGCCGAGATGATCCAGGCCGACTGGGCCAAGGTCGGCGTCCACACAGAGATCGTCAGCTTCGAATGGGGCGAATATCTCAAGCGCACCGCCGCGGGCGAGCAGGATGCCTTCCTGCTCGGCGGCAGCAGCGACAATGGCGATCCTGACAACATGCTGAGCTACCTCTTGTCCTGCGACGGTGTGAAGGGCGGCTCCAACCGCTCGCGCTGGTGCGACAAGGATTTCGAGAAGCTGCTCGACGAAGGCCGCGTCGCCGCCGACCCGAAAGAGCGCGCCGCCATCTACGGCAAGGCGCAGGCAATCCTGAAGGCCGAAGTGCCGGTGGCGCCGATCGCCCATTCGATGGTGGCGATCCCGATCCGCAAGAGCGTGCTCAACTACGTGCTCGACCCCTTCGGCCGGCAGAATTTCGCCGCCGTCGATATGGCGGAGTGAGGGCGGGGCGCTTCTTACCTTCCCCCCCTTTGGGGGGGAAGGTGTCGCCGAAGGCGACGGATGAGGGGTGCTCCAGGGAACGCCAACGTCTCACTCCGCTGGAACACCCCTCATCCGTCTCGGCGCTAGCGCGCCGATCCACCTTCTCCCGCAAGGGGAGAAGGGAAAAAGAAAGCGAGACATCCATGCCAAACCTGACCGCCCTCCTAGACACCTATCTCGCCGATGGCGCGGTCGGCGCCTCGCTCGCCTATTCGACAGGCGCCGCACCAACCGCCCTCACCGCCGGCCTCTCCGACCGGCGGCACGTCACCCCTGTTACTCCGGACCAGCTGTTCAAGATCGGCAGTTGCACCAAGACCTTCGTTGCCGCCGCCCTGGTCAAGCTCGCCGAGACCGGCAAGCTCGATCTCGGTGCGCCGATCTCCGCCTGGTTCCCGGATCTGCCAGGCGCCAAAGACATTTCGGTGCGGCAGCTGATCAACCACCGCAGCGGCCTGCCGGAATTCGAGTACTACATCCCGATGGACCCGAGCCGGCAGTGGACGCCCCGACAGCTGGTCGATATCGCCTTCGCCTCCGACAAGCAGAAGGCGCCGGGCGGTCCCGCCGTCTACAACAACACTGGCTATGTGCTGGCCGGCTTGGTGATCGAGGCCGTCACCGGCCAGTCGCTGGGCGGCTATGTCAGGAGCGCGATCCTCGAGCCGCTTGGCCTGGAAAACACCTGGTCGCCGGCGACCGAAGCCTTCCCGGAAAAGGCGATGGTGCGCGGCTATTACCACCGGCCGCCGCCGGCGCCGAATGCGCCCACCGACATCGCCTCGGGCGGCGAGATGTGGCGCATGGACGGCGTGCTGCCCTACGCCGACGACCTGCAGGACTCTTCCGATTCCTTCCCGTTCGGCGCCGCCTATGGCTGCGGCGACATGGTGTCGACGCCATCCGACATGGTGACGTTCATGCGCGGCCTGTTCTCCGGCCAGCTGTTGTCGCCGCCCTTCTTCGCCGAGATGTTCGAACGCCGCGTGCCGGCGAGTTTTCCAGGCACCCGCATGCGCGAGACCGGTGCCGGCATGTTCCAGAGCAGCTATGCCGACCGCGCCTTCTACGGCCACCAGGGCAGCATTCCGGGCTATGTCGCCGTCATGCTGCACGATCCGCAGTCGAACCTCACCATCGCCATGACCAGCAATGTCGGTTCTGGCAACCGCCTGTCCTTCCAGGCCAGCGGCTTGCATCCGGTTGTCGACCAGGCGATCCGGATTATCCTGGGAGACTGACTTTATCCACTCAAGGGCGCCGGCCGGAAGACAGCGACGGCCGCCGCGACAATCTCCGCATTGTCTTTTGCCGTCCTGCCATCGGCGAGCGTCCTGTCATCCTCCAGCCCGACCCGCGTCGACCAGCGCTTCCGATGCGCAAGCTCCACGAACGGCCAGACCGTGGCGTCGACGCCATGCAGCAGGATCGGTCGCCGTACCTCGGCGCATTCTAGCACGGCGGCGATGCCATGCGCTTCGTCGAGTGCTGCATTCAGGTCCTGGATGTCGATCTCGGTCAGGATGCGCAGCACCCGGTCGCGATCGGCAAACGTCACGAGGCGCTCGGCATCTTCCGTCGTGGCAAGCCCGGCCTCGATACCGACGGCATTTGAATAAAAAGCGCCTGTGGATATTTACCTCGCGTTCCGCCAGGCCGGCCAAGATAAATTAGGGCGGGATCATGGAGGGACCATTGACCAGCGATTTTTCAGCCGCCCGCGTCCACCTCGAACGTGCCTATCACTATCTGCGTGGCAATGACGAGACGAGCCGTGCGGCGTGTGACGCCCTCGATCTGTTGATCGAAACGGTGGCGGAAGCACAACACAGGCGACCCGAAATTGGGGTAGTGGAATTTCCGCGATCGACGGCGCGGCAAAACCGTTAGAGAGCAATCCAGGAAAAATGTGAAACGGTTGTCCCGGGAAAAGCGCCTAGCACCTTCCCTTGGGATTGCGTCAAAACGTAGTGTCGAGTTTCAGGTAAGGTCATCCTCACCTGAAACTCGATACCCCCGGTTCACGATGCCTTGCGGGTCGCCACGTCGCTCGCACGTGCGACGATCTGCTCAAGCGGCTCCGGCCGGTGCAGCAGGAAGCCCTGGCCGAAGGCGACGCCCATGTCGCCGAGCATGGCCAGCGTGTCCTGGCGCTCGATTTTCTCGCCCACCACGTCGCAGCCGAGGCTGCGGGCAATGCTGGTGATGGCCAGTACGATCTCGCGGTCGAAGCGGCTTTCCGTGATGTGTTCGATGAAGGAACCGTCGATCTTGATCGTGTCGACGGGGAAACGCCTGAGATATTCGAATGAACTCATGCCGGCGCCGAAATCGTCGAGGCTGACCCGGCAGCGCCGCTCGCGCGCCTTGCGCACGAACTGTTCGGCGGCGTCGAAATTGGTGACGGCTGCGGTCTCGGTGATCTCGAAGCCGATGCCCGAATGCGGCACTCCGGTCTCGTCTATGACACTGTCGACGAACGCCCACAGTTGCGGATCGCTCAGCGTCTGTGCCGACAGGTTGAAGCCGAGCGTCAGCGCGCCCGAACGCAAGGCGGCGCCGTACCGCGACAGCGCGGTGCGGATGATCCAGCGGTCGAGCCTTGAAGCGATGCCGAACCGCTCGGCCACCGGAATGAATTCGCCCGGCGGCACCAGCCGGCCATTGCGCCCGGCGAGCCTGGCCAGCACTTCGACATGACGGCTTTCCTGCCAGGGCTTGCCGAGCAGGTGGATTTCCTGGCCGAACAGTTTCAGCCGTCCGTCTTCCATGGCGTCGACCGTATCGGCGGCGACGCGCGCGGCATTGAGCCCGCCAGACCCCGATTCGACCATCGTGGAGAACACCGCGAAACGATTGCGCCCGGCAGCCTTGGCCGCGTAGCAGGCGTCGTCGGCGCAAGCCAGCGCATCGGCGACCGTGGTGCTGGCGTCGTCGATGAAGGCGATGCCGATCGAGGCCGCCAGTTTGCGTGACAACGCGGTCGTGCCGAGGTCGGCCTCGCGCACCGCGCCGAGCACGGCAGTGGCGATCCGCTCGGCCTGCGAGGCATCGCAATGCGGCACCAGCAGCGCGAATTCGTCACCACCCAGCCGCGCCGCGTGCGCCGCCTGCGGCAGGCAGCCACGGATGCCGGCGGAAACGCTCTTCAGCGCTAGGTCGCCGGCGGCGTGGCCGGCAAAGTCGTTGAGCGCCTTGAAGTAGTCGAGATCGACATAGAACACCGCCAGCGGCACACCCGCGGCGATGTGGTCGGCGAGCAGCCTGTCGAAGGCGGCGCGGTTGCACAGGCCGGTCAGCGCGTCGTGGCGGGCCGCGTAGGCAAGCTCCTGCTCGCGCAGCTTTTCCTCGGTGATGTCGCGCACCGTACCGAGGATCTGGCCGGCAGCACCCGCGGCGGCGACGAAGCGCACCAGCGACTCGACATGGCGGATCTCGCCGTCACGCCTGATGATGCGGTATTGCGAGGCGGTGACGCCGTCAGAGCCGGGTGGCGGCAGATGCGCCCGCTCGGTGGCTTCCTTGTCGTCGGGGTGCAGATAGCTGTGCCAGAGGTCTGCTGTCACCTCGTCGGTGCCGGCGACCAAGCCGAATATGTCCCTGGTGCGAGCATCCCAATAGCTCTTGTTGGTGGCAATGTCGTAGTGCCAGATGCCGGTGCCGCTGGCGGCGAGCGCCAGGCGGAAGCGCACATTGACCTGTTCAAGCTCGGCCTCGGCGGCCTTCTGCTTGGAAATGTCGGTTTGCACACCCATCAGCCTGGTGGGCCTTCCGGACGTGTCGCGCTCGACGATGCCGCCGCGATCCAGCACCCACACCCAATGGCCCAGCTTGTGCTTGAGCCTGAGTTCGGTCTCGATGGCATCGGTCAACCCCGCAATATGGCGGTCGCCGCTGGCCAGCGCATGCTTGCGGTCGTCGGGATGGGTGAGTTGCAGCCACAGGTCGCTGGTGGCGGCGAGCTCATCCTCGCTATAGCCCAGCATATGCGCCCAGGTCGCCGAATAGAAGCAGTCGCCGGTCCGAATATCCCAGTCCCAGACGCCAAGCTGGGCGCGTTCCAGCGCTTTCGCCCAGAACGTTCCATCGCGACTTTTCTTGTCCTGACGCGCCATCGTCTGTTTCGCCTGCCCCACCCGCGGGCAATCTGCGACAGAACCAGAGAAGAAAGCGTTACTTCTGCCGAAGGGAAGCCGCTCAGCCTGGCAGTCGTTCGTTTGTGAACGCGCCTTTCGATTGGCGGGCAAGAACCGGAGTTTTACTGCCCCCGGTTCGTCCTACTGCTTGTCCCAGGCCACCGGCCCATCCGGTGAGCCCAAAGGCAAGGACAAGAGGATCCTCCAATGACCAAGCAAGAAGACAACAAGGCCGTCGTCGTCAGATGGTTCACCGATTTCTGGGGTGAGACCTGCGACCTGTCGGTCGTCGACGAGATCGCGGCGCCCGGCATGCTGCTGCAATATTCGCTGCATGAGCCGCGCCGCGGCCATGACGACATCAAGGTCTTCATGACCGATTTCCGAGCCGCCTTCCCGGATCTCAACTTCTGGGCCACCGCCGACCTCATTGCCGAGGGCGACTATGTCGTCGGCCAGTGGGAGGGTGGCGGCACGCATACCGGCCCGGCCTTCGGCGATTTCCTGGCCGGCTCGCTGCCCGCCGCCACCGGCCGCACGATGCGCTTCACCGGCACTACGGTGCTCAAGGTGATCGACGGCAGGATCGTCGAGGAGATCGGTCTCGACGACGGCGTTACCGCCCTCACGCAACTCGGCCTGATGAGAGCCGCTTGAGGCAGCACACGGGAACCATCGTCTCGGGCCAGGCGGCGTCAATGCCGCCTGGCTCGTCGACTACTGGCCCCGTTGCTTACTGGCTCGGCGCCATCGCATGCTCGCACGACACTTTCGGGTTCATGTCCGCGAAGGTGCCGGTCGGGTTGCCCTTCCAGGCCCAGACATGCAACTCGTAGAACTCACCCAGGCCGTAGCGGTTCGGCGCGCTGTTGAAGTTGAACAGTTGGCCGTCCAGGGATGCCGGCCCCTTCGAGGTGATGTATTCGACCGCCACCAGCTTCAGCGTGCCGTCGGCCATCGGCTCGTACATCACCGCTTCGGGACGGGCGATGTCGATCTTGTCGTCCTTCAGATACTGGCCGTTGACGTAGTGGATGCCCATGGCGCCACCGGTGATGCCGCTGGCGCAGGGAATTGGCGCATAGCCCTCGGCTGTCGCTGCCTTGACGTCGAAAAAGCGGCTGTTCGCGGCCCGCACCTTGTCGGCCAGCGGATTGGGACCGGACGCGGCGTCGGACGCCTCCTGATGCGCCTGTGCGAGGGTGGCACCGACGGCAAGCATGGCCCCCGCCATGACGAGCCTGTTTCGAAGATTTGACTTCATATCCATTCCATTCTTCTTGAAAAAGCACAGCTCGCCGGCCGCCGGAAATACGGAGGCCCGGCAGGCAAGCGCCGTGGCTGTTGTTGCTTGGCGATCCCGAATTCGATGTATCGTGGAAGGATCATCCCTTCGGCAGATACGGTATCGTTCCGGCCAGATCGGTGTCGTCGATGAGCTGGAAACGGCTGTCGCTGCCGCCCTGACGCGCCGAGACGAAAGGCGCGTAGGCCGGATCGTTGGTGAAGGCGCGCGCCGCGGCTTCCGACGGGAATGCCATCAGCGCGATCAGCGTGGTGTCGAGCGGCTTGCCCTCGAGCGTCTTCACATTGCCGCTGCGCGACAGATATTTGCCGCCATGCTTGTGGACGAGGTCGTGCACCGAGGCGGCGTAGTCCGGCACCCATTTCGGGTCCTTCATCTTGATGTCCGCGATAAGGTAAGCAGTCATGGTCGTATCCTTGGTTGCGGCGCACAGGGATATCCCGTGCAACCGGCCAAAGGGCTCGCATGGCAAGGCCTTTGCCAACCAGTCCGCGAACTGTACCGGGCCGGTACAGTTTCTGTACTCGCCGCTTCAATCATGAAGGGCTAATGTTCGAGTACGAAGGGCTAATGTTCGGCCCAACTTCGAGGGAGAGGCACCGATCATGGCCCAGCACGGATACAAGCAGTTCTGCCCGCTATCGATGGCCGCCGAGGTGCTGTGCACCCGCTGGACGATGGTGCTGATGCGCGAGCTGGTGGCCGGTTCGACCCGCTTCAACGACCTGCGCCGCGGCGTCCCCAAAATGTCGCCGACCCTTTTGTCGCAACGGCTTAAGGAGCTCGAACTGGCCGGCATCGTCGAGCGCAAGGCGGTCCAGGGCGAGAAGGGGATTTTCGACTATCAACTGACCGAGGCAGGCCGGGATCTGCGCCCCGTCGTCGAGGCTATGGGGTTCTGGGGGCAGAAATGGGTCGAGTCCCGGCTGTCGCTCAAGAACCTTGATCCGTCGCTGTTGATGTGGGACATGCGGCGCAATCTGAACCCCTCGCCGCTGCCCGATGGTCGCACCGTGATACAATTCCTGTACCAGGAACTCCCGGTCTCCAAACGCTCGTGGTGGCTGATCGTCGAGAAGCACGGCGAGGTCGACCTGTGCTGGTACGATCCGGGCTTTGAGGTCGACCTCTACGTCTCGACCGACCTGCATACGATGACGGCGATCTGGATGGGTCTGCTCACCGTCGAGAAGGCCGGCGCCAAGGTCGCCCTGACCGGCGATCAGGCTATCGGCAGGAAGATGCAGACCTGGCTCGGTCTCAGCCCGTTCGCGGTGGAACCTAAGCGCGCAGCTTAGCAGCGAGGGCTTGAGGGCGACCAGCGGCACTTTGTCAGGAAACGGGTGGCAAGGCCCGCGTTTGGCGGCTTCAATGCGGCCATGTTCATCACCCTGGCCAAAGATCTGAAACCCGTCCCGCTGCCGGTCGCCAATGATCCGCGCTGGACGCGCATCGTGGCGCGCGACAAATCGGCGGACGGCGAATTCTGGTATTCGGTGGCGACGACCGGCGTCTACTGCCGCCCCTCCTGCCCGTCGCGGCGGGCCAACCCGAAGAACGTGCAGTTGCACGACACGCTGGATCAGGCCAGGGCGACCGGCTTTCGCCCCTGCCGTCGCTGCAATCCGGATGGTCCCTCGCTTGAAGCCGGCAACGCCACGATGGTCGCCGGTGCCTGCCGCAGGATCGAGCAAAGCGAGGAGGAGCCCTCGCTGGCCGAACTGGCGGGTGCCGCCGGCCGCAGCGCCGGCTATTTCCATCGTGTCTTCAAGGCCATCACCGGCTTGACGCCGAAGGACTACGCCGCCGCACACCGTGCCGCTCGGGTTCGGCAGGGCCTCGAAGACGGCGCCAGCGTGACGGCCGCGATCTATGACGCCGGCTTCAATTCGAGCGGGCGTTTCTACGAAAAATCGACCGGCATACTCGGCATGACGCCGACCCGCTACCGTGCCGGCGGCGCCAACGAGGACATCCGCTTCGCCGTCGGCGAGACCTCGCTCGGCAGCATTCTGGTCGCGTCGAGCCAGAAGGGCGTCGCCTCGATCCTGCTCGGCGACGATCCCGACGCGCTGGTGCGCGACCTGCAGGACCGTTTTCCCAAGGCGCGGCTGATCGGCGGCGACCGCGACTACGAGGCGCTGGTCGCCCGCGTCGTCGGTTTCGTCGAGGCGCCGGCGCTCGGCCTCGACCTGCCGCTCGACGTGCGCGGCACGGCGTTCCAGCAGCGCGTCTGGCAGGCATTGCAGGAGATCCCTGTCGGCAAGACGGTGTCCTATGCCGAGATGGCGCGGCGCATCGGTACGCCGAACGCCACGCGCGCCGTCGCCGCCGCCTGCGCGGCCAACGCGCTCGCGGTGGCCATCCCCTGCCACCGCGTCATCCGCAAGGACGGCTCGCTTTCCGGCTACGCCTGGGGCGCGGAGCGCAAGCGCGCGTTGCTCGACCGAGAGGCGGGCGTGTCGAATGCTCCCGACAGCGCCTTTCGATCTGCACGAAGCTGACGGGCACCAGCATGCGCGCAATGGCAAGGTCTTCCACCTCCGGCGCGAACGTCCCGCCATCAGGCAGCATTGCGCAGCAGGAGGATGCGAAATCACAGGTGTTGGCCGCCATTGGCGAACTGGTCGATGAAGGTAAAGCTGAGTGGAGTCGCGGCGAGAGCGGCGAGATCGAGCTGCGGCTGGTGTCAGGCGAAGTGTTCGTGCTGGGTGAGGTCGCCGTCACCCGTGTTGGGTGAGCATGTTTGGGGCAGTGTGGTCCAAGTCCAGCACTCTACGGCGCCCCCCTCTGTCCTGCCGGACATCTCCCCCACAAGGAGGGAGATTAGCGGCTTCGTCGCCCCACTCGTTCCTGCAACATCGGAGATTAGCGAAGGCCGCGATAACAGCCAATCTCCCCACAAGTGGAGGAGATGTCCGGCAGGACAGAGGGGGGCGCCGTAGAGTGCCTACCTTCGCCGCAAATCGTCAAATCCCGAAATTTGAATTTGAAAGCAAGCACCGGAGTGAGAGCCGAGCACCCCACGGCTAGGGTTCAGGCACACAGAAGGAGTGAAGCAATGAACCTCATAGAAACCCATGTGCCGACAGCCTCCAACGCAGCCGCAGCCCTCGACACCATCACCTACGCCATCGGCCAATCCGCGATCGGCAACATCCTGGCAGCGCGCAGCCGGATCGGCGTCTGCGCCATCCTGATCGGCTCCAATGCCAAAACACTGGAGCAAGATCTCGCCAGCCGCTTCCCCGGCAGGATTCTGATTGAAGACGAACCCGCTCTGAGCGACGACCTCGCCGCGATAGCGCGCTTCGTCGAAACGCCCTCCGTCGACCTCGACCTGCCGCTCGACGTCAGCCATGGCACGCCGTTCCAGCAGCGTGTTTGGGGCGTGCTGCGCACCATCCCCCGCGGCGCCACCATCACCTACACCGCGCTTGCCCAACGCCTTGGCCAGTCCAACGGCGCCCGCGCCGTGGCGACGGCCTGTGCGGCCAACGCCATCGCGCTCGGCATTCCCTGCCACCGCGTTGTCCGCGCCGACGGCACGTTGTCGGGCTACCGCTGGGGCATCGAGCGCAAGCGCGCCTTGCTCGACAGGGAGGCACAGATATGAACGCCCACGCCAGGGTTGCCGCATCCGCGGTGGAAGCCGCAGAGACACGCGTCGGATCCTACGACTGGCCGGCATTGACCGCCGAACTCGACGGCTTCGGCTGCGCGGTGCTCGAAAAGCTGCTCTCTCGCGAGGAGTGCCGGCAGATCGCCGGCCTCTATCCCCAGGAGCAGCATTTCCGCAGCCACATCCACATGGCCAGGCACGGTTTCGGCAAGGGCGAATACCGCTATTTCCGCTATCCGTTACCCGATCTCATCGGCGGAATGCGCAGCGCCCTCTATCCCCGGCTGGCCGAGGTCGCCAACCGCTGGAACGAGCGCATGGGACGGGCGATGCGCTATCCCGCGACGCATGCCGAGTTTCTCGACCAGTGCCATGACGCCGGCCAGACGCGGCCGACGCCGCTGTTGCTGCAATATGTGCCCGGCGACTTCAACTGCCTGCACCAGGATCTCTACGGCGACCTCGCCTTCCCGCTGCAGGTGGCGATCCTGCTTTCCGAACCCGGCAAGGATTTCACCGGCGGTGAATTCGCGTTGACCGAGCAGCGGCCGCGTATGCAGAGCCGGGTCGAGGTGGTGCCGCTGCGCCAGGGCGACGCCGTTGTCTTCGCCGTCCACAATCGGCCGGTGCAGGGCACGAAAGGCAATTACCGCGTCAACCTGCGCCACGGCGTCAGCCGCTTGCGCTCAGGCATGCGCCACACCGTCGGCATCATCTTTCATGATGCGAAGTGAGCGCCGGCTCATGCCTCCCAATAGGGCGGATCGCCAAAGGCTTCGCGTAGCCATGCGGTGAGCGCGCGCAGCTTGGCGGATCCCCGCCTATCCTCGGGATAGGCGATATAGATGGTAGCTCCTTCAGGTTCGACACCGACATCGACGACCGTCAATCGCTTGTCGGCGATCTCGGTTCGGATGAAGTAGGCGGGAAGCAACGCCAGGCCGAGGCCGGCAAGCGCGGCGTCGCGCATCAAAATCCCGTTGTTGACGCGCAGCGAGGTTTCAGAGCGGATCGTCACCAGCCGACGCGAAATCTTGAACCGCCAGTCGGCGGCGCCCCTGATGGAATAGATGATGCCCTTGTGGCGTTTGAGGTCGTCGGTGGTCGCGGGCCATCCGAATCTCTCAATATAACCCGGCGAGGCCACCAGGAAACGGCGGCTCGAAGCCAGCTTCTTGACAATGACAGCTCCGTCATCGACGACCGGCCCGTGACGCACGACGGCATCGTAGCCATTGGCCACCATGCTGATGAAACGATCGTCGAGATCGAGCGTCAGTTCGATCCGCGGGTGCTTGGCCAAAAAGCCATATAACGCCGGGCCGAGATGGAGGATACCGAAGCTGGTCGGCGCCGATATCCTGAGCGGTCCAGCGAGTTCGCCGCGCTGTTCGGCGATTTCGGCGCTGGCCTCGGCCACCTCCTGCATGATGCGCTTGGCGCGCTCGTAAAAAACTCGCCCCGCTTCGGTGATCGAGAGTTTGCGGGTGGTACGGTCCAGCAGCCTTGTACCGAGGCTGCGCTCAAGCTCCGACAGCCGCTCGCTGATGACGGACTTGGACAGGCTCATGCGCCTGGCCGCCTCGCTGATCGAACCGGAATCCGCGACAGCTACAAACGCGGCGACGGATTCAAGCTTCAGCATTGTTCGGTTTTCCCGAATTCACAATCAGGCGACCGACACCTAACGAAATCAACGATATAGTGCAATAGTTGAAAGGACCACGATATCGTGGCGACAGAATAATACTCGGGGTAATGCTTCATGTTTCGTCCTTTGGTTATCGTACTAGGCCTGCTGTCATTCGCCGCTCCGGCGTCGGCGCGCGTGATCCCGTTCCCGACCGGCTTCAAGACGCAGACGATCGAGACCAACGGCAGCAGGCTTTATGTGCGCGTCGGCGGGCAAGGGCCCGCGGTCGTGCTGCTGCACGGCTTCGGCGATACCGGCGACATGTGGGCGCCAGCCGCGATGAAGCTGATGAAAGATCACACGGTGATTGTGCCGGACTTGCGCGGCATGGGCCTCTCGGCGCATCCGGACAGTGGCTATACCAAGAAGAACCAGGCGGTCGACATCGCCGGTGTGATGGATGCGCTGAAGATCGACAAGGCCGACCTGGTGACACACGATATCGGCAACATGGTCGGCTATGCGCTGGCCGCGCAGTATCCGAAGCGCATCACGAAATGGGTTGTCATCGACGCACCGCTGCCGGGCATAGGTGACTGGGACAAGATCAAGCAAAGCCCGTTGCTCTGGCACTTCAACTTCCGGGGCCCCGACATGGAGCGTCTGGTCGCTGGCCGCGAGCGCATCTACCTCGACCGCTTCTACAACGAACTTTCGGCCGACCCGAAGAACATCGACGAGGCAACGCGCGTCCATTATGCAAAACTCTATGCACGGCCGCATGCCATGCATGACGCCTTCGAACAGTTCAAGGCATTCGACCAAGATGCCATCGACAACCAGGCAATGCTTTCCACCACCGGCAAATTGCCCATGCCGGTGCTGGCAGTCGGCGCGGAGAAATCGGCCGGCACGACACAGGCAGACGTCCTGCGGTTTGTCGCGGCTGATGTAACGGGAGCCGTCTTGCCCACATCCGGCCACTGGATCATGGAGGAAAACCCGGACGCCACGGTCAAGCTCATCACCGATTTCCTCTCCAGATAACGACCGCCCGGCGCGACCACTTCGGGCTTGCTGAAACAGATCGCATGAACCAAGCCGAGGGGTTGTTCCCGGCAATGCGGCTGTCATGACAAAAGGGAAGCCATTCGATGTCGTTGTCGCATTTTCTTATTTCGGGAACCGCCGTCCTCATGGCGATGGCCGCGCCGGCTTCGGCCGCCGGCGGGCCGAAGAAAACCGTCGTACTGGTGCATGGCGCCTTTGCCGACGGCTCGAGCTGGAGCAAGGTCATCCCCTTGCTGGAGGCCAAGGGGCTCAATGTAGTGGCGGTGCAAAATCCGCTGAGCTCGCTTGCCGCTGATGTCGACGCAACCAGGCGCGTCATCGATGCCCAGCCGGGGCCAGTCATCCTCGTCGGCCATTCCTGGGGCGGTGTCGTCATCAGTCAGGCGGGCGTGGACGACAAGGTCAAGGCGCTGGTCTACGTCGCCGCTTTCGCACCGCCAAAGGGCTTGTCTGTGAACGATCTTGGCAAGGGTCAGCCGCCGCTACCCTGGGCAAGCGCCCTGCAACCCGACAGCGGCGGCTATGTCAGGCTAAGCGCCGAAGGCGTCGCCAAATATTTCGCGCAGGACCTGCCACCGCAGGAAATCAGCTGATCGCAGCCACGCAAGGTCCGCCCTTTGCCGGTATTTTCGACGAGAAGCTCGCTGCCGCCGCCTACGAGAGCAAGCCGAGCTTCTACATTGTCGCCAGCCAAGACCGCATGATACCGCCGGTTGCTGAAGCTGCGATGGCCAAGGCGATTGGCGCTGAGGTGACCGAGCTTGCGACCAGCCACGTTCCCATGCTCTCCAAACCGCGCGAAGTGGCCGATGTCATTCTGGCCGCCGCAGACTTGGTGAAATAGGAGTCAGACAAATCCGTCACCCGTCCTCGAACACCATCTCCAGGATCCACGGACACGCATAATAATCGGCGATGCGGTCGATCACTCCGCCGGCGGCATGGATCCGCACCAGATGGGCAGGCCGCCAGACATCGCCATACAGCCTGTCGACGACCAGCACGATCTCGGCGCGGATCGCGCCCTGCCGCATGCGCCAGGGAAGTTCCGCGCGCTCATACTCGACGAAATAGGGCGAGTCGGAGAGCAGGCCGTTGTAGCAATCCGAGACCCGCAGGCGCGCATCGGCGCTGGTCAGCGCCCGCACCCCGTCCCAGTCCCTGGCATTGAAGAGTTCGACATAGCGGCCGAGCAGCCGCGCCAGTTCGGGGCCGTGCGCGGGTATCGCCACCGGTTGCGCCGGCAAGGCAGCGAGCTTGGCGCGGCCGCGGTTCAGCGCCGATTTGACGCCGCCTGTCGTCGAACCAACGAGCTCGGCGATCTCCTCCAGCGAATGGTCGAAGACATCCTTGAGCAGCACGCAGGCCCGCTCCTTCGGCGGCAGGTGCACGACCAGCCGCTCGATGGCGCGGCCGGCGCCCTGCCCGGCAGGCTCGACCGGCAACACGATATCGTCGCCGGCATAGCCGGCCTCGGCTCGCTGCCGCGCGCGGCGGCCCCTGATGAAATCGATGCACCTGTTATGGGCGATGCGGAACAGCCACGGCCGCCACGCCAGCGTGTCGTCGAGCAACTCGATCTTGCGACAGGCCTCGAACAGCGCCTCCTGCATGACGTCCTCGCCATCGAGCGCCGAGCCGGTCATGCGCGCGCAGTAGCGGTGCAGACGGACGCGCAAATGCGAGACCGTCTCCAGGAAGGCGGCATAGCGCAGGTCGAACAGGCCTTCGGATCGAGCCTTGGCCTCATCCCCTGCGCGGTATCACGAGATCTGCGGATCTGCTGGTTCATCGCGGCACATAGGTCAGGGTCACCACGCCATTGTCGAAACGGTGCGTGCCGACGAGATCGAGGTCGATGGACCCGACATCGTCGAAGGCGCGCTTGCCGTGCCCGACGCGGGTTGGCACGATCGACAGATGATACTCATCGACCAGCCCGGCGGAAACCAGTGTTTGGTCGAGCTGCGACACCCCATATTTCAGGATGTCGCCGCCCGGTTGCCGCTTGAGCGCGGCGAGCGCCTGCGCGACGTCGCCCTCAAGCAGCGTGGCGTTCCACCCCACCGACTTCAGCGTCTTCGACGCGACCAGCTTCTTCAGGCCGTTGATGCGGTCCATATACGGACCCTTGAGATCGGGCCAGCGCGCTGAGAACATCTCGTAAGTGACGCGGCCGAGCAGGAAGAACTCGACGCCGGACAATGCCCGCAAGGCATGCGCCTGGTTCTGCTCGTCGAAGAAGGGCGACGCCCACCCCATCGGCCCTTCGATGACACCGTCCAGCGAGACGAAGCTGGACACGATCAGCCGGCGCATGATCAGGCCGCCTTCGCGCCGGCGGCAACATCACCGGCATCCGGCAGCCCAAGCTTTGGCCGCACCCAGGCAGCGAGGCGGGCGATCGCATCATCGGCTTCGGGCGCCCGGCCCGCCATCATCTGGAACGAGTGCAGCATGTCGTCAAAGACATCGAGCCGCGTCTCGACGCCGGCCTGGCCGGCACGCTCGGCGAACATGCGGCTCTCATCGACCAGCGTCTCGTCGGCGCCGGCCTGCAGGTAGACAGGCGGAAAGCCGGAGAGATCGGCATAGAGCGGGCTGACCTCGGGATCGCGCCGGTCGGCATCGCCGATGAAATTGGCCACCAGCCAGTCGACGCCGGCCTTGGCGAAGGCGGGGTCCTTGTCGCGGTTGGTCTCGTAGCTGGCGGCGGTCAGCGCCATGTCGAACCAGCCGGAGATGATCAGGGTGGCGACGGGCAGCGGCCTCCCCTGCGCACGCAGCCGCTGCAGGACGCCATAGGTCAGCACCGCGCCGCAGGAATCGCCGGCGATGACGATCCGTCCGGGGTCGAAGCCCTCGTCGGTGAGCCAGTTCCAGGCAGTCATCGCTGCTTCGAGCTGAGCCGGATGCTTCGCCTGGTGTGCCAACGGATAATCGTAGACCAGCGCTCGGCAGCCGACCGCCTTGGCGAGATGGCCGACCAGCTTGCGATGCGTGTAGATCGAGCCGCCGACGAAGCCGCCGCCATGCGCGTAAAACAGCGCCCGCTCCGCGTCGGCACCCTTCGGCACGATCCATAGCGCCGGCACGCCGCCGGCATCCACCTCGATATAGTCGACGCCGCCCGGTTCGCCGGTCAGCGCCGGCCAGTGAGTGTCGTTGAAATCGATGATCGCCTGCGGGCTGGTCAGCTTGCCGGCATTGGCGACGAACGCCGCATAATGGTTCCTGTTTGCCTCACTCTCAGTGCTCGCCATGATAGCCTCCGGGGTTATGGATCGCGGGTCCCGCGATCTTTCCAAAGCCAAGGACGGACGAGCGGCCAAAAAGGATACGTCGCAGCGCTCGCTTTTTTGGGAGCGCGCTCAGGCCACGCCGCCAAACGCCGCCGCGTGGCGCCGGGCGAACTCTACGAACGGCGTCGGCTTGACGCCGAACATCTCATGCGTCGCCAGGTGCACCCGCGATTTCGGCCGCCGCCGCCGCTCGGCCAGTTGCTCGTCCAGCGCGTCGGCGAAACCGGCCGGAATGCCGGCGGCCAGCAGGTTGCGCCGCCGCTGTTCCGGGCTCACGTCGACATAGCGGACCGGCTTGCCGGTCGCCTGCGATATTCGCGCGGCGATGTCGGTCATGGTCAGCGCCTCGGGTCCGGTCATGTCGAGGCTCTCGCCTGCATGGCCGCCATCGCGCAGCAGCCGGAAGGCCACTTTGGCGATGTCCTCGACGTCGACCGGCGACAGCTCGGTGTCGCCGAGCGCGAGATAGAAGGCGCCCTCGGCGGCGATCGTCGGTGCGTCGCGCAGATAGACTTGCATGAACTGGCTCGGGCGCAGATGCGTCCACGCCATGCCGACCGCTTCAAGATAGCGCTCGACCTCCTCATGCATGCGCGTGAACCGGAACTTCGTCGCGTCGTAGCCGATGTTGGACTCCCTGCCGG
The DNA here is from genome assembly GCF_020165735.1 of Mesorhizobium sp. B283B1A. Classification (NCBI taxonomy): domain Bacteria; kingdom Pseudomonadati; phylum Pseudomonadota; class Alphaproteobacteria; order Hyphomicrobiales; family Phyllobacteriaceae; genus Mesorhizobium; species Mesorhizobium sp. B283B1A. The sequence goes on from NZ_JAIUIQ010000002.1 coordinate 110,417, forward strand.
AGAACTTCACCACATGCCCGACGCCGGCCGTTCTGCAGGCATCGATGAAACGACACTGCGTCTCGGTCATGTCGTCGCCCGCGGTCGAAATCATCAGCACGCGATCGACGCCGTCGAGCGCAGCGCCAAGCGTTTCCGCCCGGCGCATGTCGCCCTCGACCAGGTCGACGCCGGCCAGATCGCCCAGTCCTGAAGCCGATGCCCGGTTCCGATCGCGGACCAGCGCCCGCACCACATGCTTCTGCCGCGCGAACTCGCGCACGATCGCTTTTCCGTTCAGGCCCGTGGCACCCGTCACCAGGATCATCAGCTTTTCTCCGTCTTGATTGCCGCTGCTGCCATCCCGGCAACCGCAGCTTGAAGACGAAGAGACCAGGGCAAAGGATTCTGCCCAAACGTCTTTTTATCGATGCGAGGCTCAGCCGCCCGGGGCATAGCGGTTGACCACCATGCCGCAGGCATAGGCCTTCGAGCCGAGCAGCCGAAGGTTCCGGAAGCCGCCCTGGTCGAAGATGCGGCGGCCGGCGCCCAGCGCCGCCGGATTGACGAACAGCTGGAGCTCGTCGACCAGTCCCGCAGCGATCAGCGCGGAGGCGAAGCCGGCGCCCCCGAAGACGGCGATGTCGGCGCCCTCGCCCGCCTTCAGCGCCTTGACTTCGCGCGGCAGGTCGCCGCTCACCACCGTCGTGCGCTCCCACCGCGAGGTTTTCAGCCTGTCGGTGGGCACCACCTTGCGCCCCTCGACGATACGCTGGGCGAAGGCGTAGAACGGATCGGCCGGATGTTTCTTCGCCGCATTGCCCCAATGGGTGAGATAGCCCTCCTCGGCCATCTTGCGGCTGAGCAGGATGGTGTCGATACCGGCAAAGACGGTGTTGAAATCGCGCTTCAGCTCCTCGTCCCAGCCATTGTCGTCGCCCCACTCCCAGAGTTGCCAGCGATGATCCGCATTGGCGCCGACAAAACCATCGACCGAGATTTGCATCTGAAGGATCAGCTTTTTCATCATCGTCTCCGGTTGTGCCGATCGCGGCCGCCGCGTGCTCGGCCAGCCTTCGGCATTGATTGGTTTACATTTGGAACTATTGACGTTCGAGAAAAATGATGTCAATAGTAAAGTGATTTAAAAATGGAACCATAGAGATGTCGACGCGTGAAAGATCCGGGTGCCCGATCAACCTGTCGCTGGAACTGCTCGGCGACCGCTGGACGCTGCTCATCATCCGCGATCTGATCTTCGCCAGGAAAAAGCACTTTCGCGAGTTCCTGCAATCCGACGAAGGCATCTCCTCACGCACGCTGGCCGAGCGGTTGCAGACGCTGCAGGAGGAAGGCATCCTCACCCGCAGCGACGACCCGAGCCATGGGCTGAAGGCGATCTACCGGCTGACCGAGGCCGGCATCGATCTTTTGCCGGTGCTGGCCACGCTCGGCGCCTGGGGCAGCAAGCACCGCAAGGCCGACGATCATCTCGCCCGCATCGCCAACGAGTTGGCGGATGGCGGCGAGCCGGCGGTGGAACGGATGAAGGCGGCGCTGCGGGTGGAGCATATCGTTTAGGCGGATACGCAGTCTTCCCATGGCAAATGAATTGCCAGCCTCGGCTGCGCCCAGGGATGTTGATTAAGCTACGCCACGGCTTGACAGTCGTACATGATTTGTTCTCTATGTGTTCGCATCTATCAGCAACTGCGGATGAGCGGTCGGGATGGAAACGACAGCCACCATCCTGCATGCCGATCTCGATGCCTTCTATGCCTCGGTCGAGCAGTTGCTCGACCCGTCGCTACGCGGCAAGCCGATCGCGGTCGGCGGCGGTGTCGTGCTCGCCGCCTCCTATGAGGCGCGTGCCTTCGGCGTGCGCGGCGGCATGCCGGGGCGCAAGGCGCGCGAGCTCTGCCCGCAGCTGATCTTCGTCGGCGGCAATTTCAGCCACTACCAGCGGCTTGGCGACGCGGCGATCAAGGTGCTCGACGATTTTACGCCGCTGGTCGAGCGCATCTCCATCGACGAGGCCTTCGCCGATGTCGCCGGCTGCACGCACCTGTTCGGCTCACCGCAAGAGATCGCCGCAACCATCCGCCGCCGTGTGCGGGCCGAACTCGGTCTGCCGATCTCGATCGGCGTCGCGCGCACCAAGCATCTGGCCAAGATCGCCTCGCAGGTCGCCAAGCCCGACGGGCTGGTGGTGGTCGATCCCGGCACCGAGCTTTCCTTCCTGCGCGATCTGCCGGTCGGCCTGATGTGGGGTGTCGGCCCGGCGACAAGGGCGCGGCTGGCCGAAATCGGCATCGAGACCATAGGCCAGCTGGCCAGGACGCACAGCGGCGCGCTGACGCGGCTGCTCGGTCCCGCCGCCGGCGAAAAGCTCTCGGCTTTGTCGTGGAACCGCGACCCGAGGAAGCTGGAGACGAAGCGCCGGGCGCACTCGGCCGGCGCCCAGTCGGCACTTGGCCGCAAGCCAGCGGTGGCGCAGGTCATCGTGCCCACCTTGCTGCATCTGGCCGACCGCGTCGCCAGCCGGCTGCGCGCCAAGGCGCGGCCCGGCCGCACGGTGACCGTGCGTGTGCGCTTTGCCGATCTCAGCGCCGTCACCCGCTCGATCACGCTCGACCAGCCGATCTCGGCGACCACGATGCTGGCCGAAATCGCAGGCGATCTGGTGCGCGGCGTGCTCGCCGACAATCCGCATGAAAGAACGATCTCGCTGCTGGCGATCTCGGTCTCGCATCTCTGGGAAAGTGCCGAGCTGCAGCTCGAACTGCCGCTCGGCCTTGCCGACGAAAAGCACCGGCCGGGCACGGCAAAAGGTCTGGCGCGCTTCGGCGCCGACCGCGCCATCGACAATATCCGCGAGCGCTTCGGCAAACAGGCCGTCGGCTACGGCACGGTGGCGCTCGAAGCGGCGCGCTCGGTGCCCGACGAATTCAGGGAGCTGGCGGAAAAGGAACTGTGAGAACTACCTGCCGCTGCGCCAATAGCGATGCACCTTGACGCCGCTGGCGCTTTCCCCGTGCCAATTCTCGCAAGCGATGCCGTCCTTGTCGGCATCATGCGTCGGCCAATATCCGGGCTGCCCACTGCGCGCGGGGGCAAGACCGACGGCGCGAGCCGCTGCACAGTTCGGGAACGCGGCAAAGTGCCTGAGGGCGGAGAGCGGTGAGTCGATCTGGATGCCGACAAAGCCATAGGCGATGTAGCCGGACGACAGGATGAACGGCGCGAAAAGAGCAACCCATTTCAGCCTGCCAAGGCGATGAGATGCAGGCCAATACAAGAACGGCAGAAGCATTCCCGTCACGCCCTCCGGTCCCAGCACATCAATGCAGGCTATCTCGGGGCAGGCTATCTCGGGCCGGCCGCCATGACAATGATGCCGGACCTGCCGGGATCCAGATACGCCCGGACCCTCAGAGCTGCGCCGTGCCGAAAACCCGATCCCAGAATATCGACGTCACGCCGAAATTGGCGGTATCGTCGATGTGATGATGCACTGCGTGGCGGCGCTTGAGCGTGTAGAGATAACTGGGATGTCTGGGATGCCAATGATGGATCATGTGGTGGACGCTGATGTACCAGAGATAGCCCAGCATCAGGCCGCAACTGACCGCGCTCGCGGTCGTGAAACCGAAGGCCATCCACACCGGCAGGAAGGCGACCAGCGCATGCACACCCAGACTGAGCCAGGTCGGCGTACCCACCGAACTGCGCTCCTCGACATGATGACGGTCGTGCAGGTCCCTGATGTAGGGAATGTGATGAAGGACAAAGCGGTGCAGGACGTATTCGATCAGCGTCCACAGGCCGAGACAAAAGATGACCGTACCGATCCACTCCGGCGCACTCTCCTCGCCGGCCTCGATCAACCCGGCTATTCCCAATATGGCGATCACCAGCGGATAGACCACGAAGTCGCTGTAGTAGCCGATCAGACCCAGTTGCATTCGGACGCCTTACCTGACCTTCGACGCCGCCCCAAAGTGATACCTCACATTGCCGGACCCGCACATGAGGTGCAATGCGGGCGTGTTTGACATAGCGTCGCAATTTGCCGATGCAAGGGTTGGTATCCATGATCGGCCGGCAATTGGCCACCTCGTATCAGCGCCACGAATGGACACGCAAAATGGCAAAACGCAGTGCCGGCCTGCTGATCTATCGTAGAAGCGATGGCGACATCAGCGTGCTGCTGGTTCATCCCGGCGGCCCGTTCTGGGCGAAGAAGGACGAAGGGGCCTGGTCGATCCCGAAAGGCCTTGTCGACGAGAATGAGGACGAGCTTGTGGCGGCACAACGCGAGACCGAGGAAGAGATCGGCATCAAGGTCGATGGCGCTTTCGAGCGCCTCGGTGACTACAAGCAGCCGGGCGGCAAGATCGTCAGCGCCTGGTCGGTGGAGGCCAGGGCGGAGATCGACGTGGCCGCCATCAAGAGCAACAGCTTCACCATGGAATGGCCGCCGCGGTCGGGATCGATGAAGGAATTCCCGGAGGTCGACAGAGCGGGCTGGTTCAGCCTGCCTGAGGCCGAGGTCAAGATGCTTGTCGGGCAGCGTCCGATGCTATCGGATCTGGCCGAGCGGCTGGGAATCTGGTGATCTCCCTCCTTGTGGGGGAGATGGCCGGCAGGCTAGAGGGGGGGGCGCTGTCCCGCCAACCTCTCGGCCAAATCAGCCGTGTCCGTTGGGATTGGCGTAAAAGCGGACCATGCCGAAAGGCTGGCGTTCCTTCGCGCCCCCTCTGCCCCGCCCGGGCATCTCCCCATCAAGGGGGAAGATCGACTGTCATTCCTCGAACCGCGCCGCCGTCCACGCTCCACCCGCCGCATTGGACTCCACCGCCGCAGCGACGAACTTCACCCCGCGGGCGCCATCGACCACGTCAGGCACCTGCGCCGCGCGTGCCGCATCGACCACCCCGCCCGACCGATGCGCGCGGAGGATGTCGGCGGCATCGCGGTAGAAATTGGCGAAGGCCTCGATATAGCCTTCCGGGTGCGCCGCCGGCATGCGCGAAACGCGCCGGCTTTCCTCGGTCGAGCCATGGCCGCCGCGCACCAGCGTCCGGGTTTCCTCGCCATATCTGGAGAAGCGCAATTCCTCCGGCCGGCTTCCAGACCATTCGAGCCCGGCTCTGTCGCCATAGATGCGCACGGTGAGGTCATTGTAGTGGCCTGGTGACGTCTGGCTGGCCAGGATCGTGCCGCGCGCCCCGCCGGTCCAGCGCACCAGCACATGCGCATTGTCGTCGAGCCGGCGCCCGGGCACGGCGGTGAACAGATCGGCCGACACCGTCTCGGCCTCGCAACCCGAGATATAGCTCGCCAGATTGAAGGCATGCACGCCGATGTCCGCCAGCACCGCCGACTGCCCTGCCCGCGCCGGATCGGTGCGCCATTCCGCCTGCTTCTGGCCCTCGGCGTCAATCGGCTTCGTCAGCCAGTCCTGGATATAGGCGCCGTGCACCGACACGATTCGGCCAAGCTCGCCCGCCGCCACCATCTCGCGCGCCTGGCGCACCATGGCGTAGCCGGTATTGTTGAGCGTGACGACGAAGCGGCGCTTCTTCGCCTTCGCCAAGGCCACCAGCGCCTCGGCGTCATCAAGCGTCGTCGATAGCGGCTTGTCGCAGATCACGTCGATGCCGGCTTCGAGGAAGGCGGTGGCAATCGGCGCGTGCAGATGGTTGGGCGTGACGATGACGACGGCCTCTATGCCATCCGGCCGCGCCGCCTCGGCCTTGGCCATGGCATGGTAGTCGGCATAGCTGCGCTCCGGCGCGATGCCGATCTCGGCGGCCGAGGCGGCGGCGTTCTCCGGATCGGAAGACAGCGCGCCGGCGACCAGCGCGATCTGGTCGTCGAGGCGCATGGCGAGCCGGTGCACCGCGCCGATGAAGGCATTGCGGCCGCCGCCGACCATGCCGACCCTCAGGCGCTTGCCCGCCGACCCGTCTGATGTTGCGTAGACCATGTCTATCTCCTCCGAGCAGACTGATTCAAGGGCTGAGGCCCGATATCGAGCCAGCACCCACCGTCGAGTTCTATGGCGCCCCCCTCTGTCCTGCCGGACATCTCCCCCTCCAGGGGGAGATTGGCAGCGTCGACTGCGGCGCCTTTCTTGCAACGCTGGCGATTGGCGAAAGCAGAGATGACGTCCAATCTCCCCACTTGAGGGGGAGATGTCCGGCAGGACAGAGGGGGGTCTCGTAGAGCGCCACCTTTGACCGTCGGCATCACTCGTCAAAACCACAACTCACCGTCGAACGCCATTTCCAATTTCCATATTGTAAAACGATCGTATCGCGCTAGCCTGAAAACATGGGCGGGGCGCGCAAATCATCGGGACGGTCCATTGCCGACGAGGCGGCGACGCGCAAGCGCGGGCGCTCGCTGGCAGCACTGGGCTACATCCAGCCGCGGACCTATGAGGAACTGCGCGCGGTGCTGTCGTCGGGCACGGTGCATTTTCCCAAACGGCTGCGCCAGGTGGCAATCTTCCTGTGGCAGCACCCGAGCGACGTCGCGCTCGGCACCATCGCGCAGGTGGCCGCCCAGGCAGGCGTGCAGCCCTCGACGCTGGTGCGTTTTGCCCAGATCTTCGGTTATTCCGGCTTTTCCGATTTCCAGGGCCTGTTCAAGGACCACGTCAAGGGATCATGGCCGGAAGGGCGTGGCCAGGAAAAGACGGAGGCCAATGCCAATCTGCATTTCCTGCATGGCATGGTAGGCGCCTCGCAGGCCTCGCTTGGCCGCGTCGAGGCCGGCTTCGACGTCGAGAGCTTCGAAAAGATGGTAGCGCTGCTGGCTGGTGCCGACCTCATCTACGTCATCGGCTCCAAGCGCGCCTTCCCTGTCACCACCTATCTGTCGCTGACCTTGTCGCAACAGGGTGTGCGCAATGTGCTGGTCGACAATGTCGGCTCCTCGGCACTCGACCAGGTCGGCTGCATCGGCGCGCGCGACGCGGTGCTGGCCGTCTCCTTCAGCCCCTACAATTCGATCACCCCGGACCTCGTCGCGGTGGCGCATGAGCGCAAGGCCCGCATCGTCACCATCACCGACAGCACCTTCAGCCCGTTGATCCGGCTGTCGGACAGCTGGCTGGAAGTGGTGGAATCCGACTTCGCCGGCTTTCGCTCGCTGGCGGCCTCATTGGCGGTCGGCATGGCACTGGTCCAAGGGGTCGCCGCGCGCCGCGGCACATGAGGCTCCGCTGGCACAATTGACTATCGGGAATTGCCGTTCCATATTTCAGAAAATAGAAACTTTGTTCCGGGAGGAGGAATGGAGCTTCATCTTCAAGGCAAGGTCGTGCTGGTCACCGGCGCGACGCAAGGCATCGGCCGTGCGATCGCTCAGGCGCTGGCGCGCGCCGGCGCCGGCGGGCTGCTGATCACCGGGCGCGATGGCAAACGCGGCGACGCCGTGGCGGCGGAACTGTCGGCCACCGGCACGCCGACCATCTTCGTCGCCGCAGACCTCGGAGACCCGGCAACCCCCGCCCTTCTGGCGCAAGCCTGCATCGAGCGCTTCGGCCGCATCGATGGCCTGGTCAACGCCGCCGGCCTGACGGACCGTGCCTCTTTCCTCGATGCCAGCCTCGACGACTGGGCCTCGCTGTTCGCCGTCAACGCGCGGGCACCATTCTTTCTGATGCAGGCTGCCATCGCCGACATGAAGAAACGCGGCCAAGGTGGCTCGATCGTCAATATTCTCTCGATCAACGCCCATTGCGGCTCGCCCGAGCTCGCGGTCTATTCCGCCACCAAGGGCGCGCTGGCGACGCTGACCAAGAACGCCGCCAACGCCCACCGTTTCGACCGCATCCGCGTCAACGGCATCAATGTCGGCTGGACCGACACGCCGGCCGAATGCGTCATGCAATCCGAAATTTTGGGCAACGGCCCCGGCTGGCTCGACGCCGCCAACGCCGCACAGCCTTTCGGCAGGCTGTTGACGCCGAACGACATCGCCAACCTCGCCGTTTTCCTGCTGTCCGACGCGGCCGGACCGATGACCGGCGCCGTGATCGACCAGGAACAGTCCGTGATCGGGGCCAACCGGTGAACGCTTCACCCGAGACATTGGGTCCGGCGCTGCTCGACCGCTTGCCTGTGTCGGTCCAGACACCGGCCTATGACCGCGCGGCCCTCGCTCCGGGGATGGCGCATCTCGGTGTCGGTGCGTTCCACCGCTGCCACCAGGCCGAATATACCGATGACCTGCTGTCGCTGCAGTTCGACCGCTGGGGCGTGGTCGGTATCAACATCCGCCCGCCCAGCCTCGCCGACACGCTCGGCCAGCAGAGCGGCCTCTACACAAGGCTGATCCGCGAGAATAGCCATGTCGAGGCGCGCGTCATCGGCAGCATCGTCAAGGTGGTCGACAGCCAGGAAAGTGCCGAACCGGCGCTCGACGTGCTCGCCTCGCCCGACATCGATCTGGTGACCATGACGGTGACCGAAAAGGGCTACTGCCACATTCCGTCGAGCGGCGAACTCGATCTCGGCCATCCCGACATCGTTCATGACCTTGCCAACCCCGAGACACCGAGGAGCGTGCCCGGCATCATCGCACGGACGCTTGAGTTACGCCGGGCGACCCACGGCCGGTCGCTGACGCTGCTGTCTTGCGACAACATCCCGACCAACGGCGTCATCCTGGAAAAGGTCGTGCGGACTTTCGCCGAGCGGCGCGGCAAAGGGCTGGCCGACTGGATAACGGCCAACGCCGCCTTCCCCTGCGCCATGGTCGACCGCATCGCGCCGGCGGTGACGCAGCCTGACCTCGACAGCGTCGAGCAATGGTTCGGCTACCGCGACGGCGCGGTCGCGGTCGGCGAGCCATTTCGGCAATGGGTGATCGAACAAAAATTCGCCGGCCGCGTGCCGCGCTGGGACCTGGTCGGCGCCACCTTCGTCGACGATGTCACGCCCTTCGAGCATCTCAAGATGCGGGTGCTGAACGGCGCCCAGACGACGCTCGCCACTCTCGGCGTGCTGGCCGGGCTGGAACACACATTCGATGCCGTCGCCGACCCGCTGCTCGCCGGTTTTGTGCGGCGCATGCTGGTGCAAGAAACGCTGCCGACGTTGACGCCGGTGCCCGGCGTCCTGCCCCTCGCCTATGTCGAGCAAAGTCTCGGCCGACTGCAGAACACCGCGATCCGCCACCGCAACCACCAGATCGCCACCGATGGCTCGCAGAAAATCGTCCAGCGCCTGCTCAACCCGATCCGTGACCGCTTGCGCCAGGGCGCCGGCATCGGCCTGCTGTCGGTGCCGGTCGCCGGCTGGATGGCTTATCTGATCCAGGCCTCAACCCGGTTCGGCAAACGCTGGCCGGTGTCGGACCCCTATGCCGGCAAGGTCGCTGGGATCGCCGACACGGCCGGCCGAGATGCACCAGCGCTGGCTTCAGGCATTCTGGCCATCGACACGATTTTTGCCCCCGGCCTTGCCGCGAACGAGACGTTTCGCGCGGCCGTCACGTCAGCGCTTGATGATCTGCTTTCGGACGATCCGATGGCCGCTGTCAGGCACAGTCTTGAACAAGATGAGGTCGCGAGGTTGAAGCGATCCAAACAATCGGCATTATAGGGTTGGGAGGCACTATGAAACTTGGACTGCTCACCGCACCGTTCGCGGAGACGCCGCTCGGCGAGGTCGCCGGCTGGGCAAATCAGGCCGGCTTCGAGGCGCTGGAAATCGCCTGCTGGCCGAAAACGTCCGGCGCGACCCGCCGCTATGCCGGCACCAGCCATATCGACGCGTCTTCCACCTCGCCCGCGCAGGCCAAGGAGATCGTCGCCTCGCTGGCCGAAAGGAACCTCACGGTCTCCGGCCTCGGCTACTATCCCAACCCGCTGCATCCGGATGCCGCGCATCGCGAGGCGGTCATAGGCCATCTCAAGAAGGTGATCGTGCTGGCCGCCAATATGGGCGTTCCCGTGGTCAACACCTTCTGCGGCGGCGATGCCTCGAAGACCGTCGACGTCAACTGGCAGGATGCGCTGAAAGTCTGGCCCGAAATCGTCGCGTTTGCACGCGGCCATGGCGTCAAGCTTGCCTTCGAGAACTGCCCGATGATCTTCAGCTATGACGAATGGCCGGGCGGGCACAACATCGCCTATTCGCCACAGGTCTGGCGCCGCATCCTGGAAGCCTGGGGCGGCGAGGTCGGCATGAATTTCGACCCCTCGCATCTGGTCTGGCAGATGATCGACCAGGCCCGCTTCATCAGGGAATTCGGCCCCTACATGCTGCATGTCCACGCCAAGGACCTGATGATTGATCGTGAGGGTTTGTACGAGCGCGGAATTCTCTCCGCCGGCATAGGCTGGCAGGTGCCGCGCATGCCGGGGCTGGGCGATGTCGACTGGAGCGGCTTCTTCTCCGGCCTCTACCGCGCCGGCTATGACGGATCCGTCATCATCGAACATGAGGACAGGCGATTTGAAGGCAGCGACGACCAGGTGAAGCGGGGCTTTCTGCTCGCCCGCGACGTGCTGCGTCCTTTCGTCAAGTGAATTGGAGTGCTCCGCATGACTCACTTTGTCAGCGGCGTGCTTCAACGGATTGAACTGGAACTGAAAAACAATGTGGAGGAAGTCTGAAATGAAAAAAATCCTGACCATGGTCCCGCTCCTTGCGGGTGCCGCCTTGCTGGCCTCGGTGGGCGTCTCTGCCGCCGCCGGCAAATACACGATCGGCATCTCCAACACCGTGCAGGGCAATGGCTGGCGCGAGGAGATGGTCTGCGCCATGAAGGCGCAGGCACTCGCGTCCGGCGAGGTCGCCAAGCTCAACATCGCCCACCGCAACACCGATGCCGCCGGCCAGTTGGAAGACATCCGCAACCTGATCAGCGCCAAGGTCGACGCCATTGTCGTCAACCCCGCCGATCCGGCCGGCATCAAGGCGGGCCTCGAGGAAGCCACCAAGGCCGGCATCGTCGTCGTCGCCGTCGACCAGGCGGTCACCGAACCGTCGGCCTACATCATCTCCAACAACCAGGAACAATACGCCTATCTCGGCGCCAAGTGGCTGTTCGGCCAGATGGGCGGCAAGGGCGAGGTGTTCTACATGCGCGGCGCCGCCGGCGCTTCGGCCGATTCCGATCGCGACAAGGGCTTCAAGAAGGCGCTGGCCGAATTCCCCGACGTGAAGGTCGCACAGGAGGTCTTCACCGGCTGGCAGCAGGACCAGGCCAAGCAGCAGATGCTGTCGTTCCTGGCCACCGGCACGCCGTTCAACGGCGTGTGGACGTCCGGCATCGACAACGTCATTGTTGACGCGCTGGTTGAATCGCAGGCGCCGCTGGTGCCGGTGGTCGGCGCCGACAATGCGGGCTTCGTCGGCCAGCTGAGCTCGGTCAAGGGCCTCGTCGGCGCTGCCGTCACCAACCCCGGCTCGATCGGCGGTGCTGGTGTCACGCTGGCGCTGCAGATCCTGGACGGCAAGAAGCCGGCGCAGCAGACCGTGCTGGTCGACCCGCAGCTGTGGGACAACGCGACCGACGAAGGCAAGGCCAAGCTGAAGGCCGCCGCCGACCCGTCGCTCAGCCCCGAATGGCCGGTCTCGATCTCGATCCCGGACTGGACGACGTACACGAAGGAGCAGATCGTGGCCTGCAAGGGCCCGGGAGAGTAAGCACCCGCGCTTCTGCCTTCTCCCCTTGCGGGAGAAGGTGGATCGGCGCGCAGCGCCGAGACGGATGAGGGGTGTTCCAGCGGAGTGAGACGTTGGTATTCCCTGGAGCACCCCTCATCCGACCTCGCTTCGCGAGGCCACCTTCTCCCGCAAGGGGAGAAGGGAAGGTCACCGTTGCGGCCAGTCGGTTCCACAAATACCTGAACAGCTTGACCCGAGACCCAACAATTTGACCACCAGCCCTCTCCTCGACGCCACCGGCGTCGCCAAGAATTACGGCGCGGTTGCCGCCCTTCGCAACGCGTCCCTCTCCGTGCTGCCGGGCGAGGTGCATGCGTTGATGGGCGCCAATGGCGCCGGCAAGTCGACGCTGGTGAAGATCCTGACCGGCGCCATCCAAGCCAATGCCGGGCGCATCCTGATCCGTGGCGAGGCGCGCGACATACGCTCGCCGGCCGCCGGACGCCGCGCCGGCCTGTTGCCGGTCTACCAGGAACCGTCGCTGATCCCCGATCTCGACGTGCTTTCCAACCTGCGGCTGACCGGCACGCCGGTCGAGCCGTTCCGCGCCTGGGTGCGCGAACTCGGCATTCCCGACCTCGACCTGCGCGACACCGCGCGCGACATCCCGCTGGCCGTGCTGCGCGTGCTCGACCTGGCGCGGGCACTTGCCGTCGAGCCCGACGTGCTGCTGCTCGACGAGATGACGGCCGCACTCCCCGCCAACCTCGCCGAGAAGGTGCTGGAAGTGGTGCGCCGCCAAGGCGACTCGGGCCGCGCCGTGATCTTCATTTCGCATCGCTTCGTCGAAATCTCCGCACTGTGCGACCGCGCCACCGTGCTGCGTGACGGCGAGACCGTCGGCGTCGTCGACATCGTGCCCGGTGTCGAGGAAAAGATCGTCGAGCTGATGCTCGGCACACGCATCGTCAAGACCCATGTCGCCGCCCGCAGCGCTGCTGAAAAGGCGGCGCCCATCGCCTCCCGGCCGCGCATAACCGTGCGCAACCTGCGCGTCGGCACCAAGCTCAGCGATGTCTCCTTCGATCTTAGAGATGGCGAAGTCGCCGGCGTCGTCGCGCTCGAAGGCCAGGGCCAGGACGAACTGTTCTCAGCCTTGGCCGGCTCGATCCGCCCATCCGGCGGCACCATCGAGGTCGACGGCCAGCCGGCAAAGTTCTCGCACCCGATCGACGCCATCCGTGCCGGCATCGCCTATGTGCCGGGCGACCGCGCCGAGGCGCTCGCCATGCAGCGCTCGGTGCGCGAGAACATCGCCCTGCCCTTCAGCGCTGCGTTCCGCCACTGGGGGCCGATCAAAATGCGCCGGGAGCGCGCGAAGGTGGCCAGCGCCATCGAGCGGCTGCAGATCGACACCCGCGCGCAGGGCGAGGTGCAACGCCTGTCCGGCGGCAACCAGCAGAAGGTGACCATCGCCCGCTGGATCGCGGCAGATGCCCGCACCATCCTGTGTTTCGACCCGACCCGCGGCATCGATGTCGGCACCAAGCAGGAGATCTACAAATTGCTGCGCGAACTTGCCGGCAACGGCAAGTCGGTGCTGTTCTACACCTCGGAACTCGAAGAGGTGCAACGCGTCTGCGACCGCGTCATCGTCATCTTCGGCGGCCGCCTGGTCGACATCTTCCCGGTCGAGGAAGCCGACGAACCGGCATTGATGCGCACCGCCTACGGCCTGCCGCGCGGCGTCAAAGCCGATGTCGGCATTTTGGCTGACCCCACCGCGAACACTTCCGATGCGCCGGAGGCGGCGCCTTGAGCCATTTCCTGCGTCGCCAAGGCTGGGTCACCGGCCTGTTCGCTCTCCTCATCGTGCTGTTCATCGTCACCAAGCTGATCCAGCCGGGCTATGGCAGCGGCGACTTCGGCTCGCTGGCGCGCGCCGTTCTGCCCTATGCCTTCGCTGTCGCCGCGCAGACGGTGGTCGTGATCGCCGGCGGCATCGACCTGTCGGTCGCGGCGATGATGGCGCTGACCAGTGTTACCGCCGCCTCGATGATGGCGGGCGCGAGCGAGGAATACGCGCTGTTCGTGGTGCCTTTCGTGCTTGCCATGGGCCTCGTGCTCGGCGCCGTCAACGGCATGCTGATCGTCGTCACCCGCGTGCCCGACATCGTCGTCACGCTGGCCATGCTGTTCGTGCTGCAGGGTGCCGCCCTTCTGGTGCTCGGCGCGCCGGGCGGAAGTGCCGCCGAATGGCTGAAGGCGCTGATCTCGGGCACCGTGCCGACACCGGGCCTGCCCGACGCCATCGACGCCTGGCTGCCCAAGGCGCTGCTGGTGCTGATCGTCTGTCTCTGCATCGTCTGGATACCGCTCAGGCGCTCGCGCCTCGGCCTCTCCATCTACGCCATCGGCTCGAGCGAACTGGCGGCGTTCCGCTCAGGCGTGCCGGTCGCCCGTACCCGCATCGTCGCCTATGCGCTGTCAGGCCTGTTCGCAGCCATGGGCGGGCTGGCGCTGACCATGAGCACCGGCATCGGCGCTCCCATTCCCGGCCCCTATCTCTTGGCCAGCGTCGCCGCCGTGGTGCTGGGTGGCGTGGCGCTCGGCGGCGGCAAAGGCGGCCTGCTCGGCCCCATCGTCGCCGTCTTCGTGCTGCGCCTGGTGCGCACGGATCTCACCCTGCTCGCCATCGACCCCAACGTCACCGCCATCATCGAAGGCGCCATCATGGTCGCCGTGGTTATGTTCGGCGCGTTTATTACCATGCGGGGGCGGCAATGATGAGGGTGCATCGGCATGCGCTTCCACCTTCCCCCCTTGTGGAGGAAGGTGGATTGCCGCGCAGCGGCAAGACGGATGAGGGGTCCAGGGAACGCCAACGTCTCACTCCGCTGGAGCACCCCTCATCCGTCTCGGCGCTATCGCGCCGATCCACCTTCTCCCACAAGGGGAGAAGGGAAAGATGCGTCGCGCCAACTCTATCGCGAGCCACCCCATGAGCACCACCGCGATCACCCCCGTCCCCTTCGGCCGCCGCCTAAAGCGCTTCATGGCCGACCGGCCGCTGATCCCGCTGATCATCTTGCTCGTCATCCTGGTGGTGATCCTGCAGATCCTGCGCCCCGGCATCGTCAACGAGCGCTGGATCGCCAACACCATCAAATTCGCCATTCCGCTGGCGATCCTCGCCGGCTGCCAGACCATGACCATGCTGACCGGCGGCATCGACCTGTCGGTCGGCACGGTGGCGACGATGAGCGCCTTCATCATGGCGACGCAAGTCGTCAACCAGGACCCGGCGGTGGCTTTCCTGCTGGCGATGATGCCGGCGGTGCTGATCGGGTTGGTCAACGGCATCGGCGTCGGCGTCTTCCGCGTCCACCCGCTGATCATGACGCTCGGCACCAGCCTGATCGGCACCGGTTGCCTGCAGGTCTACCAGCGTACGGTGATCGCGTCCGGCGCCAAAATCCCTGACTTCCTCGCCTGGCTCGGCACCGGCGTCACCTCGGGCTTTCCCAACGCCCTGCTGTTGTTCGTGCCGCTCGCCGCGCTGATCGTCTTCACGCTCGCCCGCACCGGCTTCGGCCGCCTGCTCTACGCAGTCGGCGACAATGAGCGCGCAACGCGGCTGTCGGGCGTGCAGTACTGGCAGGTGATCACCGCGCTCTACATCACCTCCAGCGTGCTCGCCGGCATCACCGGTCTGCTCTACATCGGCCTCATCAAGGCCCCGTCGCTCTCGCTCGCCGAACCCCTGGTGCTGCCCTCGGTCGCCGCCGCCGTCATCGGCGGCACCTCCATCTTCGGCGGCCGCGGCGGCTATACCGGCACCATCATCGGCGCCTTGATCCTCACCGTGCTAACGACGCTGCTGACCATCCTGCAGATGCCGGAGGGGGCGAGACGGATCTTGTTCGGGCTGATCGTGCTGTTCGTGACGGCGGCTTATTTGCGGATAGTGGAGGAGCGGTAGTTCCCGACCGCCTGGCCTTCGCTGGAACCGCCTCAGTCTTTCTTCCAGGCCGTCAGCAACGGCCCCTCGCTTCCATAGACAGGGTCCTTTCGCGGACGGCCTACCCTGGGGATCGTCACGATCGCCTTGGCGTGGTCGGCGGTGGTCGTGCATATGTCGTAGGTGCCGGATGCGGGATAGGCGCCAACCACGAGGAAGTCGCCGGACGCCGAGATCCGCTGGTGTCCGGTGCCGGCCGGGAGAACCGCGACATCGCCCGCCTTCAGCGCCAGCGTTCGTCCCTTATCGCCGCCAAACTGAACTTTGGCCGTGCCGCGCGCGACGCCGAGCACTTCGTGGATGCGCGAATGGTAATGAACGTAGCTGTAGATGCCGTCGCGCCAGTTGTCGCCCCAGCCATTGGCGCCGAAAAGCTCCTCCATGACCGCTGCGGGATCGAATTCTTGCGGCAGCCGCACGGCGCCGCGATAGACGACAAGCGGCCAGGATGGATGGTTGGGCACCAGACCATCGTCCCTGAACCTGAATTCATTCGGTTTTCGCGGCCTTACGAGATCGGCGGCCTGTCGCCTGTCTGGTCTTGCAACGCCGGTAACCTGTTCGGCTGCTTTCTTCATGCTTTGCAGGATGCTCATGACATGGCCTCGCATCAGGGAACCGACGCCGGCTAGAGCATTTCACCGTTTCACGGAAACGGCGAACCGCTCTATCTCTTTGTTTTTACGCAATTCCGGACGGAAAACCGTGTCACACTTTTCCTGGAATTGCTCTAAACCTGTGTGCCCGTCGCTTGGTTCCATCAAGGCTGTGCCCGCCGCCTGGCGCGAAAGCCGAGCGGCGGGCCCTATGGTCAACCCGCGAGTTCGCCCGCACGCGGCGCATCGCCCAGCGCTACGGCCGGCGCAACCATGTCCTGCACCAATATGTCATTGCGTCGTGCAAAGCTGACCAGCGTTGCCCGCACGGTTTCGGGGTCGATCTCGCCGGCAATGCCGGCCTTGCAGGCGTTGAGCGCAATGGCGTGCGCGCCGTTGCGGCCGGCGGCCGGCCAATCCTGCAACAGGGCGTAGGCTTCCATCACATTCTCGATCCCAACCGGAAAGCCCATTCCGACCAGAACGGTGACCGGTTCTTCAAACTGCCCGCGATTCATGGCTTTTGCCTCCTCTCGATTATGCGGCACCTGCGGCGGACCTGACACAGGAGAGCGCGGCCCGCCGCCGCCGACAGGGTGCATGGATGTCTTGTATGGAAGATTGAGCCGCCGGTTGGGCACCGCCGATCGCGCCCGGCTCGACCTGGGCAGTTCGATCCTGGCCGGCCCGATGTTGGCCGGCCCGATGTTGGCTGAGTCCAGCGCCGGCATGCCCCTGCCTGGCGCCGGCAACATCCTGTGTGCCTTCACCAGCGCCTCGAGCCAGGCGGCGACGGCAAATGGAGATCGGCTGCGGCCGTCAAGCCAGGCCGCAATCTCTCCTTGCGGACGGCCGAGTTCGGCGGCGAGGTCAGCCGCCTCCCATCTCAGTATTCTCAGGCATTCACGCAACCGGCCCGCGATCACGTCTCCACCTCCAAACAACAACGCCCTTCATCTTCTGTGCGGCGAACATCGCTCGCCGGTTCAACCGCCGGCAGCCGCCGCCGACACCTGCTGCGCCGCCAGGAACATCAGCGCCGAGGCGGCGGTGCGCCGGCTCCAGCCGGCGGCTTCGGCCATGTCGAGCAGCCCTGCCAGTCGCGGCTGCAGCACGCTGCGGCATTCTTTTTCGTAGGCCAGGAACTCCTTTGCCTCATGTGTCGGCGCCGGCAGGGGTCCAAGGCCAGCCATCGCATCCATGTTTACCTCCGCTCGATTTCATCCTGATGCCCGCTCCCCAGCCGGGGAGCGGGCGGTCATGCATGGGCTCAGAAATCCATGCCGGCACCGGCGGGCATCGCCGGGCTGGCGGCTTCCTTCTTCGGTTTCTCGGCCACCATCGCCTCGGTGGTCACCAGCAGGCCGGCGACGGAGGCTGCGTCCTGCAGCGCCGTGCGCACCACCTTGGCCGGGTCGATCACGCCCTGGCCATAGAGATCGCCGAACTCGTTGGTCTGCGCATTCCAGCCCCAGCCGAACTCGCTCTTCTCGCGCAGCTTGCCGACGATGATCGAGCCTTCGGCGCCGGCATTCTCGGCGATCTGGCGCACCGGCGTTTCGATCGCGCGGCGCACGATCTCGACACCGGTCTTCTGGTCGGGATTGTCGGTCTGGACGGCATCAAGCGCCCTGGCGGCTCGAAGCAACGCGACGCCGCCACCGGGCAGCACGCCTTCCTCGACTGCCGCGCGCGTGGCATGGAGCGCATCGTCGACGCGGTCCTTGCGCTCCTTGACCTCGACCTCGGTCGAGCCGCCGACGCGGATCACCGCGACGCCGCCGGCAAGCTTGGCCAGCCGCTCCTGCAGCTTCTCGCGGTCGTAGTCCGAGGTGGTCTCCTCGATCTGCGCCTTGATCTGCGCGACGCGGCCCTGAATCTCTTCCTTGCGGCCGACACCGTCGACGATGGTGGTGTTCTCCTTCTCGACCACCACCTTCTTGGCGCGGCCCAGCATCTCCAGCGTCACATTCTCCAGTTTGATGCCGAGATCTTCCGAGATCGCCGTGCCGCCGGTGAGGATGGCGATGTCCTCCAGCATGGCCTTGCGGCGGTCGCCGAAGCCGGGCGCCTTGACGGCAGCAACCTTGAGGCCGCCGCGCAGCTTGTTGACCACCAGCGTGGCCAGCGCCTCGCCCTCGACATCCTCGGCGATGATCAGCAGCGGCTTGCCCGACTGCACCACCGCCTCCAGCGCCGGAAGCAGCGCCTGCAGGTTTGAGAGCTTCTTCTCGTGGATCAACACATAGGGCTCGTCGAGTTCGACGCGCATCTTGTCCTGATTGGTAATGAAATAAGGGCTGAGATAGCCGCGGTCGAACTGCATGCCCTCAACGACTTCGAGCTCGGTCTCGGCGGTCTTGGCCTCCTCGACGGTGATCACCCCTTCATTGCCGACCTTCTCCATCGCCTCGGCGAGGAAGCGGCCGATCTCGGCATCGCCGTTGGCCGAGATGGTGCCGACCTGCGCGATCTCGTCATTCCTGGTCACGTCGCGGGCATTGGCCTTCAGCTCTGCCACCACCGCCTCCACGGCCTTGTCGATGCCGCGCTTCAGGTCCATCGGATTCATGCCCGAGGCAACCGCCTTGGCGCCTTCCTTGACGATGGCCTGGGCAAGAACGGTCGCCGTCGTGGTGCCGTCGCCGGCGATGTCGTTGGTCTTGGACGCCACTTCGCGCACCATCTGCGCGCCCATGTTCTCGAACTTGTCCTCAAGCTCGATCTCCTTGGCAACGGTGACGCCGTCCTTGGTGATGCGCGGGGCGCCGAACGATTTGTCGATCACCACGTTGCGGCCCTTGGGGCCGAGCGTCACCTTCACCGCATTGGCAAGAATATCGACGCCGCGCAGCATCTTCTCGCGCGCTTCGGTATGGAATTTAACCTCTTTGGCAGCCATTGGATCACTCCTTCATCTAGGCAGCATTCGTTGACTGGTTGAATTTCCAAGAAGCCGTCAGGCGGCCTTCTTGATCTGCGCGGCCTCTTCGATCACGCCCATCACGTCACTTTCCTTCATGACGAGCAGATCCTGGCCGTCGAGCCGGATTTCGGTGCCGGACCACTTGCCGAACAGGATGCGGTCGCCGACCTTGACGTCGAGCTCGACCAGCTTGCCGCCGTCGTCGCGCGCGCCGGGACCGACAGCGAGTACCTCGCCTTCCTGCGGCTTCTCCTTGGCGGTGTCGGGAATGATGATGCCGCCCGCGGTCTTTTCCTCGGCGTCGATGCGGCGGACCAGGATACGGTCATGCAATGGACGGAACGCCATTTCGTTCTCCTTCTGGACAAACATGTTTTTCGCGGTTCCTCCGCAACCGGACCGGCAAAATCGGCCGGCGCGGAACGCAGCGACCCTTGCTCAGGCATCGCGCGCGCATATCGAGCTAGTTTTGCCGTTTTTCGGTTTCAAGAGCCCCGCCAAAAAATTTTGGCACTCATGCGCCGCGAGTGCCAAGAGCCTGTTATCGCGACCTTATCCAGGTCGGATGCCGGCTTGAATCTTCGATCTTTGTTCAACAGATTATAGGCGGCCGGCGCATCCCGGGCGCCGGAACCGCGATCCGCTCAAGGAGTTGTTTGCAGACGGAGCACATCGATGGACCAACAGATTTGTTCGCCGCTCAAATCCACCCCTGCCGCCGAAAGCTCCAACCGCGCGCTTGACCGCCTGCTCCAGGCTACCAGCGACGGCGGCGTCTCGGCACTACGCCAGCCGAGCGGCGATTCCATCACCCTTTTGACAGGCTGGATGCCTAATACCCGACAGGAAGGAGAAACGAATGATCGCAAGCGTCAGCAAGGAATTCCGTCTCCAGATGGAAGGCTACGGCCTGACCACGGCGGAGATTCACTATCACCTGCCCGATCATCCGAGCCTGCTCCAGCTCTATGTCTGGCAGGATTATGACCTTGCGCCCGAGTTCCCCGAACTTCACGGGTTCCTATCCTATTGGGAGCGCGAACTCGAAGGCCCGCTGCACTCGGTTCGCGTCGCCCACCACCGGCTGATCCAGCCTTCGGAATGGCGGGCCATCGACGGCATCATCGCTATCCAGTAGCGCGAGCGACCCGCTCCAAACTCGCCAAATCCATGGGGCTGGGTCGGAAGTCGAAGTAGACATTTGGAGGCGACGCGCGGCACCAGCTCACCAGAAGCCGATCAACGACCTCAATATCGCCGTTGGGCCGATCGCTTCCCGGCAGGTCCTGCGAAACCCGGCTCGGCCCGTTGCAGCAAGCACGTCGCCATCGATGTCGGCTAGGATAAGGCGTGCATTGCGCCATCCGATCCTGGCGAGCGCCGATGCCAGATCCGCGCGCGCCGGATCGAACGGGCCCTGGTTGGCGGCCGGATCCGCGGGCCGGTCGATGTCATTGCTCGCACCGATCGCGTGCCGAGGGATGGTCACGGTGGTGCCGGCGTCGAAAGGCGGAGAAAGATCGAGGAACCGGGAAATCGCACCGAGGCAAAGCGCAGGTTCGCAAACGAGCTGCTCATAGGCCACGAAATGCACGGGTGCGCCGGTGCGGCGCAGGGCTTCCATGGCAAAGTAAAACTGGTTCCAATAATCGGCAGGTGTGCGGAACCTGTAGGCCATCTTTGGGTGCGCAAAATCCTGCTTGAGTTCGAATGGCCTGTTCAGGAATGGACCGAGATGTTTGGCCGGCCGGAAAATGCTGTCGTTTCGGCTGAAGCGGAACCATGACAGGAGCTGGGTGATGGGATCCTTGCTCATCACGATGATGGGCAAGTCTCCATATCCAAGGTCGCGTCCGTTCATCAGGGCCGGAAAGATCCCATGCTTCCAAAAGCCCTGGTCGAAGACGACAGACACCCCGAGATGAGTTTCCACCAGGTGCTTCGCGAGATTCGTGCCGGACCTCGGCGTCCCCATGATACGCACCCGGGCGACCTTGCCCTCAGCCTGCCTATGCGATCCGTCGGGTGTTGAACGCGTCATGGCCCCCTCACAGCGCCAGGCTCCCTTGCTCCGCCTCCTCGGCGTTGGGGTCGCCGGGCGCCGTTGCCCAGGCGAGTTCGACCAGAGTCACGGTGCGCTTTCCCGTGCCGTCGAGCTGGCAAACGATGAGCCCCTGCTCCTCGATATAGGTCAGGAGGCGCCGGGCACGGCGCAGCGAGTGCGAGCCATAGGCGCGCGCGATCGCGGCATCGCTCGGGCACGGCCAGCCCTCCTTCGCCGCGCGAGCGATCATCATGAACACGCCCTGCATGTCGTCGGGCAGCAGCGAGGCGCGGACGGAAACGTCCCTCCATGCGTCATCCTGCGTCGTCTCGGAGCCGAGGCCGGCGCGAGCTCGCGTCAGCATGCGGCGGAACGCGGGCAGGTCCGGCACGACCGAGGCGAGGCCCTCGATGCGGCAGCGAACCACGAACTCCTGATAGAGCACGCCGATGACGCGGAACCCCGCATCGGGCTCGGCCAGCACGGCGCGCAGCACGCGGTCGACACGCTCGCGCCGCTCCGCCAGATCCTCCGCGCTGATCAGCGGCTCAGCTGGTTCGGGGCGGATTTCCAGGGCCGCCGACTTCGCCGCCATCAGTTGGTCGAGCAGGTCCGGCGACGCCGTCCGGCGCGGCGCGCGCGCCGTTTCGGGCGGCGGGGCGGCCAGGATGACGGCGCGGGCATCCTCGAGCGCGGATTCCGGCAGCGGCATCAACCGTGGCGTGCCGTTGCGGGGGCTGGTATCGGTCGGGCCGATGCGCAGGCCGAGCGGCCGGCGCGACAGTGCCGGACCCAACGCCATGAACTGCCCGCGTTCCAGGTCGCGGAAAGCCTCGGCCTGCCGCCGCTCCATGCCCAGAAGGTCGGCGGCGCGCGCCATGTCGATGTCGAGGAAGGTGCGGCCCATGAGGAAATTGGAGGCTTCCGCCGCGACGTTCTTGGCGAGCTTGGCCAGCCGCTGCGTGGCGATGATGCCGGCCAGCCCGCGCTTGCGGCCACGGCACATCAGGTTGGTCATGGCGCCGAGCGACAGTTTGCGCGCTTCGTCCGAAACCTCGCCGGCCACGGCCGGCGCGAACAGCTGCGCCTCGTCCACCACCACCAGCATCGGATACCAGTGGTCGCGGGCAACCTCGAACAGCCCGCCGAGGAAGGCGGCGGCGCGCCGCATCTGGTTCTCGGCATCGAGCCCTTCGAGATTGACCACGGTCGAGACGCGGTGGATGCGCGCCCGCTCCCCGGCGGCTTGCAAGCCGCGCTCGGTATGCTCCTCGGCATCGATCACCAGATGCCCGTAGCGGTCGCCCAGCGACACGAAGTCGCCTTCCGGGTCGACGATGGTCTGCTGCACCCAGGGCGCGCTCTGCTCCAGCAGCCGGCGCAGCAGATGCGACTTGCCGGAGCCCGAATTGCCCTGCACCAGAAGCCGGGTCGCCAGCAGCTCCTCGAGATCGAGCGTCGCCGGGGCGCCTGCCGTCGTGTTTCCCATCTCGATCGCAACGGTCATGCCAGACTCATCAGCTCCTTCGCAGACGGGCTTATCAACCGGAGCATGGCCCGTCGAGCACCGATGGCCGGCAGGCCGACGTTGCGCACAGCCGCGAGAGATGCCGTTTGCCGGATGGAGCCTGTGGATAGTAACCGGTTGTTCACCATGGGCCGGCGTTCGAATTGAAGATGCCGGACATCCGCGTAGCCTGACTTTGCATCGCGCCCCAACGTGGTGCGTCCCAACCCCGCCCGGCGACCGGCGTTTCAAGTTTCCTTTGTGTATACGCCGGTCGTCAGCTCCACCCATCGCCCTGCCGCGGCACCGGCGGCAAGGGCGGTGCATCTAGCCCATTGAACGGGTCACGCCAGGCCTCGATCGCTTCGAGCCGGCGATACCAGCCGGCAAGCATGGGATAATCACCGACCGGCAGGCCGCCGACATCGTTGAACGGCAGGAAAGTCGCCATGCGGAAGTCGGCGTAGGAGACCCGATCCCCGACCAGCCATTGCCGCCCTGCCAGCGCCGCCTGCAGGATCGCCGCCATCGTGTGAAACAGCTTCAGCCCCTCCTCGACCAGTTGGCGATCGATTGGGCCTAAATGATAGCGCTGCTTGGTGCCGCGCTCGAAATGCACCATGTCGCAGGCCCTGGCGAAGTTCTCCTTGCCCCAGCTTAGCCAGCGGATCATCTCGGGCTCGTCATTGCCGGTGCGCCAGAAATCCGATCCGACGTCGCGCGACAGCCGGCAAGCGATGGCGTCCGCTTCCCACAGGCTGCCGCCCGGCCACGCCAGTATCGGCAGGGAAAGATTGGGATTGAGCGGCCGAAATCGCTCCGCTTGCCCCGGCGCGAAGGGTGAGGCGAATTCGAAGGTCACATCAGCCTTGAGGTAACGCGCAACCGCGACCGCCAGGCGCGGATTGGGATTGCGGCTGAAGTAGAGTTTCATTTCGCCTCCGGCCGGCATCGGCTCGATCTCGTCACTCATATGCTCTCCTTGTCCTGGCGAGTATCGCCAGACCCAGGACGGCTGTGGCCGGTATAATCCTACAAAGTTTGGGTTGACCGCCTCCGATGGCGAGGCGACACTTCATCTCGTACCAAGGCAGGAGGAAATGCGATGGACGAGCCCGAACGGTGGCGCCACATGTCGACGGCGCCCAAGGACGGCAGCCGGATCCTGGTCACGGTCCGCCCGTCCGAACAGGGGCCGGCTGAAGTCGACCTCGCCTACTGGGCACGCGGCGACCAGTTCGCCGGCGAAGGCTGGCGCGCATCGGATTCCTCGCCGGGCCGCGTCGTCGAATACGCCGAGCCGGAGCTGAAATGCTGGATGCCCCTGCCCTCCGCCAGTCTCAGCCGTGGCGGCTCGATGCCGGCCCCCTGGGAAGGCGAAGACGCACAGCAATTGGACGGGTCCGGGATTTAGCACAAAGGGCGAAGCTGCTTCGCCGCCGGCTCCTTCAGGTCAAACTTTTAAAACAAAAACGCCGCCGTGGCGGGGTTCGGTCCGTTGCGGCCGTCAGCCGAATCCATGCCCCGGATCGTCTCCAGGTCCTGCGCGTCCAGCTCGAAATCGAAGACATCGAAATTCGCCGCGACGCGGTCCTGGTGGATAGACTTCGGGATCACGATCAGCCCTTCCTGGAGGTGCCAGCGGATCATCGTCTGCGCGGCGGATTTGCCGTGCTTGTTTGCGATGCTCGCGATGGTCGGGTCGCTGAGCAGGCGGCCGCTGCCCAGTGGGCTCCAGCTTTCGGTGTGGATGTTATGCCCGGCATGAAAGTCCCTGAGCGCGCGCTGCTGGAAGCGCGGATGCAATTCGATCTGGTTGACGACGGGCGTCACGCCCGTCTCGCCGATGATGCGCTCCAGATGGTCCTGGTTGAAATTCGAAACGCCGATCGACTTGATGCGGCCGGCCTTTTTGAGTTCGATGAGGGTCTTCCACGCCTCGACATATTTGTCCTGGCTGGGCACCGGCCAGTGGATCAGGAACAGGTCGAGCTGCTCGATGCCGAGCTTCTTCATCGTGTCGCCGAAGGCCGTGAGAGCCGCGTCGCGCTGGTGGGCGCCGTTGCGCAGCTTCGAGGTGATGAACAGCTCGCTTCTCGCCACATCGGAAGCGCGGATCGCCTCGCCGACCCCCTCCTCGTTCTGGTAGCCTTCGGCGGTGTCGATCAGCCGGTAACCCGCCTTGATTGCCGAACCCACCACTTGCGCGGTGATGGCGGCATCGACCTGCCAGACGCCAAGGCCAAGCTGAGGAATGGCGGCACCATCGTTCAATGTGATCTGTTCTGGCATGGTCAGGTCCTTTGCGAAGAAATGTCCGGGCGGTCGCCCAACGCAGCCTATCTAGGGACCTCCCTGGACAACGGCCAGTCGTCGGCGGACAAAATTCCCGGCACGGACCTGAAGGTGCCGGTTGTCTCCGTCAGAACACCCGGCTCATTTCGGCCGGCGCACCGCCCGCACCACGCCGGCGGATGTGCTGCCGCAGAACAGGCGATCGCCGCCATCGGATTCCAGCCCCGAGACACCCATGCCGTCCGGCATGTCGAGCGTCTCCAGAACCTTGCCGGTTTGTGGGTCGACACGGCGCAAATCGCTCTCGTCGCCTTCCCAGGTGGCGTGCCACAGCTCGCCATCCACCCAGGTTACCCCGGTGACGAAGCGGTTGGATTCGATGGTGCGCAGGATCGTCCCGGTCTCCGGGTCGATCTGGTGGATCTTGCGCTCGCGGTACTGCCCCACCCAGAGCGTCCCTTCGGCCCAGGTCAGCCCGGAGTCGCGGCCGCCCCCGGGCGCGGGAATGGTGGCCAGAACCGCCCCGGTATCCGGGTCGATCTTATGGATGCGATCATTGGCGAGCTGGAAAAAGTGCTTGCCGTCATACGCGGTGCCGGCATGCGCCGCGACATCGATCGAACGCAACGCCTGCCCGCTTTGCGGATCGAAGGCGTTCAGCCTGTCGCCGGAGGCAAACCAGACGTTCTCGCCGTCGAAGCTCACCCCATGCACGCTGCTGATACCGGGAAAGGGTCCGTATTCGCGCAGGATTTCGGCCGCTGAATGTTTCATGTCTTTGTCCTCGATTGTGGTCGTTCATCCCTTCCTACCCTTGCGGGAGCGGTGCCGGGAGTAACAAGGTGGTCGTGAAACCCGCCACGGGCGGCGTCATCCAGCGGCGCGCCCTGCCGTGGCCGAAAGACTGCACCTTGCCGGTCTCGGCGAGCGGCTCCAGCGCCCTCTGCACGCTGCGCTGGCCGGTTCCGAGCGCCAGCGCCAGGGCCGAGCTCGACCAGGCCTCGCCGTCGGCGAGCAAGGCCAGCACGGCCGCGTGCCGCTCCTCGATCGGCCGCGCCAGAACCATCACCGCACGTGCCTGGCGCGGCGCCAGCGTGAAGCCGCGCTTGGTGGCGCTGATATCCGCCAGCCCGCGCAGCTCGGCCCGCAGCCGCCCGACCTCGACGCGCAGGCGCGCGCGGTGCGATTCATCGGCATGCTTGCCGCCGAAGGCCCGCGCCACGAGCTCCTCTCGCGACACGTCTCCAGGCCAGGCCTCGGCGAGCGCACGCGCCAGTGCGAACAGCACCGGCCGGCTCGCCAGCGTGACCGTGGCATCCCCGGCACGCACGGCATAGCGAAAGGCGTCGACGACAAACGCCGGCGATCCCTGCAGCGCCTCGACCTCTTCGAGCAGCAGCGGCCGCTCCGTGCCCTGCGCGATCAGCCGCGCAGCGGGTGTTTCAAGCGCCAGGGACGCGGTTGCGACCTCCGCCATGAGGCCTGGAATGCCAGCCCGCTGGGCAGCGTGGCGTGCCCATTCCAGCGCTGCGCGCGCCGGCCTGGTCCGCAGGCGCCGCATGGCGATGCCGGCGACGGCGAGCTCGTGGGCGGCTCTTGCCGCCGGCGGGAGCGGCGTCGGGTCGAGCCCGGCCAGCACATGCTCGGCCTCGTCGAGCCGGCCGATCAAGAGCAGCCGCCGCACCTTGAGGTGGCCGGCATGCGCCGCGTTCAGCCGGTCGCCTTGCTTCTCCAGCGTCGTGCGCGCAGCGTCGAGCGCCTTGGCCGGCCAGCCGAGGTCGCGCGAGACCAGCGCGATCTCGGCCTCGGCGACGACGCATCTGGCGCGCGCCACGGCTTCTCTCGGGCCGAAGGCGCGGGCGGCCCGCCGCAGCAGCAGCTTGGCGCGTTCGAAGTCGCCGAGCTGCGCCATGGCGATGCCGCGCAGCGCCAGCGCCGGCGCGTCCTCGCGCAAGGCGACGCGGTCCAGCGCGCCGAGCGGATCGCCGGCGGCCAGGGCCAGTCCTGCCGCGGTGATCAGCGAGTCCATTCAAATCCCGTCACACTTGTAACTCCCACCCCCACGCCACGCCGCCCTAACTTAAATCACCACCGCCGGTCAGCAAGCCGCATCGACCAAACCTGGCCAGATGGCTGAGGGCATCACGGCCACCGTTGACGCCAACACCGGCAATCGCCATCCTGAGCATCTCAGGTACAAATGTTAAGCATCTTAATAGGGATGATTGAAAATGCCTGCAACCGACGATCTCGAGCACACCGCACGGCCCCGCCACCCCTGCTGCGCCGGGCCGGACGATTCAAATCCCGCCACTTTTGTAACTCCCAGCGCTCCGCTTCACCGTTCTACGCTGGTTCCGGATCCCCAAACGACAACACGCCGCGACGGCGCCACTGGCAAAGGAGAAGACCAATGACCAAGCACATGACGATGAAGACCCCACCGATCGTTTCAAGACAGGAATGGGATGCCGCGTACGAAAAGATGCTGGTCAAGGAAAAGGCCACCATGCGTGCCAAGGACGCGCTGTCCGCCGAGCGTCGCCGCATGCCTTGGCTGGAAGTCGACAAGGCCTATGTGTTCGAGGGCCCGAATGGCAAGGCCAGCCTGCTCGACCTGTTCGAAGGCCGCCGCCAGTTGATCGTCTACCGCGCCTTCTTCGAGCCTGGCGTCTATGGCTGGCCCGACCACGCCTGCCGCGGCTGCTCGCTCGGCGCCGATCAGGTCGGCCACCTCGCCCATCTCAATGCCCGCGACACCACGCTTGCCTACATCTCGCGCGCGCCGCAGCCCGACATCGTCAGGCTGAAGCAGCGGATGGAGTGGAAGATGCCCTGGTATACGATCACCGATAGCTTCGACAAGGATTTCGGCGTCGACGAATGGCACGGCCACAACGTGTTCATCCATGATGGCGACCGCGTCTTCCGAACCTATTTCATCAACACCCGCGGCGACGAGGCCTTGGGCACGGTGTGGAGCTATCTCGACGCCACCCCTCTCGGCCGCCAGGAGATCTGGGAAGATTCGCCCGAAGGCTATCCCCAGACCCAGCTCTACAGCTGGTGGAACTGGCACGACAATTACGAAGCCGGGGCCGACAAGAAGTGGGCCGAGGTGTCGGCGGCCGGCGAAGCCGCCTTCCGCGAAAAGAGCGATCAGTAGCGTCTGGCCGGAAAGGCCGAAAGTTTCCTCTCCCTCACGAAATGGGGAGAGGAAACCAAACCCTGCAGGCCAGGACACTAAGGAAAAGACCATGAACGACATCCATTCTGGCATCGGCAGCGCGACTTCCGAACACATCGCCCCTCTCGGCATCGCCGACTGGCTGTGCCTCGCGGCAGCACCCACCTTCGCCATGATGGCCCTGCTCTCCTGCCTTCAGGGCGGCGATGCGGCCATGCTGTGCATGGGCAGCTCGCCGCTGACCGGCCCGTCTTTAACCGGCCCGTCTTTAACGGGGATGCCGGCCATGTATCTGTTGATGAGCGCCTTCCATCTGGCGCCCTGGTTGCGCGTGATTTCCGGCCGGCAGGCCCGCTAGATCCGGCTCGCCCCATATCAAAATATCCCACACGTCGGAGAAAGACTATGCGGCTGGTCAGGCTAAGAGCGCCCGGCATGGGCGCGGGATCTCTCCCGCGCCCATGCCGCTACCTCAGTTGCATTTCGGCTTGGCGCTGTTGCAGGCGTCGACCAGTTCGGCCGGCGGGTCCTTATGGAAGACGGTCTTGTAGGATTCCAGCACGTTGGACTGCACCACCGGCAGCGACTGCACACCGACCCAGGCGGGTGTGGGCTGCCCGATCAGCGCCTTCATCATGGCCATCGCCTCGGCGACGCCCTGGTCATAGGGGCGCTGCGAGCCGGTCGCCTTGAGCGGCCCGCCCTTGGCGATCTCGATCGCCGACTGCAGGCCGAGATCGACCGTGGTGATCGGAATGTCGATGCCTTGCGCACGCATCGATGACAGCGTGTCGAGCGCCGGCTGGTCCCACACCGCGTACAGGCCCTTCACATCGGGATTGCCAGTCAGAAAGTCGCCGGCGATCTGCGATACTTTCGAGGGATCGGTGAAGTCGACCTGCTTCATGACGATGTCGGGACGGTTCTTCTTCATCCACTCGCTGACGCCCTTGGTGCGCTCGTTGGTGCTGAAATAGTCGACGCCGAAATTCACCAGTCCGATCGTGCCCCCCTTGGGCATGCAGGACGCCAGGATCGTTGCTGCGATCTGGCCATTGCCCTGGCTGTCGGCCGAGATCATCGAGGCAAAATCCTTCGGAGATTCGAGGCCGACCGGAATGCTGTCCATGAACACCAGCTTGATACCGGCCTCGCCCACCTTCTTGTAGGTCGGCGCCGTCGCGGTGAAATCGACGGGGATGGAAATGATGCCGTCTGGATGCTGCTGGATGGTGTTTTCGATATCGGCGATCTGCTTGTCGACCTGATATTCGGCCGATGCCACGCCGGTGACGGTGACGCCATATTTGGCAAGCGTTTCGCTGATGCCTTGCACCTGCAGCTGCGACCAGTCGAGGTTCACCGTCTGCATGGAAATGCCAACCTTGAACTTGCCTGCCTTGACCTTGGCGGCTTCGTCGTCGGTCAATTTCAGCTCGTCGGGCGAGGCTGCCTTTTCGCCGTGCGGACCCTGCCCCACAATGCCCTTGGGGCCGAGCGTGGCCATGTCGACACCGGTGACACAAGTCTCCGGCGTCTGCGCCAGGCCAAGCGACGTCGACAGCGCGAAGGCGCTGGCGGCGAGGCCCAATGTACAGAAAAGCGAGTGGATTCGTGCCTGTTGTTTCATGACTTTCCTCCGTTGATCGTTGACGTTCTTGTCTCCGTTTGAAGCCGGCGATTTTCTGCTGGTGAGCGGGATGCGCGCCTTACCTCCTCGTGAACGCGACCGCGGCGACGATGATTGCTCCCTTGATGACGAGTTGCAGTGACGAGCTGACGCCGAGCAGCACCAGCCCATTGTTGAGGGTGCCGATGATCAGGCTGCCGAGCAGCGTACCGAGCACGAAGCCGCGGCCGCCGAACAGGCTGCAGCCGCCAAGGATGACCGAAGCGATGACATCGAGCTCCATGCCTTGCACGACATCTGGCCGCGCCGCGTGCGAGCGCGCCGACAGGATCAGCGATGCCAGTCCGGCGAGCGTTCCGGTCAGAACGAAGGCCAGCGTGGTGACTTGCTTGATGTGGACACCGGAATAGAGTGCGGCGGTCGGATTGCCGCCCGCCGCGTAGATGCGCCGCCCATAGACGCTGTAGTGCAAGAGCAGGATGCCGGCCACGGTGACGCCAAGCGTCCACAGGATCGGCGCCGGGATACCGAGCACCGAGCCTTCACCGAAGATCGCGAAATAGTTTTCGTTGGTGATGATGACCGGCTTGGTGTTGGTGACCATCAGCGCCAGGCCGCGCGCGGCGCTCAACGTGCCCAATGTCACCAGGAAGGACGGGATTTCGAGGCGGGTGGTCAAGACACCGTTGATCAGCCCGATCAGCGCGCCGGTACCCAGCCCCGCGACGGCGCCGACGACCCAATTGTTGGCCAGGAAAGCCATGGCCAGCGACGCGCTCATGCCCGAAAGCGCCAATGTCGAGGCGACCGACAGGTCGATCTGCCGGGAGATGATGACGAATGTCATGCCCACCGCGATGATCGAGACCAGCGTCGTCTGCCGGCCGATGTTGAGAAAATTGTCGATCGACAGGAACCAGGGCGATGCCAGGCTGAAGACGATCAGCATGACGGCGAAGGCGACGTAAAGCATGTAGGGACGCTCGCCCTGAAGCAGATGCCGCAGCGCCGAGCGACCGCCCGCTTGGTTGGAAGCGCCCCTTGCCATTGGTGCCTTTGCCGGGCTTTGGGTGTCGGTCATGCCGCGTGCTCTTCCGATGGCTGCGAAAGTTGAATGAGGTGATGGAGATCCTCGGCGCTGCCGAATTCCTGCCGCCCAATCGTCCTGGTGATGTGGCCATCGACGACGATCGAGATGCGGTCGCAAAGCTGCAGCAGTTCGGAGAGATCCGAAGACACCAGCAGAACGCCACTGCCTGCGGCTGCCGCGGCACGAATGACGCCGTAAATCTCCTCGCGCGCGCCGACATCGACACCGACCGTCGGCTCGTCGAGCAACAGCACCCGCGGCCGCGGCTCGTTCCATTTGCCGAACACGACCTTCTGCTGATTGCCGCCGGAGAGGTTCTTCACTGCGGTCGATGCGTTGGGGGCCTTGACGGCCAGCCGGCGCATCGCGGCATTGGCGTGCTCGCTCGAGGACCGGCGCTGCAGCCAACCGAGGCGGGAGAACTCCCGCAGCCTTGGCAGCACGAGGTTCCGCTCGATCGAATGTTCGAGCACCAGGCCCTGGACATGCCGGTCCTCCGGCACCAGCGCGATGCCTCGCCTTATTGCCGCCGCCGGATCGGTTCCAGCAAGCGAAACACCGTCCAGCCTGGCTTCGCCCGACTGGATGGACCGCAGTCCGAAGATGGTCTGCAGTATTTCGGTGCGTCCGCTGCCGATCAGGCCGGCGAGGCCGTGGATCTCGCCACTGCGCAGCTCGAGATCGGCGCGGTCCAGCCGGTCGTTGCTGACGTCAGTCAATTCGAGCACCGGCTTTTGAGATGGACCGGTCGATAAGGGCACGCCTTGCCCCGATGCCGTGCCGTCCGCCTTCAGGACGGCGTGATCGGGCCCGACGATCGCCCCCACCAATTGCCGCATATTGGTTTGCGCCGTGACGAACGTTCCGGCGTTCTGTCCGTCACGGAAGACTGTCACCCGGCTCGAAATCCGGAACACTTCATTGAGGCGATGCGTGACATAGATCACCCCGACACCGCGCTCCGCCACCGCCCGGATCGCCTCGAACAGGATCCTCTCCTCATCGTCGGTCAGCGCCGAGGTCGGCTCGTCCAGAATGAGCAGGCGGACATCGCCCATCAGCGCCTTGGCGATCTCGGTCATCTGGCGATAGGCAAAGGGCAGCGAGCCGACCATGGCGCGGGCGTCGAGCGGGATGTTCTGCGATTTGAGGAAGGCTTCGGCCTGCGCCACCAGCTGCCGCTTCTTCAGGAAGCCAAGCCGCGTCTTCGGCTCTCGCCCCAAGAGCAGATTGTCGGCAACCGAGAGCGACTCGACCAGGCTCAGATCCTGGTAGACGACCGCCACGCCGGTATCGCGCGACTGGGCGGGCGAAGCGAACGAGACAGGCTTGCCGTCAATTTCGATCGAGCCGCCATCATGCACATGCACACCGCTCAGGATCTTGATCAACGTCGATTTGCCGGCCCCGTTTTCGCCGAGCAGGGCGTGCACTTCACCGGGCCGGATTTCCAGACTGACGCCGCGCAGCGCATTGACGCCGCCAAACCGCTTCCTGACGCCCTCGACGCGCAGCAAGGGGATTTCGGACATCATCGCAGTCGAACCCGGTTCGATCATGACGCCCGCACTTCCTCCCTTTGAAGCGTCCCCTACCCGACGATATCTCTTTTGAGACTTATCTTACTTTTTTTGTGACTTTTCCATCAGCTTGGGGAAATGTCAAACGGAGTCGGGCTGAAATGAATCCGGTCCGACTTCGCCATGCTCGGTGACTATGGCGTCGAAGCCGTCCATGGCTGAGAAGAAGGCGCGCTTGAGCTTGCCGATCTTGCTCGAATCGATGACCAGATAATTCTCGCGCGCAAGGCTCATCACCTTCTGCTTCACCACCGCCTCGTGGAAATGCTCGCAAGTGGCGCCGCGCTTGGCATCGACGCCGGCGGCCGACAGGAAGGCTGCGTTGATACCGACGCTCTTCAAAATCTCGAAATCATGCGTGCCCGAGAAAGATGCCGACGCGGGGTGATAGACACCGCCCAGCATGATGATCGTCACATTGGGCTTGCGGCTCAGGCGCTCCGCGATATTCATCGCGTAACATATTGCCGTTATTTGATAATTGTCGGGAATGAGGTCGATCAGGTGGATCAGCGTCGTGCCGCAGTCGATGAAGATCGTTTCGTCGGGCCGTATCTTGCGCACCGCGTGCAGGCAGGCCTCGCGCTTCGCCGCCGCATGACTGTCGGCCGCGGTCGCCAGTTCGTAGGGAATATCGGCCTCGATCTCGGCCGCGGCCAATATGTGCCCGCCGAGATAGGCGATCTGCCCCTGGTTGTTGGCGATGTCGCGCCGCACCGTCATTTCGGAGACGCCGAGAAGCGTTGCCGCTTCGCTCAGATGGATGACCCGCCGTTCCGACAAAAGATGGATCAGCCGGGCCGTCCTTTGCACTTTGCGAGCAGTCATGCGTTGGGCCTGTTGGTCGCCTGAAATGTGAGGATTTTAACAACCGGTCGCACTCGGATGCAAGCGCGGTGCGCGACTTGGTCCTGCAATGGCTGACGGGCATGCCCGGCTTGGCTTTTACCGGTCGCCGGGCCAATCGTTCGACTATCAGGCTTTGGCGGATTTCCCCGCCCCGAACCGCAAGCCGTCCATCAGCAGTTTGACCAGCCGCCACGAGCGGTCGCGCCACTCCGGCGTATCGGGTGCGGAATAGATGCCACCCAGCGCGTGCAGGACGTCGGAGGCATCGACGTCGCCGCGAATAGTGCCGTCGGCCACTGCCGCCTCGACCAGTTGCCGCAAGGCCTGCGATATCCGGCCCGACGTGTCGGAAAACAGCGTAGAATTGGTGGTGAAGAGGATGCGCAGGCTGGTCGCCAGGCCGCGCTTGGTCGCGATGTAGTCGACGAAGCGCCGCATCCATTCTTCCAGCGCGACGTCGGACGGATATCTTGCCGCAAGCTCCCCGGCAGCGGCACAAAGCGCCTCCGCTTCACGCCGGTAGACCACCTCGACCAGGTGCTCGCGCGTTGGGAAATGCCGGTAGAGCGTGCCGATGCCGACCCCGGCGCGGCGTGCGATCTCCTCCAGCGAGGCATCGATGCCGCGCTCGGCAAACAGCGCCGCCGCAGTCTCGACCAGCCGGTCGCGGTTGCGCTGGGCATCCGCGCGCAGCGGCTTGGCCTCTGCGGCGGTGTTCGGTTCGGCGAGTGCTGACGGCTCGACGGCCAATTTTTTCTCCACGGACCAATTATGGGGGCTTGAACCCGGCCGGGCCAGCCCCCACGTAATAAACGGAGGCGCCTCCGTTTTAGTGGAGTACCTTTATCATATAATCAGGGGAATGGGTATGTCACGTCTTTCCAACCTGCAAGCCGACATCTCCCCTGCGTGTGAGAGAACCGTCTTCGTCTCTGCTTTCATCACCAGCATCTGACCACGAGGTACCTTGCCCTTCCCGGCAAGGCGCCAGTTCAATTCCCGACCTAAGCACTGGAGCCAGAGGTCAATGACCAGCCTTCCCATCACGCTCACCATCAACGGACACCGACACGAACTGGAGGTCGATGCACGCGTAACGCTGCTCGACCTGTTGCGCGAGCGGCTTGACCTCACCGGCACAAAGAAGGGTTGCGATCGCGGCCAGTGCGGCGCCTGCACCGTGCTGGTCGACGGCAAGCGCATAAACTCCTGCTTGGCGCTGGCGGTCAGCCATGACGGCGCCGACGTCTTGACGATCGAAGGCGTCGCGAACGGTGAAGAACTGCATCCGGTGCAGGCCGCCTTCATCGCCCATGATGGCTTCCAGTGCGGGTTCTGCACGCCCGGCCAGATCATGAGCACGCTCGGCTTGATCGCCGAAGGACAGGCAGGCGACGATCCCGAGCGCATCCGCGAAGGGCTGAGCGGCAACATCTGCCGCTGCGCGGCCTATGGCGGCATCGTGGAGGCCGTCCTGGAAGCCCAGGAACAACTTGCCAGAACCGACCGGAGGACCGCGGCATGAGAGACTTCGATTATATCAGGCCCGCCACCATTTCCGACGCCATCGCGGCGGCGGCCGAGCCAGGTTCGTCCTATCTCGCCGGCGGCACCAATCTGCTCGACCTGATGAAGGGCGGCATCACCAGCCCCGAGCGCATCGTCGACATCACTCGACTGCCGGAGCTCAATCGCATCGAATGGCTGGACGACGGCGGCCTGCGCATCGGCGCGCTGATCCGCAATGCCGACCTGGCCCATGACGCGGCGTTCGCCAGCGCCTATCCCGCGGTGGCCGAAGCGCTGCTTTCGGGGGCCTCGGCGCAGCTCCGCAATGCCGCCACCGTCGGCGGCAATCTGCTGCAACGGACGCGCTGCAGCTATTTTTACGACACTGCCAGTGCCTGCAACAAGCGCGATCCCGGCACGGGCTGCGGTGCATTGGGGGGTGAGAACCGCCTGCACGCCGTGCTTGGCTGGAGCGATGCCTGCATCGCCACGCATCCGTCGGACTTCTGCGTGCCGCTGGTGGCACTCGATGCCGTGGTCGAGATCGAGGGCAAGGCCGGCCGGCGCCATGTCAGCCTGGAGCAATTCCACCGGTTACCCGGCGACGCGCCGCAGCTGGAGAATCCGCTGGAGCCCGGCGATCTGGTCGTGGCGGTGCGGCTGCCGGCGGAGGCCGCCTCCTTCCGCGCCAATACGCGCTACCTGAAAGTGCGCGAACGCACCTCCTATGCCTTCGCCGTCGTCTCGGCCGCCGCGGCGCTCGTCATCGATGGTGGCAAGATCCGCGATGCAAGGCTGGCGCTGGGCGGTGTGGCGGCCAAGCCGTGGCGGGCGCGTTCGGCTGAAGCCGCCCTGCTCGGCGCCGATGCCGACGAGGCGAGCTTCGTTCGCGCCGCCGATGCCGCGCTGGCCGACGCCAGCCCGTCCGGCGACAATGCGTTCAAGATCGAACTTGCCCGGCGCATTCTCGTCAGGGCGCTGATGTCGGCACGGGCAGGAACGCCCGAACGGCTGCCGGCCCTGCCTGCCTCCCCTTTTTCCTCCATCCCCGGAGCGCGCCATGACGCTTGAACTCAACCTCAACCAGCAACCCGCCCATACCCGGCAGGGCTCCAGCATCGGCCAGCCGCTGACCCGCCGCGACGGATTTTTGAAAGTCACCGGCACCGCGCGCTATGCCGCCGACAACCATCCGCCCGGCATGCTCTATGCCGTGCTGGCCGTCAGCAGCATCGCACGCGGCCGCGTCGTCTCGCTGGATATCGAGGCGGCCAAGGCGCATTCGGGCGTGGTCGAGGTGATGACCCCGCGCAACCGCCCGGCCCTCGCCATCGATCCGGATGCCAAGGACAATCCCTTCATGTTCCGGCTCGATCTGCTGCAGAACGACCAGGTCCGCTATCCCAACCAGAGCATTGCCGTGGTGATTGCCGAAACCCTTGAAGCAGCGACCGAAGGAGCCGCGCTGCTGTCGCCGCGCTATGAAGCGCTGCCCGCGCGCGTCGGTCTCGACGGCGCTGAAAGCTTCGTACCCCGCGGTGTCGGCGTCGGCGGCTCGGCGGTGCAGCAGAAGGGCGATGTCGAAGCCGGCCTCAAATCGGCAACGACGCGGATCGAGGCGACCTACGAAACGCCGGCTCAATACCACAACGCCATGGAGCCGCACGCGATCGTGGCCGCCTGGGATGGCGACCGCCTGTCGATCGACACGCCGAGCCAGGGCCTTGCCATGGCGCAGGGCCGCATCGCCGGCCTGTTCGGCATCGCACCGCAAAACATCCACATCCGCAGCCCTTTCCTTGGCGGCGGCTTCGGTTCCAAAGGCATGATTTCCGGGCCGCAGGTGCTCGGCATCCTGGCGGCACGCCTCGTCGGCCGTCCGGTCAAGCTGGTGCTGCGGCGCGAGCAGATGTACGGCCCCGTCGGCCATCGCGCCCCGACCCGCCAGACCCTGCTCATGGGCATGGATGGCGATGGTCAACTGACCGCGATCTCCCATCACGCCAGGACCGCATCGAGCACGTTCGACGATTTCTTCGAACCGGCGGCCGACGCTTCGCATACGCTCTATGCCAGTCCGGCCATCGCCACCTCGCACGATGTCGTGCGGCTCGACACCGGCACGCCGCTGTTCATGCGGGCTCCCGGCGAAGCCACTGGTTCGATCGCTCTGGAGAGCGCCATCGACGAGGCCGCGCATGCCTGCGGCATGGACCCGCTGGAATTTCGGCTCAAGAATTATGCCGAAGTCGAGCCGATGACGGGCAAACCGTTCTCCTCCAAGGCGCTGCGCGAATGCTACCAACAGGCGGCCGAGGCGTTCGGCTGGGCGAGCCGCCCGCTTCAACCGCGCCGGATGCGCGACGCGGACGGTTTCCTCGTCGGCTGGGGTATGGGCACGGCCACGTTTCCCGCCATCATGTTCCAGGCCGAGGCCCGCGCCGTGCTGAGAAGCGACGGCAGCGGCCTGATGGAGACCGGCGCCCAGGACATGGGGCAAGGCGCGTGGACCGCCTTTGCCCAGATCGCCGCCGACGGATTGGGGCTCGACATCGACCGGGTCGAGTTCAAGGCCGGCAGCTCCGACCTTCCCAACGCCGGCATTGCCGGCGGCTCCGGCCACACGGCGACAGCCGGAATGGCGATCCACAATGCTGGCGCCGCCGTCGTCGCAAAACTTGCCGATCTTGCCACCGGTGACGAGCGCTCGCCGCTGTTCGGCGCCGGCAATGAAGGTTTGCTGGCGCGCGGCGGACGGCTGTACCGGCGCGAGGACGAAAGCCGCAGCGAGAGCTATGCCGAGATCCTTACCCGCGCGGGCCTCTCCGAGATCGAAGGCCATGGCAAGGGTGCTGCGGAACCGGCTTCGCAGGAGGCCTATGCCAAGCACGCACATGGCGCGGTGTTCGCCGAGGTCAAAATCGATCCCGATTTCGGCCAGATCCGCGTCACCCGGCTGGTCGGTGCATTCGCCGCCGGACGGGTCATCAACCCGCGGCTGGTGCGCAGCCAGTATTACGGCGGCATGATCTGGGGCGTTTCCTTCGCGCTGCATGAGGAAGCCGTCACCGACAGGCGCTCGGGCCGAATCCAGAATGCCAACCTCGCCGAATACCATGTGCCGGTGAATGCCGACGTACCGTCGGTCGAGGCGCTGCTGGTCCATGAGCACGATCCCCACGTCAATGCGCTCGGCATCAAGGGCGTCGGCGAAATCGGCATCACCGGCACGGCCGGTGCCGTTGCCAATGCGGTCTGGCATGCAACCGGCGTGCGGGCCCGGCGCTTTCCGATCCGGCTGGAGGACCTGCTCTGAGGTGACCAGCTTGCGCGTGTCGTTCGGAAGCCGATCCCCTTCCGAAAGGCGCGCACCAGAAACGACAGCGCAGCGAAAGGGCCGGAAGCCGTCCGGCCCTCACCTGCCCTAGCCCAATCCCATCCGCGTCAAGCAACTGGAGCCAGACGCCCATGACAAAAATCCCCGTCCATCTCGATATCAACGGCCATCGCCACGAGTTGCAGCTCGAACCGCGCGTGACGCTGCTCGACGCCTTGCGCGACCGCCTTGGCCTGACCGGCACCAAGAAGGGCTGCGACCACGGCCAGTGCGGCGCCTGCACCGTGCATGTCGACGGCGAGCGCGTGCTGGCCTGCCTCACATTGGCAGCCCAGGCCGAGGGCCGCACCATCACCACCATAGAGGGGCTTGCACGGGAGGGCGAACTGCATCCCGTGCAAGCTGCCTTCCTCGAACAGGATGCCTTCCAGTGCGGTTATTGCACACCAGGCCAGATCATGTCGGCGGTGGCCTGCATCCGCGAGGGCCATGCCGGCTCGGATGAAGAGATCCGCGAATACATGGCCGGCAATCTCTGCCGTTGCGGCGCCTACCCGCACATTGTCGCCGCCGTGCGCCAGGCAGCGCTGGAGATCGCGCCATGAGGGACTTTTCCTATCTCCGCGCCACTTCGGCTGACGCCGCACGCCAGGCGGCCGCCCTGCCCGGTGCCATGCTGCTGGCCGGCGGCACCACGCTGATCGACCTTGCCAAATGCGGCGTCGCCGAGCCCGACATGCTGGTCGACATCACCCATCTCAAGGGGCTGGACCGGATCGAAATCGACGTGCGCGGCGCCACCATCGGCGCGCTCGCCCGGATGAGCCATGTCTCCGATCACGCCGACATCAAGAGCCACTTTCCCGCCGTTTCCCAAGCGCTGTGGCAGGCAGCCTCGGCGCAGATCCGCAACATGGCGACCATTGGCGGCAATCTGATGCAGCGCACGCGCTGTCCCTATTTCCGCGATCCCGCCAATTTTCCGGCCTGCAACAAGCGCGAGCCCGGCAGCGGCTGTTCGGCGATCGGCGGCGTCACCAGGGGACATGCCGTGCTCGGCACCAGCGACGCCTGCATCGCCATGTACCCCGGCGATCTCGCCACAGCGCTGGTCGCGTTCGACGCGACGGTTCATCTCGGCGATCGGCGCATCCCCGTCGACGACTTTTTCCTGCTGCCTGGCAGCACGCCGGACCGGGAACACGCGATCGGACCGGGTGAGATGATCACCGCCATCCAGATTCCCGGTTCCGCCGCCGCCCGCCGCTCGACCTACCTGAAGATCCGCGACCGGCAATCCTATGAATTCGCCGCCGCGAGCGCCGCTGTCGGCATCGAGTTCGAGGCGGACGGCCGCACCATCCGCGATCTGCGCGTCGCGCTCGGCGGTGTCGCGACCAAACCATGGCGGGCGCGGGCCGTCGAAGACGCGTTGAAAGGCAAGGTGCTGGAGCCGGACGTTGTCCGCGCCGCCAGTCGGCTCGCAGTCGAAGGCGCCGTCGACCATGGCGCCAACCATTACAAGACCGAGCTCGCGCCGCGTGTCGTCGCGCGGGCTATTCTTAAATTGGGAGAGACGGCATGACCATTCACACAAGACATGGTGACGCCTCGGACGGAACGCTGGCGCAAGCCGTTGGCGGCTGGCTGTCGCGCGTCGACGGCCCGGCCAAGATCACCGGTGCGGCCAAATATGCCGTCGAGCAGCAGCTCGAGGGCCTCGCCTTTGCCGCGCTGGTCGAAAGCACGATTGCTTCCGGCAAGGTGCGTTCGATCGAGACAGCGGAGGCCGAGGCAGCGCCGGGCGTGCTCAAGGTGCTGACGCCGGACACCATCATCAGCCTCAGGACCGCGTCCGACTGGTTCGGCACGCCGCCGCCGGACAAGCCCTATTGCCCGCTGGCGCGTGATATCGCCTTCTCGGGCCAGCATGTCGCGGCTGTCGTGGCGGAAACCTTCGAGCAGGCGGTTGCGGCCGCGGCCCTGGTCAAGGTCAGCTATGACGAGACGCCGGCTATTGTCGACCTCAGCGACGGCAAGGCCGGCGACGGCATTCCGATCGATGCCATGACCAAGGAATGGGGCGACGCGCAAACCGCCTTCGCCTCGGCGCCGGTGCGGATCTGCGCCGCCTATAACACGCCGCGCGAATATCAGGCGCCGATGGAGCCGCACGGCCTGATCGCACGCTGGGAGGGCGATCATCTCACCGTTTGGGAGCCGAGCCAGTGGCTGGACGGCATGGCCCGCACCTATGCCGAATGGTTCGGCGTGCCGTTCCAGAATGTGCGGCTGGTGTCGCCCTATGTTGGCGGCGGCTTCGGTTCGAAGGCGCTGGCGCTCGGCCACGGCGCGATTGCCGCGAGTGCCGCCAAGATGCTCGGCCGGCCGGTGAGGCTGGTGATGACCCGGCCGCAGACCTTCACCGGCTATGGCGGCCGCGCCGCGACGCGACAGACGGTGACGATCGGCGCCGGCCATGACGGCGTCATCCAGTCCATCGTGCATCGCGGTGTCAACGAAACGTCGATCGACGGCATGTGGGTCGAGCCGCTGGGATCGGTCACCTCGATCATGTACGCGACGCCGAATTTCTCTTCGAAACAGAATGTCGTGCGGGTCAACAGCGTGGTGCCGGGCGCCATGCGCGCGCCGGGCGAGAACCCTGGCGCCTTCGGCATAGAAAGCGCCATCGACGAACTCGCCTACGAGGTCGGCATCGACCCGCTGGAGATCCGGCTGCGCAACTACGCCGAACAGGATCCACACGTCAAAAAAGCCTGGTCGACAAGGCAGTTGCGCGAGGCTTTTGCCGCAGGCGCCGAACGTTTCGGCTGGTCAAGGCGCACGCCGCAGCCGCGCTCGATGCGCGACGGCAACCAGTTGATCGGCTGGGGCGTTGCCGCCGGCACCTATCCGGTGCGGCGCGCTTATGGCGAGGCGATCGTGCGCATCCTGGCCAACGGTTCGGTCGAGGTCGAAAGCTCCTCGATCGACATGGGCCAGGGCACCTACACCATCCTGGCGCAGACGGCTGCCGAAACCGTCGGCGTGCCGGCCGACGACGTGGTGGTGAAACTCGGCGATTCCCGCTTTCCCCGGGCCGGCGTCACCGGCGGCTCGCGGCTGGCCGGCGTGATGACCGGTGCGGTCCATAAGGCCGCCATCTTGGCGCTCGACCAGCTGGTGGGCTTGGCGATCAGCGACCCGCGATCGCCCTTCCATGCGCTGCAGGCCAACACGCTGGTGGTGAGCAACGGCCGCATCGGCTCGCCGCGCGGCGATGGCCCCGATGTGTCGGTCGCCGAATTGCTCAAGAGCGTTGGCCGCGACCATATCGAGGCGACCGGCGACACCATGCCGGCCAGTTCGAGCGCCGAGGACCGCTACAAGAACTACACCACCATCGCCATGGCGCTGCCGCACACCGAGGGCGACTATTCCCGCTACTCCTGGTGCGCGCATTTCGTCGAAGTGCGCGTTGACGAGGATTTCGGCACGGTGCGCGTCTCGCGGATGGTGTCGGCGCTGGATTCGGGCCGGCTCTACAATCCGAAACTGGCCGAAAGCCAGTGGAAGGGTGGCATCATCATGGGGATCGGCCAGGCGCTCTTGGAAGAAGGCATCGTCGACCGCCGCCACGGCCGCATCGTCAACGACAACCTCGCCGATTACCTCGTACCGACCAACGCCGACATTCCCGATATCGAGGTGATCTCGGTCGGCATTCCCGACCTGCATTCCTCGGCCCTCGGTGGCAAGGGTGTTGGGGAACTAGCCATCGTCGGCGTCGCGCCGGCGATAGCCAATGCGGTGTTCCATGCGACGGGGAAACGGATCAGGGATTTGCCGATCACGCTGGAGAAGCTGATTTAGGTATGGTGCGAGGCGCCCCCCTCTGCCCTGCCGGGCATCTCCCCCTCAAGAGGGGAGATTGGCAGTTTCGGCTTTCCAGCGTTGATCATTGGCGAAAACGATGAAGCGAATAATCTCCCCACTTGAGGGGGAGATGGCCGGCAGGCCAGAGGGGGGCGGCCAGGCGCAAGCCTCACCCTCCCCTCACCACTCCAACCCGAACACCAATTTCCCGAAATGCAGGCCGCCGGCGGCCATGTGGGTGTAGGCTTCGGCTGCTTCATCAGGTGAAAACACCTTGTCGACGACCGGCTCGATCCCGGCCGCACCGATGGCGCGGGCCGCGTCGCGGAGGTCGGACACCGATCCGGTGTTGTTGCCGACCACCTTCAGCGCCTTGATGATGATCGGCAGCAGATTGACCGTGGCCTCGGCGCCCGTGAGAAAGCCGATGGTGAACAGCGTGCCGCCGGGCGCGGTGGCGTTGACCGCACGGGCAAAGGTGGCGGCGCCGCCGGTCTCGACGACGAGGTCCGCGCCGAGGCCACCGGTCAGCTCCAGCACCTTGTCGTCCCAGTCTGATGTCGCGCGGTAATTGATTAGATGGTCGGCGCCGAGCGCCTTCGCCCGCTCCAGTTTCTCATCCGACGAGGAGGTGATGATGACGGTGGCGCCGAAGGCTTTTGCCAGCTGCAACGTGAAGATCGAGACGCCGCCGGTGCCAAGCAGCACGACGACCGAGCCCGGCCCGACATTGGCGGCGCGGATCGCGTTCAAGGCGGTGGTGCCGGCGATCGGCAGCGTCGATGCCGCCTCGAAGGAGAGGTGCGCCGGGACCGGCACCAGCGCATTGGCCGGCAGCGCGACATATTCGGACAGCGACCCCGGCAGCGCGACGCCGCGCATCTGCCTCATCTCGTAAGGCCGCGGCGGGCCGCCAATCCAGTGCGGCTTGGCATGCGCGATCACGCGATCGCCCGTGCTGAATGTCGTAACGCCCTCGCCCAGCGCGACGATCTCGCCGGCGCCGTCGGCGACCGGGATGAGCGGAAAGGTCGGTCCGGGATAATTGCCGCTCGCCACCGCGACATCGACGAAGTTCAGGCTCGCCGCGCGCTGGCGGATCAGCACCTCGCCGCGCTGCGGTTCGGGGGTGGCGACGGTCGTGGCGCGGAAGGCGTCCAGCCTGGCCTGGCTGAGTTCGATGGCTTTCATGGTTTCACTCCTGTGTGACGATTGATGGGTTGAGTGAACCTATCTGCTGCGCTATCGCTAGATAATCCTCGCCATTTACATTTGAGTATTGCGGATAATGCAGCAATCACACGAGCCGGCGGCCCTTGCCGAAATGGCGGCCTTCGCGGCCATCGCCGAGGCGCGCTCCTTCACCAGGGCGGCGGCACGTGTTGGCCGCGACGCGACCATCCTGTCGCGGCGCATGCAATCGCTGGAGGAGCGGCTGGGGGTAAGGCTGCTTCATCGCACGACGCGCAGCGTGTCGCTGACCGAAGCGGGCGCCGAATTCCTGGTGCGCGTGCGCGCCATCCTCGCGTCGGTCGACGAGGCCGAGGCAGCGGCTTCCGCCCACGCCGGCGGCGGTCCGCGCGGCCTGCTCAGGCTGGCATTGCCCGGCACGTTCGGGCGCATGTGGATCGGCCCGCTGCTGCCGCAATTCCTCGCCGAATTTCCCGACGTCCGCATCGAGGCCGAATTCTCCAATCGCTTCGCCGACCTGGTCGCCGAGAATTTCGACGTCGCCGTGCGGCTCGGCGCGCTGGAGGATTCGCGCCTGGTGGCGCGCAGGATCGCGACGCGGCGCCGGCTGCTCTGCGCCGCTCCCGCCTATCTCGCCCGAAGCGGCAGGCCGGAGACACCGCAGGCGCTGCTCGAACATTCCTGCCTGGGCTTCTCCGGCTTCCAGACCTTTCCGGCCTGGGAGATGATGGACCGCGAAGGCCGGCGCGCGCGCGTCGAGGTTTCCGGGCCGTTGGTCACCGACGATGCCGAGGTGCTGGTCGAGGCCGCCGTGCAAGGTGTCGGGCTGATGATGAGCACCGACTGGCTGGTCGGTCGCGAAATCGCCGATGGACGGCTGGTGCCAGTGCTGGAGGACTGGACGCTCGCCGACGAAGGCGCGGTCTATGTCGTCGTGCCCTCAGCCAAGGGACAAGCCGCCAAGACCCGCGCCTTCGCCGACTGGATCGCCAAGCGCTTTTCGCCGGAGCCGCCGTGGCGGCGGTGAAGCTGCTAATTTCCTCTCTCGAAGGAGATTACGCGCTCCGCTCTCAGCCCTCAGAATTTATAGGCAATGCCGACGCGAACATCGTGCGTCGTGAGGTCGATGGCGTCCGGATTGAGAGGAGCGCCATTGCCGATCGTGTGGCGCTGAGACGTCCGGCGACCGAAATCGGCGAACCTGTATTCGCCGCGGACCAGCCAATTGTCGGTGACGGCGTATTCGGCGCCAGCAGCCAGCGTATAGCCCGTCACCGTACCCTTGACGTCGGCATACGGTCCGCCCGGGATGTTGGTGGTGGTGTGCTTATAGTTCGCCACCGCCAGGCCGCCGCTGACGAAAGGAAGCCACCGGTCCATCGCATAGCCGGCCCGCAGGCGAAGCGAGCCGAC
Source organism: Mesorhizobium sp. B283B1A (assembly GCF_020165735.1). NCBI lineage: Bacteria > Pseudomonadati > Pseudomonadota > Alphaproteobacteria > Hyphomicrobiales > Phyllobacteriaceae > Mesorhizobium > Mesorhizobium sp. B283B1A. The sequence continues at coordinate 155,083 of NZ_JAIUIQ010000002.1, forward strand.
GGAATTCAGCTTGAGCTCGCCGCCAAAGGCCGGGTCATCGACGCCGAGCGCTTGATAGAGCGTCGTGCCTTTGACGCTGGCGATGTTGTAGTCGCCCTCGACGCCGAGAACCAGCCCGCCATCGAACTGCTTGTTGTAGCCGGCATAAAGGCCGCCGAAGCCGCCGGACGGGCCGTAACCCCAGCCATAATCGTCGAAGCTGCCGGGCGCAAAGGTCTGCCCGACCCGCGCGTCACCCCACGCGTATCCGGCCTGTGCGCCGAGATAGGCGCCGGACCAGTTGTAGCTAGAGTCAACCGGCAAATTGGCATCCGCTGCCGACGCCATGCCAGCAGCTGCGAGGATGACGGCCACCGCGAGAGGAATGGTTTTCATGGTTGATCTGCTGCCTCGAAATGCTGTGTTTGCCCGCGCCGAAAAAACGGCGCGGGGTTGCTGGCCGGCGTGGCGGATCAGAACTTGTAGCTGAGGCCGACCCGGACATCGTGCGTCTGCAGATCGACGCTCGTCGCCGTCGGAAGACCGGCTGCTATTGACAGATCCTGGCTGCCGAAATCGGAGTACCGATATTCGGCCCGCGCGATCCATCTGTCGGTGAAGGCGTGCTCGATGCCCGCTCCAACCGTCCAGCCGACATGGCTCTCGTCGTGGAACGGTATTTCACCGCCGGGACCGGCGCTGATCGCGGTCACTTCATATTTGGCCGCAGCCACGCCGGCGGTGATGTAGGGCAATGTCCGGTCGAACGCATAGCCAGCCCGCAGCCGCGCCGATCCCGACCATTTGAGTTCGCTCTTGAGCAACGCGGAGACGCCACCGCCACCGGCGTCAAGGGGCGTCAGCCCATCGGCATTGCTGTAGGCGATATCAGCCTCGGCGCCGATCACGAAGCTGTTCGCCATCTGGTAATTGGCGCCGATATGGATGCCGCCGACAAAGCCGCTCGGATCGAGCGAACTGTTGAGGTCGGAGCCTCCGCCGAAACCGCCGCCGGCGATGAAAAGATTGGATTTTCCGGCCGCGTAGCCAACGTCGACGCCGGCATAGAGGCCGGACCAGTCGTAGCCGGCAACAGGCGAAACTTCATTGATGTCAGCCGCACAGGCCATGCTGACCGGCCCAAGAATGAAGACTGTCGCGAGAAGAAGTGTTTTCATTTGTTTGTCTGCCGCCCCAAGGGTTGTGGCCCCGCGCGAAATGCTCACGGGGATCCAGCTGTTGTCGCGCCCCGGTGTTGCATTGTCGGCCGGCCACGTCTTGGGCTGGGCCGCACCTGAATTGTCCTGGAGAGCACTGCGACGCTTTCTCGGTCGGTGTGGCCATTCAGCCTCAGTCGATCGGCGGCCTGTGTTCAGCAGGGTCAGCATCGAGCCTGGTCGCGACCCGTCCCGGCTCCACGAGCGATCGGGAGGTGTTCGGCGGCGAGCGGCGGCTTCAGCCTATTGAGCCTGAACCGCGAGCGGCGTGCCCATGTCCGAGACGAGTTTGACGAGATCGGCTTGGCGCCTCGTGCCGGTTTTGGCGAAGATACGGTTGAGGTGCGTCTTCAGCGTGTTCTCGCCAATGCCCAGCGACACTGCGCTCTTCGAGGCGGACAATCCGCTGCCGATGCGCAGCAGGACCCGCGCCTCCGCCGGCGTAAGGTCGAACAAGGTGGTGAGAACGGCCTCGGGGAGCGGGGAAGAGGACGTCGTCGTCGACACGAAGACGGCGGCACATGCGGGCTGAAAAGCGGCGCGAGCCGTTCCTTCGCTCAACGGCAGCACATAGGCGACGGCTGGCGGCTGGCCCAGGGCCGAAACGGGCAGGCCAATGCCGCGGGAGCCAAGCAGAAAATCCGCGCTCGCCGCGCTGGCGATCGCTTCCAGCAGGGCGCGGGCCACTGCCGGATTTTGCACCTGGAGCACGCCGTTCCTGGAAAGAATGGGGCTTTGCGCGGAAAACATCCGTTCGGCGGCGCCATTGGCGTGGAGGATCGTTCCGTGTGCGCCGGTCAAAACAACAGGCACTGCCAGATGGTCAAGCGCCTGCCGATAGAGATTGGCGGTGACGCGGGCCTGATCGAGCAGATCTCCGATCAGCGATGCACGCCGCAGATGCGGCGAGAGCAACGCCAGGAAACGCTGCTCTTCGGCTGATATGGCGGCCCTGGTGGCCCGCGTGGTGCAACCCATCAGCCCGATCCGGTCCGGCGTGTGGACGAATTTGGTGATGCAGCCTTCGCGCAGTCCCTGCGGATTGGCCCAATTCTGAAAAAACGGAGTCTGCTGGAGCTCGGCTTCGCTCATCTGCGACAGCGTCGCGACAGGACTGTCGATGTCGCCGACGACCGCGGCCTTCAGCCCGGGAATCGTGTCAAAATCATAGTCCTCCTGGAGCACGCGCATCTGCTCGGGATCCCAGGGCGATTGGGCCGCGAAGCGGCCTTGATTGCCGGCGGTGCTGGCAAGCGCGATGGTGGTGTAGGCCGCATCGACAGCCCCGGTGATCCGGATCATCACCTCGGCCCAACCGTCGGGGTCCAGTACGCAATCATAGATATCGCCGATAATCGAACCCAAGACTTCGCTGCTCAGCCTCTCCACCACGCCTCCATTTTGCTCCGATCTCGCCTCGGAGGAATTTGTAGCGTCATACTTTCAGGTGACGCCACGTGCGGTCGATCTCGATTAAGGATTTGAATTCGATCAGATACCAAGCGGCTATTGTCGCTGGTTATTCTTGGAATGGGAAGCATCGCGCTCAATAGATTAGAGTTAGCGAATATATCGGATTGCACCATTGTCACAAAAGACGGTCTTTTCATCGGCTCAGTTGCCATCGCATCTTAGCGAACGAGATCGGTTTTCCCTCTGGCAGGACATCCATGTCGCGGAGATATGGTCGGTCGAATATGGCACATCGGAAAACCTGCCCTTCCAAGCCTCGATCGAAGCCACGGCCGTGGGAGAACTGGTTCTTGGCCAGATGTCCGGAACGATCAAGCATGCGACGAGGAAGGCGAGCAACATCGCCGACGACGACAATGACGGATACCTGCTGCTGATCAACAAGGCCGACACCCTGTTGTCCGGGGCCCAGGCCGGCCGCGAATACGGCGTCGGCCGGGGCGAAGCGGTCCTGGTCACGGCAGCGGAAGCGCTGAAAATGACCGGTGCCGACAGCAATGTGTGGGCAAACATAGTGGTCCCGCGCGCCATCCTCACCCAGGCCTTCCCGCAGATCGACGACAGGCTGGCGTTGAAGATAGGCGCCGAAAGCGAAGCCCTCGATCTTCTCAAGAGCTATTGCCAGCTTCTTGAAACCGGCCGCCCCCTCGCCTCGCCCGATCTCGTAACGCACGCGACCGAAACGATCGTCGATCTGATCGGGCTGGTGACCGGCGCGAAGGGCCAGGCCGCCGAACTGGCCGGCTTTCGCGGCCTGCGCGCCGCCCGCCTGCAGGCGATCCTGGTCAAGATCGCCGACAATTTCGCCGACCCCGGAATCTCCGCCCAAGGCGTCGCACAAGAACTCGGCCTCTCGGCACGCTACGTCCACGACCTCCTTCAGGAGACCGGCACCAGCTTCACCGAAAGGGTCCTCGAGCTCCGCTTGCAGCGAGCCCGCAAGATGCTCTCGCAAAGACACAATGACGACATGCGGGTCAGCGATATCGCCATGATAAGCGGGTTCAGCGATATGTCCTATTTCAATCGCTGCTTTCGCCGCCGGTTTGGCCATACGCCGACGAGCACCAGATAGGGAACGCTGAACCGCGTTTCGCGCGTTCGCCTGCCCGCTACCCCTACTCCGGCGACGGCACCGGCGGCTTCGAGGTCAGCGCCGTGCCGGCGGCCGCGACGATGACGGCGGCGATACCGGCCAGTTGCGGCAGCGTCAGGCTTTCGTGCAGGAACAGGAAGCCGGCGAGCGCACCCAGCCCCGGCTCCAGGCAGGTCAGCGTCCCGTAGATGCGGGCCGGCATCCGGGTCAGCGCCACCATCTCCAGCCAGAACGGCAGCGCGCTGGAGAACAGGCCGACGAGCAATGCGCTGACCAGGATCGATGGCGAAAGCAGTCCCATGCCGGCCTCGGCCACGCCGAAGGGCAACACCAGAACGGCGGCGATCGCCATGCCGTAGGCAGTCGTGCGCGAGCCGAGTTCCGCGCCGGCCTTCTGGGCAAGCACGATATAGAGCGCCCAGAAACCACCGGCCGCCAGTGCCAGCACCACCCCCACCGGGTCGAGCGGCTGCAGCGACCGGATGAACGGCGACAACAGCACGATGCCGGCGACCGCAAGCGCGATCCAGGCAAAGTCGCTGGCGCGCCGCGAGGTCAGCGTCGCCACCAGCAGCGGGCCGGAGAATTCCAGCGCCACGGCAACGCCGAGCGGGATCCTGGCAAGTGCCGCGTAGAACAAAAGGTTGAGTGCTGCGAGCGTCACCCCATAGGCGATGAGCCACGGCAAGGTGGCGCGCGAAGGCCGCATCTGCCACGGCCGCAGCACCGCGATCAGCATCAGCGCGCCGACCACGAGCCTGAGCGTCGTCGTGCCCTGTGCGCCGATCACCGGGAACAAGGTCTTGGCGAAGGTGGCGCCGATCTGGATCGACACCATGGCGCCCATCAGCGCCGCGACGGGCAAGGGCGCCGCTTCGCGACTGGCAACCGGCGTCGATGTCAATTGACTTCATCCTCCCATGCCGCCCGGCGAAAACCTTCCCGGCAGCATGGCAATAGGGTGAACCGGCCCGCCTGTCGTGAGGCAGCGCGGATGCCTCGATAAGGGCACAGCCAGCCCGGCGGGCGCGATGCGGGCCTGGTAACCGCGCGCCTGGGTGTAATCGAGCGCTACGGGGGAACCGTGACGCTGGAGAACCGCAGGGGTGGCGGGTTGGCGCAGACGGTTGTGTTTAACGCGGTGTGAGGCGCTGGCTCCCACCTCCCCCTTGTGGGGAGGTCGGACCGCAGGTCCGGGTGGGGGTGCTGGCGCTGGCCTTGCAGGAGATAGGCCTTGCAGCGTCGCGCTGCCCCACCCCGTCCCGCAATCGCCGCTTCGCTGCGACTGCGAGCCAACCCTCCCCACAAGGGGGAGGGTGAAAAAGCTAGGCCGAGATCGCCATCGGCACGGCGCTCTTGTTGGGGATCTGGATGTCGATTTCCAGCGTCGACATGGTCTCGCCGCGGTCCATGGAGATTTGCAGGTAATCCTGGTCGATCTGCACATGCTTGGCGATGACGGCCATGATCTCCTCGCGCAGGATGGAGACGAGGTCTGGCTGGTTGCGGTTGCGGCGCTCATAGGCCAGCAGCACCTGCAGCCGCTCGCGCGCCACCGGCGCACTGGAGCGCCGCTTGAAGATGTCGAGCAGGTTCATGCCGCCCTCCTTCCCAAAAGACGATCGAGAAAGCCCTTGCGTTCGAAGGGCACTATGACAGGCAGGTCCTCGCCTTCCAGCCGCCTTGCGGCGTCGAGGTAAGCCTTGGCCGCGGTGTTGAGCGGCTCGGACAGCGTGACCGGCGCGCCGAGGTTGGAGGCCCTGAGCACATCCTGGCTCTCGGGGATGATGCCGAGCAGCGGCACCGACAGGATTTCCAGCACGTCGTCGATGCTGAGCATTTCACCCCGCGCGGCCCGCCCCGCGTCATAGCGGGTAACCAGCACATGCTTGGCGATCTGCTCGCCCTGTTCGGCGCGCATGGTGCGGGCGTCGAGCAGGCCGATGATGCGGTCGGAATCGCGCACCGACGACACTTCCGGATTGGTGACGATGACCGCCTCGTCGGCAAAGCGCATGGCGAGCTGCGCGCCGCGCTCGATGCCGGCCGGGCTGTCGCAGAACACATAGTCGAACACCGAGCGCAGCTTGTCGATGACTTCGCCGACGCCTTCCTCGGTCAGCGCATCCTTGTCGCGCGTCTGCGAGGCCGGCAGCAGGAACAGCGTCTCGACGCGCTTGTCGCGGATCAGCGCCTGCGACAGCTTGGCCGTGCCCTGGATGACGTTGACGAGGTCGAACACCACGCGCCGCTCGGCGCCCATGATCAGGTCGAGATTCCTGAGGCCGACGTCGAAATCGACGAGCGCCACCTTCTTGCCGGTCTTGGCCACGGCCGCTCCAAGCGCTGCCGTCGAGGTGGTCTTGCCGACGCCCCCCTTGCCCGAAGTGACCACCACTACCTTGCCCATCAAAAAAGCCTCCGTTGTTGTCGTTTGTTATCCCGGGCCGGCTTGCCGGCCTTTGTCTCAGTCAGCGCTTTAGCTCAATGTCTCGACACGAAGGCCCTCGCCGTCGAGGAAGGCCTGCACCGGCTTCCCGCGCGACACCCCTTCCATCTCCTCGGCGGTGATGTACCAGCCGTCGACCGACAAAAGCTCGGCCTCGTTGCGGCGGCAGAAGATGCGCGCGGCTGTGTTTCCGAGTGCGCCTGCCGAAGCGCGCCCGCGCAGCGTGCCGTAGACATGGATCGAGCCGGCGGCGACGATCTCCGAACCGGACGCGACCGAGCCCAGCACGATGACATCGCCATGCGCATGCATGATCGCCTGGCCGGAGCGGATCGGCGCCTTGATCATCAGCGTGCCCGAATCGTAGTGCGAAACCTGCGGCTCGCTTTCCCCGGTCTTGCTTGCGCCAGCCTTGCCCTTGCCAGCCTCACCTGCTTCTGTGCGCGTTTCCGGCACCTCGGCCTTGTCCGAAACCTGGACTTTGTCGGAAACCTCCGCCCTGCCCTTGCGGCCAGGCAGCAGCCCATCCGTCGTCGCCTCCTTGGCGCCGACCAGCAACGGTGGCAGTTCGGGGCCGAGCGAAGCCCCTTCAAGCTCGATGGCATAGATACGAATGCCGCGCGTACCAAGCTCCGCCACCAGCGCCGCGATCTCGCTTGGGGCGGGCTTCAGCACATTCAAATCGAGCAGCACCGGCCGTCCGGCAAAATAGCCCGGCGAGTTGCCGATCCAGTGATCCAGCCCCCGCAGCCACTCCGCCATGGGCGCTTCCGGGGTCAAGGTGAAAGCGACGAAAGAGCGGGCACGAAAGCGAATGGATTTGGCCTCGAGGGGAGCGGCAAAGGTCACGGCTGGCGAATCCTTACTGAGAGGTAAACGCTAGCGAGGGAATGGTTAACGAATGGTTAATGAGGGGGTGGCAGCTTGGCTGCTGTGCGAGAAATTGGACAACCGGCTAAACGCCAGTTGCGGCTGCTACCCGGCGACGCACTGAATGTCTTGATAGGGGCCGCAAGCGGGAGGTCGGCTTTCGAGCATCGAGCTGGCTTAAAGAGTCATTCAACTCGTGGCCTCAAGTAGCTCATCAACGCTTTTGCGTGGACGGCAGTCGTCCTTTGACCACCGCTTCTGGCGGCGCCGATTGGCGAGCCGCCTCGCCATCATTAGTCATGGAACGGAAAAGAAACCATTCAGCATCAGACTACCGCTTTTCGACGCACCTTTTTCGAACACGTCGGAACGAGCGCTTGTCGCGCAGCCCACGATGGCCCCATTGGTGAATCGGATCCATGAAGAGTCTGACAATACGCCACCGCATCCTCGTCAGTTTCGCTGCCGTTCTGCTGGTCATGTCAGTGATCGCCGTCATCGCGTACGCATGGTTTCTTCAGGCGGGGCAGCAGGCGACTGAGGTCGAGAAGGGCATCCTTCCAGACCTCTATCACAGCACCGCGATCATGATGGGCCAGATGACGGCCCATAGTCTGCTTCAGGAATACGCCCTTCAGGACAACCCATCGGATAGAAGCACGCTTGAAAGCGCGATCACGACCAATCGCGACCAAGTGCAGCGGTCGATGGACGACTATGAAGCAACAATCGTCTCCGACATCGACAAGCAGAATTATGCAGTCGTCAAAGAACTCGCCAACCAATTTCGTCTGGCTGAAACTGCTGTGCTGGACACAAGCCGGGCTGCCTTGTCGAAAGGTGAAACTCTCAATGAAAGCCCGGCCATCAAGAACACCGTAGAGCCGATCTTTGTAAAATTGCAGTCCGCTCTGCAGGCCATGGTTGAGGATCACAGAGGCGAGGCAAACAGCGCGACGCAGCAGATCAGCTCGATCGTTAGAACGGCCGAAGTCGGTTTGAGCGTTGGCTTGTTGATAGCCCTAGGGCTAGCCCTTCTTTTGGGTTACCAGCTGTTTCGCGCCATTACAGGTCCGCTCACCCGTTTGGTCGACGCGGTTCAATTGATGCGGCAAGGCGACTTCAGCGAACGCCTCGATCTGAGGCGCCGAGACGAATTCAGCGTGCTTGCCGACGGCTTCAACGCAATGGCGGACGATCTCACAACCCTCATTGGTCAGGTTCAAAGGTCCAGCATACAGGTCGGCACGTCGATAACTGAGATCGCCGCCACCTCCAAGCAACAACAGGCAACTGCGACTGAAATCGCAGCGACCACAACAGAAATCCGCGCGACAGCCAAGGAAATCTCCGCCACATCAAACGAGCTCGTCCGCACGATGAACGAGGTCTCGACAGTTGCCGAGCAAACGGCTGCCGTCGCCGGCGGAGGGCAAGCGGGGCTAACCCGTATGGAAGAAACCATGCAGCAGGTCATGGAAGCGGCCGGTGCGATCAATTCCAAACTCGCGATCTTGAGTGAGAAAGCCGGCAGCATCAATCAGGTGGTGACGACCATAACCAAAGTCGCCGATCAGACGAATCTGTTGTCGCTCAACGCTTCCATCGAGGCGGAGAAGGCAGGCCAATACGGCCGGGGCTTTGCAGTGGTGGCGACGGAAATCCGAAGGCTCGCGGACCAGACCGCTGTCTCCACCTACGATATCGAGCAGATGGTCAAGGACATCCAGTCGGCAGTCGCGGCCGGAGTGATGGGCATGGACAAGTTTTCCGAGCAGGTCCGCCGGGGGATGCAGGAAATCCAGCAGGTCGGCGGGCAACTCTTCGAGATCATTCAGCAGGTTCAGGGGCTGGTGCCACGTTTCGAAGTCGCCAATGACGGCATGCAAGCGCAGGCGACCGGCGCGGGGCAGATCAGCGACACGCTAACCCAGCTGAGTGAGGCAGCTCAACAAACGGTCGAATCCCTTCAGCAATCGACGCTCGCGATCGACGAGCTCAATCAAGTCTCAGGCGGCATGCGAAGTAGCATTTCGAGGTTCAAGCTGAGAGCCTAGCGAGCCGGCAGTAGGAGGTGACAATGCTATTCCTCGCCTTCAGCATGGGTCCGGATCGATACTTGATCGATGTCCACCAAATTGAAGAGGTTCTGCCCTATATCGATGTGAAAGTTCTTCCGGGTGCGCCAACTGGTGTGGTGGGTTTGGTCAGCTATAACGGAATACCCATCCCCCTGATCGATGTTACTCTTCTTGCGCTTGGCCGACCATCGGAGCGCCTATTGAGCACCCGGATCGTTGTGACGCGCTATCCGGCGCATGGTGGCGAGCAACGCCTACTGGGGCTGATCGCGGAACGGGTGACGGATACGCTCGAGCGAGACCCTGCCGATTTCGCGCCGTTCGGCCTTGAACCAGGAACCCCGCCCTATCTTGGGCCGGTGGCTTCCGATGGTTCCGAGATCATTCAGTGGGTCAAAGTGGAAGCGCTGCTTTCGGAAGAGATTCGTACCGCTTTGCTCCGCCAGGCCGCAATAGGTGATCAATGACCGGCGCAATAGAAAAGCTCCTGACGGAAACCATTGGACTGGACAGTGCCAGCGTTGGTCCGACAGTGGTTCGTCAGGCGGTCAGAGACCGGATGGCAGCCTGCCGGATAACCAACCCTCAGGCCTATCGGGAACACTTGGCCGGTTCCTCGCAGGAGTTGCAGGAGCTGATCAATGCGGTGGTGATCCCAGAGACCTGGTTCTTTCGCGACCGAGAAGCGTTCACGATGCTGGCGCGGCATGCGCGCGTGCACAAGCCTGCTCAGCCGATAAGAGTCCTAAGCCTGCCATGTTCAACGGGCGAAGAGGCTTATTCGGTCGCCATGGCCATGTTCGATGCCGGCTTTGAGGCGCACGAGTTCAAGATCGATGGCGTGGACGTCAGCAGCCGCAATATCGCGACGGCTGAACGCGCCATCTATGGGCGCAATTCGTTTCGCGGCAGCCATCTCGAATTCAAGGATCGCTATTTCGAAGCTGCCGAGGGCGGGTTGCGGCCTATTGCTGGGGTGCTGAAACAAGTTCGGTTCAGGGTAGGAAACCTGTTCGGTTCTCGCGCGTCTTTCGGGCAAAAGGTCTATGACATCCTGCTTTGCCGCAATTTGCTGATCTATTTCAATCGAGAGCTGCAGGATCGCGCATTGATCTGCACGAAGGACCTGCTGGCCAAAGACGGACTTCTTCTGGTCGGTCCGGCGGAAGCAGCTCTTCCAAGGTTGCATGGCTTTATTTCCGCTGAATGGCCATTGGCCTTTGCCTTTCTGAAATCGGAGCCCGTCAAGACCACGGCGCCGAAAGTTTCGGCCGCCGTCCCGGTGCGGACGCCGACTCCGAAGGTCAACAAGAGCGAGCCTCTTCTTCCGTTCCGACCGACAATTGGCAATGAAGGCCGTGGGCAGGCTCCGGCCAAGCCGCTTGCACAGGCCTCGGAAAGCCTCATCGCGGTTGAACGGATCGCCAATGCAGGACGGGTAAAGGAGGCACAGGAGGTCGCCCTGGCGCATCTCAAGGAGTTCGGTCCTTCCGCGGAAATCTTCTACCTGCTGGGCCTCGTCCAGGATGCGGATGGTTCTGCACCCGAAGCCGCGCAAAGTTATCGCAAGGCGCTCTATCTCGCGCCAAATCATCGAGAAGCTCTTGTCCATCTGGCCTTGCTGCTTAGCAAGCAAGGCGACCACAACGGCGCCGAGGCGCTGGCCGGCCGACTGGGTCGGGTCCAGAAAAGGAGCGGCAGCTGATGGCGGCTTCGACAAGGATCGCTCAGCCGGTGGAGGAGATTGAAATCGACGACTGCTGGCGGCAAATAGGCGTACGGGGTGACAAGTCATGTCCGCTACTGGAGCAGCATCTCCACTGCAGGAATTGCCCGACCTACAAGAAGATTGCACGACGCCTCCTTGACCGTGCAGTGCCCTCGGCATATCGCGACGAATGGCCTGATAACGCTGGTCGTGCAGGGATCGACTTGGCAGACAGCGACGCGCTGCAGACGGCCGTTCTCTTCCGTTTGGGGGAGGAATGGCTGGCACTTCCGGTCGGTATTTTTCATGAAGTGGCTGAATCTCGTCGCGTTCATTCAGTTCCACATCGCAGGAACAGTGCACTGCTCGGTATTGCGAATGTCCGTGGTGAATTGCTCATTTGCCTGTCCCTGGCCGAATTGCTCGGGATAGACGAGCGCAAGGAGGGGGAACAAGGCACGCGAACCAAGGTATTTCGCCGCCTAGTCGTGGTAGGCGAGCGCGACAAACGGGTTGCTTTTACGGTTGACGAGATCCACGGCTTACATCGGTACCAGGAACGCGACACCCTCGCCGTTCCGGCCATGATTGGCAAGGCACTGTCGGCCGCTACGGTTGGCGTGCTGCCATGGCAGGGACGAGCCGTAGGCTGTCTCGATCCACGACAACTGCTCACGATGCTGGATCGGAGCATCGCATGACAGATGAAGACTTCAGCCAGGTTTCGATGCTCAGCCTCTTCCAGACCGAACTGGAGACGCAGTCACAGGCTCTAACCTCTGGGCTTCTGGCACTCGAACGCGATCCTATCGCCGCCGATGCCTTGGACGCATGCATGCGTGCCACGCATTCCCTGAAAGGAGCTGCCCGCATCATCGACCTGATGCCCGCGGTCAAAGTTGCAAATGCGATGGAAGACTGCCTGGTCGCCGCGCAACGTGGGCATCTGAGGGTGCGACGGGAGCATATAGATGCGCTTCTGCAAGGCTCTGACCTTTTGAAATTGATCGCATCGGGATCGTCGAGCGAGAGCGCCAACTCAGAAGTCGAAACCTTTCTCGCGAAGTTCGAGGAATTGTCCCTCCCCGAGGCAAAGCCCGGGCCCCAAGATGCTGCAGCTGATTTCGCAACTCCAGATCATCCTCAGGAGCAACTGGCGACGACCTCTTCAGCGAACCTCCTCGTTGGGACGGTACCGCAAGCCCACGACAGCATCGGCTCTGATAGAATGGTTCGGGTGACGGCAGACAGCCTGAACCGATTGCTCGGGTTGGCTGGCGAGTCGCTGATGGAAGCTCGGCGGCTCAGGCCATTCGCTGACGGGCTGCTGCGGCTGAAGCGACTTCAATCGGACCTCGCAAGTGCCTTCGACAATCTTCATGCAGTGCTGCCGCCGGTTTCAAACGATGCGGCGGTGGTGGAGGCGCTGGCTGAAGCGCAGCGGAAGCTTCGGTTGAGCCAAGCGTTCCTGGCGGAGCGTCTCGATGAATTGGATTCAGTGGATCGGAAAGCGACCGATCTTGCCAACAGATTGTACGACGAAACGTTGGCGAGCCGGATGCGGCCTTTTGAGGACGGCGTGCGACACTATGCGAGAACGATCCGCGACCTCGGTCGTACCCTTGGCAAGCGGGTGCGACTGGAGATCGTAGGCGGCTCGACCGGCATCGACCGCGATATCCTCGAGCAGCTCGATGCCCCTTTGGGGCATCTTCTGCGCAACGCTGTAGACCATGGGCTTGAACCGCCTGAGGAGCGCCTCGCGATGGGGAAACCCGAAGAGGGGCTCATCAGGCTCGAAGCGAGGCATAATGCCGGGCTGCTGCAGATAGCCGTGGTGGACGACGGCAGGGGGATCGAGCTCTCGAAGCTGCGCGAGACTGTCGTCGCCCGGCAGCTTGCAACCAGGGAAAGTGCTGACACACTCAGCGAAACCGAATTGCTCGCATTCCTGTTTCTGCCAGGCTTCTCGATGAAAGCGGGCCTTACCGACGTCTCCGGTCGCGGTGTGGGGCTCGATGCAGTGCAAGCCATGACGAAGCAGGTCCGGGGAGTCGCAAGCGTCTCCTCAGAATTTGGGCACGGAACCCGATTTCAACTGCAATTGCCGCTGACGTTGTCGGTCCTGCGCACACTGCTCGTCGATGTCGATGGAGAGCCCTATGCTTTTCCACTCGCTGCCATTTCCAAGACTTTGAAACTGCAGCGGACCGAGATCAATGTCCTGCAGGGCCGGCCGCATTTTCGATTGAACGATCGACAGATCGGGCTGGTCACCGCGCGCGAGGTGCTGGATCGAGGTGAGCCCGGATCGGAACCGGACGAACTCTCGGTCGTCATCGTGGATGCGGGTCGGGGCGATGCATACGGCCTGATCGTTGACCGTTTTCTCGGGGAACGCGAGTTGGTGATCAGACCTCTCGATCCACGGTTTGCCAAGATCAAGGACATTAGCGCAGCAGCCCTGATGGAAGACGGTTCGCCTGTTCTGATCTTCGACGTCGACGATCTGATCCGATCGGTGGAAAAGCTTGCGTCGTCAAGCGGATTTCGAGCTCTTCGGCGCGCCGCGGGCAGTCCCGAACCGAGCAGGCGCAAGCGCGTGCTCGTGATTGACGATTCACTGACGGTTCGCGAACTCCAGCGCAAGATGCTGGGCAATTACGGTTATGAGGTCCAAGTGGCGGTCGACGGTATGGACGGGTGGAATGCCGTCCGGTCTGGTCCTTTCGATCTCGTCCTCACCGACATCGACATGCCTCGCATGGATGGCATCGAGCTGGTGAGTTTGATCAGAAAGGACGCTCATCTCAAGAACACACCCATCATGATCGTTTCGTACAAGGATCGGGAAGAAGATCGCGCGCGCGGGCTCGACGCAGGTGCGGACTATTACCTGACCAAGAGTAGCTTTCAGGACGAGGCCCTGATTCATGCCGTCGTGGACATGATTGGCGAGGCGGCTGAATGAGATCGAAATTGGAAGCCAACGAATGAGAATCGGCGTAGTCAACGACATGCCGATGGCGGTTGAGCTTCTGCGCCGGCTGGTCCTGTCGACCGGCGAACATCAGGTCGCATGGATCGCGACCAATGGGCGTGAGGCGGTCGAGGTCTGCAGACGTGATCTGCCGGATCTGATACTCATGGATCTAGCGATGCCAGAGATGGACGGCGTGGAAGCGACCCGCAGAATCATGGCGGAAACCCCGTGCTCAATCTTGCTGGTGACCGCTAGTATCGAAGCCAACCTCGCCGGTGTCTACGAAGCAATGGGTCATGGCGCGCTCGACGCGGTCGATATTCCGTCAGTAGGGATCCAAGGTAACGCGTCCTCGCAATCCGCACGGCTTCTAACGAACAAGATTGCGACGATCGGCAAGCTGATCGGTGATGCGCCGGCCAAGACAAAAAGGCGGATGTCACGTGACGCTGAGCCGACACCTCGACGCCTAATTGCAATCGGTGCCTCCGCGGGCGGGCCGGCCGCCGTTGCCGCAGTCCTGAGCGCGTTTCCCGTTGATTTTGGTAGCGCGATCGTGCTCGTCCAGCATCTCGATGCTCAGTTCGTGCCAGGGCTTACTGATTGGCTGGGACAGCATACGCCTCTCCCGATCCGTCCGGCGCGGGAAAAGGATAGTCCTCAAGCGGGCACTGTTCTCGTAGCCAGTTCTGCGGATCATCTGGTTTTCAAGTCAGCTCAGCAACTTGGCTATACGCCCAGCCCCAAGGACAATGTTTATCGGCCGTCGGTAGATGTGTTCTTCGAGAGTGCGGCGCAATGGTGGCCTGGCTCGGTGATTGGTGTCCTGCTCACCGGCATGGGCAGGGATGGTGCGCGCGGGCTAAGACAGCTCCGCGACAAGGGGCATCTCACGATCGCGCAGGATAGAGCAACCAGTGCCGTCTACGGCATGCCGAAGGCCGCCGCCGACATCGGCGCGGCTGTTGATATTCTTCCTTTGAGTGCGATCGGCTCACGTATAATCGAAGCCTGCGAGCGCTCCACGTGAAAGGGCTCGTCCGATGACGCAAGAACCAGAGCTAGTCCCGCCACTCGCAGATAACTATTCATCCATGGTTCTGCTCATCGATGATCAGATCATGGTTTGCGAGGCGGTCAGGCGCGCTCTAGCCAACGAGCCCGATATTTCCTTACACTTCTGCACCGACCCGTTGAGAGCGATGACGGTCGCGGATGAGGTAAAGCCAACCGTTATCCTGCAGGATCTCGTCATGCCCGGTGTCGACGGGCTGCATCTGGTGCGAGAATACAGGAAGCATGCGTCGACACGCGCGGTCCCAGTCATTGTGCTGTCGAGCAAGGAAGATCCGGCCACCAAGGGCGAAGCCTTCGCTGCGGGAGCGAACGACTATCTCGTCAAACTGCCGGATCGTATCGAGCTGATTGCACGTATTCGATATCACACGCGGGCCTATCTGGATCACGTCCAGCGAGACGCGGCATACCGGGCGCTAAGGGAAAGCCAGCGACAGCTGATCAGTGCGAATCTCGAGCTTGAACGTCTGACGCGGATCGATGGCCTGACGGGTCTCGGCAACAGGCGCTATTTTGATGAATATTTGGCGGCTGAATGGAAGCGCGCTTTTCGCGCACAGTCCCCATTGTCGCTGTTGATGATTGATGCCGACAACTTCAAACGATACAATGATACCTATGGCCATATGGCCGGCGATGAGGTGCTCAAGCAAATCGCCCGCGTAATCCAGAGCGGTTCCGGTCGCTCCACCGACCTCGCTGCGCGGTACGGAGGCGAAGAGTTCGTGGTCGTGCTGGTCGACACTTTACTGGAACAATCCAGTGCGATCGCAGAGCGGCTCGTCCAGGGTGTGCGGGAGTTGAACATACCCCACGGCCCGGATCATGTGACCATCAGCGTCGGCGTTGCAACAGCGGTGCCCACCGCGGACGAGACGCCAAATGATTTCGTCAATGCCGCCGATTTGGCTCTGTTTCGTGCCAAATCGGAAGGACGAAATCGAGTTGCGCTTCATATATCCCGCAGCTAGAGACGCTCAAAGCACCTCCGAAGTGCGGGTGCGTAATTTTAAGCTAGGATGGGCCCAGAGCGGCACTCGATTTAGTAGGAGCCGGACAACAGGCCTGACGACTAGTTAGCCAAACGATTGGGAATGTCGGCGACAGTGAAGCGTGCTGCCTTGCTCACTCTCGGCTGAAGATCGAGCTCGTCGCTGATGACCGCTGAGCGTCGGTTCTAGGTGCAACGCACCGGTTAGCCTGTTCGCTCGAATTTCCGCTTCTGGGATTCCCCTGGGGCTAGCTCAACGACTGACTTGGGGCGCATTGCCGGCATTGTACTCAGCGGAGATAACCAGTCGCAGCAGGATGGTCCGTCACCATCGCGACAGCCAGAGACAAGCACGAAATCACGCCTCAATGCCGCTTGAAGTACTGCTCATGCTTCTCCCCGCCCCCCCTTTATCGAACGTCCCCAGATTCCGCCTTTTCCCGGTCTTCTCATCCTTCTTGCGCGAATAAAGCCGGTATTTTCCACCCTTCAGTTTGCGGATCATCTCGCTCTCCCTGGTTAGGGCTGAACAGGTTTAGCGCGCTTTCTGGCCTTGAGGCTCAGGCGGCTTGTTCGATTGCCGCTACGGTCGTCGCATCACCCTCGCGGGAAGAACCTTCCCGCTCCATCGAAAGACATATGGCGGCCGAGAGCAGATTCCTTTTCGGCCTTTCAAAACGGATGCACGACCCAACGACGCAGGCTATATTGCCCCCGTCGGGCGTCATCCAAGGGGAGGCATGACATGCAGGCAATGCCGATAGCGCATCAGGCCGCGCAACCCGAGGTCGGCCCCGTATCCTCCCTGGCTGGCTATCCGGCCGCCGTCCTTTGCTGGCTGCTTTCGGCCGGTGTCTATATCGCGGCCAAATGGGTGGCGCCTGAAATGCCGCCCTGGGGCCTCTGCTTCTGGCGGCTGACGCTTGCCTGCGCCATCCTGCTGCCGATCGTGCACCGTCATCACGACGCGATGATCGGGCTTTTGCGAACGCGCGCCGTGGAGGTCGTCGCCGTGGGGGCGATCGGCCTCACGCTATGCCAGGGTATGATCTACCACGGCCTCGACGACACCGATGCCACCACGGCCGGCATCATCATGGCGCTATCGCCCGTCATGACGATGGTGCTCGCCCGTTTCGTGCTTGGCGAACCGCTCGGACTGTGGAAGTCGCTTGGCGCGCTGGTTGCGCTTGCCGGGATGATTTTCATCGTTGCCCACGGCAACCTGACGGCGCTGCTGCAACTCAAGGTCAACGCCGGCGAGTTGTGGATCGTCGGCAGCGCGTTCTGCTGGGGCCTCTACACCGTGCTTTTGCGCCGTGCCAAATTCGGCATCGAACTCCTGCCGATGGTCGTGCTGCTGCTTGGCGCCGGTGCGCTGGTCGCCTTGCCTTTCCATGTGTGGGAATTGTTCAACGACGAACGCTCCGCCATGGATGTCGACAGCCTTCTCGCGCTCGCCTATCTGGCGGGTCCCGGCGGCGCCTTGATGTACTATCTCTACAACAAAAGCGTGGAAACGCTCGGAGCGAGCCGGGCGAGCATGCTGCTCTATTTGCAGACGGTGTTCGTGGCCATGCTCGCCTATCTGCTGCTTGGCGAGGGCTTGCACGATTACGATCTGGTCGGTGCTGCCTTCATTGTCGCCGGCATCGTACTCGCCACCGTGGTCAGGCCAGCTCAACCCCGCGTGGCGTAGAAATCCTGACGGGATCGGGCGCAAAGCCGCCTTTGTATTCAGCGGAAGTAACCGGTCTCAGTAGCTGTGGTGCGTCACCGTCGCGACAGTCCGAGGCACCCCTTCAATGCCGCTTGAAATACTGCACCTCGCGCTCATGCTTCTCCGCCGCCTCGCGCGTTTCGAACGTGCCCAGGTTCCGCCGCTTGCCCGTCTTCTCATCCTTCTTGCGCGAATAAAGCCGGTATTTTCCACCTTTCAGTTTCCTGATCATTTCGCCTGTCCCTCCTGAGGGGTGCGCCGCCTTTTGAGACTGCGCGCGGCTTGTTCAAGGGCGGCGCGATCGGTGCCCAGGCGGTCGATCAATTCCTGCGCCTCGTCGCCCGATATGCCGGTGCGCACCGCCAGTTCCTCCACCGTCAGCACGTCGGCGCTGGCGATCTCGCGCGGCAACGCGTCACCGGCCGTCAGCGGCAGTGCCGCCTCGCGGTCGATCTCGGCTTCGGCGCGGTGCCAGTGATCCTCGGGGTCGCCGCCGCCTTCACGCTGCCAGATCTGGTATGCGCGCTGCTGGATCTTCTCGTGCCGGTCGTCATCCATGGTCGTTCCTCCTCTGGGCTTTGAGGCCGATCCGAACGATCCCAGAAATCGCGCGGTCGCGGTCGCTCCCGGCGGCCTTCGTCGTGCGCCAACCCGCTGCCGGCTAGTCGCATTGCCGTCTCGGCCCGCCAGAATAGGGCTGGTAGCTGTTGTCTTCCGGCCGGTAGGAGCGGTAACGGCTGAAGCAGGAGGCAACATGGTCGTCGTCGCCGGTGGCCGCGTAGGCACCCAAGCCCGGGCCCTCGGCATAGCTGGCCTCGGCGGCGGGCGGCGCGGTGCGGTCGGCGGCGAGATAGGGCGAGACGCAGGTGCGCTGCTGCCCGCTATAGGACCTGTAGCTGTTGTCGTCGGGATTGTAAGAGCGGTAGCGGTTGGCGCACCAGGCGAGATGCGGCGGCGGCAGTTCGGCCGGCGCGATGGCGCCGGTGACGGTGGGATCTGGCTGCTGCTTGGCTGGTTCCTTGGCGGCGATGTCGGCTGGCGCGGGCTGCTCGGCCGGCACGCGTTCAAGGTTCTGTGTCGCCTTGTTCACCGGCCGCGCCTTCTTGGTCCACAGCTCCGCCACGCTGATGGTGGGCCTTGCCTCGCGCGCGGGTTTGGCGGCGAGCAGCCAGGCTGCGAAAACCAACCCGCTGCCGAACACCGCAAGGGTCAGCACGAAGCCGCAGACCAGTCCAAAAAATGCTTTCACGCCACGCTCCTTGCGTCCCTGCTAATAGAATGCGGGACGTCAAGGCTTGTTCCAGAAAAGCACGCGCGGCAGGCACATCGCTGATCGGCCGCTGGAAGGAATGGAGCGAGCCATTCAGGCGGAGAAATGATCCAGGCGGCGAGTTATCCCGTCCCCTGGATGCCGGCCATGGCGGCCGGTTTCGTTAGCGGTTGCCCCAGATGCCCTGGCCATAGCCCGGTGCAGGCATGCCGGAATTCGCATTTCCTTCAACCGCGCTGCCGGTGATGCTCTTGGTGCCGATCATGTCGGGCGCACCGCCGGACATCATCGAATGGGTCGTCGTGGTCGGATAGCTGCCGGCGGCCGGGACATAGTCCGTGCCAAAAAAATGGTCGCTGCCGGCAAAAGCCGTGCCGGAAGCAAACAGAACCGCGGCAATGGTAAGAACGATCTTTTTCATTTCAATTCTCCATCTTTCCAAAGGTGATGACAGGACCTCAACGCGCCGCCCGCACCGCGTTCCCGAGTCTGTCTCTACATTTTCATCAGGCGAAACCGGCCAGCCGCTATCCCCACGGGATCCGCGGCGGCAGGTTGCTCAGCGCATGATCGTCTTGGGTTCGTCGTGCGCTGTTGCCGCTTCATAGGGCCGTGGTGTGTGCGCAAGCGTGGTAGCCGGCGTGGTAAGAACCGCAGCAACAGTGGAATTTTGCGTGGAATGCAGCCGGAAAGCGCTGCGCGCCTGGGCTGCGAGGGTTCGCGCGCCCCTCAAATCGGCAGCTTCACCTCGCCCACCCACATGTGGTTCTCCACCGCCAGCAGCGCCGCCGCCCTCTCCTTGTCGCGCTGTCGCTTGTGCAAATAGAGCGCCACCAGCCGGTCCAGCGAGAACCTGCCGGCCCCAGTGACCGCCAGCACGAACATGCCGCCGGCGATGGCCAGGTCCTTTTCGAAATACCAGGACAGTGGCCGGCGGAAACGCCCGTTGGTTAAGGGAATGCCTTGTTACAGCCATCGTTTTGTTGCGTGGGAGCAACAGGCTCCGGATTTCGGTGAACCGCACAGAATCCGGATCACTTCACGTTGACAGGCAAAGCTTATCCATGCGCCAGTGCTTTAAGGGTTTGCTAACAATTTGCCAGCGGGGAGAAGTTAAATGTCCAGGATCAATTGTTATTTCTTGCTTGTTGCACTGTCGGCAACGGTTGGCGCCACAACGCCCGGCTTCGCTCAGCCAGTCGAATACGTGAAGGTTTGTACGCTTTACGGTGCGCGATATTACTACAGCCCGGGCACGGATACCTGCATAAACGCCGACACCGGGGTGACTCTAAAGCAAACCGCGGACGGCGTGGTGCCGTCCAAGACTGCGCTGGCACAGAGCGTCGAAGACATCGACAACCGTGTCGCCCGCGCCTTCGAAAATTCCTCGATCGCCGCGGCGTTGACCAGCCCTGACCTGGTCGCCGGCGAGCATTTTGGCGTGCGCATCAACTGGGGTAACGCCGGCATGTCCAATGCGATGGGCCTGACGGGGGCAGCAGTTCTTGGCGAGGGTCTTTTTGCGGGCGGCAGCGGCCGGCTGACAGGAACGGCCGGCGTCGCATTCGCCGGTCGCAGCGTTGGCGGAAATGCAGGCTTGCAGCTCACCTGGTAGGTGATTTTTGCCGGCGTCACGAAGATCGTGGCCGGCACCAGGGGGTTGGCGCCGCGACGAGGGAGGTGGTTCCCCCCTCCGCCTCGGCTAGCACTGCCTCAAACGGGCAACCGCACCGAAAACTGGTTCTCCACCGCCAGCAGCGCTGCCGTCATCTCCTTGTCGCGCTGTCGCTTGTGCAAATAGAGCGCCACCAGCCGGTCCAGCGAGAACCTGCCGGCACCGACGGCGGCCAGCACGAACATGCCGCCGGCGATGGCCAGGTCCTTTTCGAAATGCAGCAGTTCGTTCTGGCTGGCGAAGTTGGTGTGAAACAGCATGGCCGTCGCAAGGCAGAACAGGCCGAGCCCGATGGCGCCCAGCCGCGTCAGCAGGCCGGTTGCGATCGAGAGCCCTGCCCCCAGTTGCAGCGCGACGGTGGCGACGAACAGCGGCAGGCCGACGCCCAACGCCGCCATCGCCTTGGCGGCGGCATCGAAATGGGTGGCCAGTGTTGCGCCCTCATGCAGGAAGATGAGGGACAGCAGCAGGCGGCCGGCAAGCAGGGTCACATCCCCAGCGTGGTATTTCGTGGCGAGGCCGGCGAGCTTCGCGGCGATGTCGTTCGGTGTCATGGGTCAGCCTCCATTTTGAAAGGGCCGGAGCCGGCTCGAGGGAGAGGCGCCAGCTCCGGCAACGGGCGTCAGCCACGAGCGCCCAAACTGCCCCCGAGGGGAGATGTGGGTGAGGGGGAACCTACTGCGTCACCTTGGTGTCGATGGCTTTCTGCAGGTCGGAAAGCTCCTCGCAGCCGGCGGGGCAGAGTTTCTGCAGCGACGCCAGTTGCTCCCCGGCCTTGGCCAAGTCGCCGGTCTCGACATAGAGCTCGCCAAGATATTCGCGGGCGGCCTTGTGGTCGGGCTTCAGCTCCAGCGCCTTGTTGTAGTAGGTCAGCGCGGTGGTGAAGTCGCCGGTCTTGCGCAGCGTGAAGCCGAGCAGATTGTAGACATCGGCCTGCTGGTTGTCCTGCGCGAGATCGCGCAAATCGGCCAGCGCGCCCTTGTAGTCCTTGGCGGCGATCTTGGCCTGCACGGCGGTGAGGTCGGGCGCATCGGTGCCCTCGATATCGTCGACCGCATAGGCCGGTATGATTGTGGCAACAGGAACCACGGTCAGCACGGCAATGGCGCCGAGCAGGCCGTACAGGGCGTTTCTGCCCAAGAAGGATTGTTTCATTGTCTTTCTCGCTTGTCGGGTTGCCGTGATTAAATCTGCACGGGCGTGAAAGCGTAGGCGCTGCCGTCTTTCACGAAGACGCCGGCGCCGGGGAATGGGAAATGCGAACCGGAAATGCGGATGTTGTCCGCGATCACCCGGTCGACGATCTTGTGGCGCGTGGCGATCGCGGTCGACCCGTCCTGATCGTAGGCACCCTGCCACTCCGGATGCGGCGCCAGAAGGGCCGGCACATACATGGTGTCGGCCGAGATCATCAGCTGCTCCCCACCGGAATTGGCGAGGTAGACCGAGTGGCCGGGCGTGTGACCGGGGGCGGCGATGATCTGGATGCCGGGCGCGACTTCGGCGCCGTCCTCGACCAGCTTCCAGTTCTTCCATTTCGGAAAATTCTCGGCGATGCGCTTGCCCGCCGGCTTGCGGCCCTCGGGCAGCTTGGCCAGCCGGCTGGGGTCGGTCCACCAATTGTATTCCGTGGCGTTGACGATCAGCTCGGCATTGGGGAACACCGGCGTGTTGGTACCCTTCTCCATCAGGCCCCAGACATGGTCGGGGTGAAAATGCGAGATCATGATGGTGTCGATCGCCTTGTAGTCGATGCCGGCGGCGGCCATGTTGGCCGGCAGATGCGTGGCGTTGGCCTGCCACTGGCCGACGCCCGAGCCGGCATCCATCATGATCAGCCGGCCGCCCATCTTGAGCACGACGACGGTGAGCGGGATGGGCATGAACTCGGTGGGCAGCCCGGCTTTGGCAAGAGCCGCCTTGGTGTCGTCGACCGATACATCCTTGATGAAGGCCGGGTCGTGGGGCTTGCGCCAGATGCCGTCATAGACGGCGGTGACCTCGATATCGCCGACCTTGTATTTGTAGAAGCCGACGGTCGGCTCGACCGGTGTTTGCGCGAAAGCCGGGCGTGTGAATTCCAGCTTTCCGGCAAGGCCGAAAGCAGCGGCGGCGGCGGCTGAGTGAAGCACTGTGCGACGTGTCATGCTGAACATGGTGGTCTCTCCTTTGGGTTGCGTGGCGGAAGGCGAAAAATCGGAAGAAATGACGGAGGGCCAAGCCCCTGGCCCTCCGTCCTGATGCGGTTGAGGCGCGCCGACGGGACCGGCGCGATGCTCATGAACTCAGCGGCCCCAGATGCCCTGGCCGGGTTCTTCCGCATCGGATTTCATCGATGCCTGCATGCCGTGCCGAACCATGTCCGCCTTGCGGATCGAGGCGGTGTAGGTGTTGTCGATGGTGGCGGTGGCCTGGGTGCTCGTGCCGAAATGGTCGCTGCCGGCAAAGGCAGAACTCGAGGCAAGCAACATCGCAGCCACGCTGAGAGCGAGCTTGGTCATTTCCGATAAATCCTTGTTGCGTTTCTTCATGTCGCGGGCCGCTCGATTGGCCCCGCTGAAATGAAGACCCGGAAGGGCGGCGCTTTATTCCCGGGCCTCGCAAGATTCTTTTGGAGGAAGGAATCCGGGGCAAAAAAGAGCACCGAGACACAATCCAGAAACAATATTCAACAGTTCGGAAAAACTGGCGAAAAGATCGGATGGCATAAGCGTGTCCCAGCGACCGGAAATCGGCCGCACAGCGCATGGGATTGGGCACGGGCAATGCAACGCGGTTCGAACGGATGGATGTCGCTCGCCGCCAGCGGTGCGTCTGCCTCCGCCCCGCGCCCTGCGCGCCGGTCATTCCACCTTCACCAACAACGTCAAATTGCAGCGGCCGTACAGCCGACAATGCCTGCTTGAGCGGCGGCACGATCGACATGTGCCTGGCACGGTTCGGCTAGGATAAGAAAGTTTTGGAAATGGACCACGGTGTCGATATCGCCGAACTGGACAGGGAAGCGGCAAGATCGGGCAGCGAGCCCGATCAGGCGGGCCTGGACAGCATTGAAGCCCTTGTGAGGATCGCCCCGCGGGCGCGCAGCCAGATCCTGGCGGGCGCCGATTTCGCCCTGGCAAGTCAGCCAGATGAGCGGCTCGATGCGGTCTTCGAGCAGCTCGCCGAAACCTTTGCCGCGCTGCCGGCCGTGATCAGCGAGGGACGTGTCTGGACCTATCGCGAGCTCGACAGGCGAGCCAACCAGTTCGCCCGCCTGCTGGTCGAGCGCGGCGTGCGGCCGGGTCACCGGGTCGGTCTCATCCTCGACCGGTCGGCGGAGACCTATGTCGCGGTGCTCGCCGTGATGAAGGCCGGCGCCGCCTTCGTACCGCTGGCCACCGCTTTCCCGCAAGAGCGCATGACGCTCATCATCGAAGACGCCGGCGTGAGCCTGATCGTCACCATCGCCGCCTATGCGGAGCGAGCCGGTCAGCTGCCGGTTCCCCATGTGCTGATCGACAGCGCCGTCGCCGACATCTCCGCGCGCTCCGACGCACCGCTGCGGCTCGACGCGCCCGCTTCCGACGACACCTGCTACATCCTCTACACGTCGGGCACGACAGGCAGGCCGAAGGGCGTCGCCATCCGGCACCAGAGCTTCGTCAATTTCATCCGCGTCGCCGCCGCATCCTACGGATACCGGCCGGGCGATCGCGTCTACCAGGGCATGACCATCGCCTTCGACTTCTCCTCCGAGGAGATCTGGGTGCCCTTCGTAGCCGGCGCGACGGTTGTGCCGGCGCCCGGCCCACTGACGCTGGTCGGCGAAGAGCTGGCCGATTTCCTGCGTCACCATGAAATCACCTGCATGGCCTGCAGCCCAACCCTGCTGTCGTCAATGGCGAGCGACGTGCCGAGCCTACGCACGCTGCTGGTGGGCGGCGAGGCCTGCCCGCACAATCTGGTGGTGCGCTGGTCCAGGCCCGGCCGAAAGATCCTCAACACCTATGGCCCGACCGAGGCGACCGTCACCGCGACGATGGGTGAACTGACGCCCGACAAGCCCGTGACCATCGGCGCGCCGCTGCCCACCTATTCCATCGTCATCCTCGACCCTTCGCTGCCTCGGCTTGCCGAGCCGGGCGAACTGGGCGAGATCGGCATTGCCGGCATCGGGCTCGCCGTGGGCTACCTCAACAGGCCCGACCTCACCGACCAGAAATTCATCGCCGATTTTCTCGATCTGCCCAACAACCCGTCGCGGCGCATCTACCGGACGGGCGACCTTGGCCGGATCAACGACGACGGCGAGATCGAGTATAACGGGCGCATCGACACCCAGGTGAAGATCCGCGGCTACCGCATCGAGCTCGGCGAGATCGAGGCGGTGCTGCTCGACCAGCCGGAGATCGCGCAGGCCGCCGTCACCACCTGGGAGATCGAGCCCGGCCGCGTCGAACTCGTCGCCTATTTCGCGCCCAAGGCCGGCCTGCCGCCGCTGTCGCGCGCCGACATTGCCAGCACGATGAAGCGGCGCCTGCCGGATTACATGGTGCCCTCCTATCTGGAGGAACTGCCGGCGATCCCGATGACGGTTTCCAACAAAGTCGACCTTCGCCAGCTTCCGAAGCCGACCAGCATCAGGCTTTCCACCGACCGCGAGATGGTGGCACCCGGCAATGACGACGAGCGCTTTCTGGCCGAAGCGCTGGCCGCGGTGCTGAAATTCGACGCGGTGTCCGTCGAGGACAATTTCTTCGACGACCTCGGCGCCAACTCCTTGCTGATGGCCCATTTCTGCGCGCGCGTGCGCAACAGGAAGGAATGGGCGACGGCCTCCATGCGCGACATCTATCTCTATCCGACCGTGGCGCGCCTGGCCAAGCATCTGCGCGTGGCGGAAGAGATGACGACGGCCACCAACGAACCTGTCCTCACCCGCCAGGCGTCGAGCCTTGTCTACTGGACCTGCGGTGCCGCGCAGCTCGCCTTCTACGGCCTCTACAGCTATGTGGCGCTGTGGGCGATCAATGACGGCCTGAACTGGGTCTATGACGCGCTCGACGAGCCGCTGCAGCTCTACATCCGGTGCGTAGCGCTCTCGGCTGGCGTGTTCTTCGGCATGTCGGGGTTTGCCGTCGCCGCGAAATGGCTGCTTGTGGGCCGCTGGAAGGCCGAAACGTTCCCAATCTGGGGCCTGCGCTACTATCGCTTCTGGGTCGTCAAGACCTTGATCCGCACCGCGCCCGTGGTCCTGTTCCGCGGCAGCCCGCTCTACAGCATCTACCTGCAGCTGCTTGGAACCAGGATCGGCAAGAACGCGGTCATCGAATCCAAGTCCGTGCCCGTCTGCACCGATCTCATTTCGATCGGCGCCCAGACGATCCTGCGCAAGGAATCGATGATCCTCGGCTATCGGGCCCAGGCCGGCTATATCCACACCGGCCCGCTGACCATCGGCCGCGACGCTTTCGTCGGAGTTGGCTGCACCATCGACATCGACACCAAGATCGGCGACGGCGGCCAGCTCGGCCATTCGTCCTCGCTGCAGCGCGGGCAAAGCATCCCGGACGGCGAACACTGGCATGGATCGCCGGCGGTGCCGACCACGGCGGACTATTGCAAGGTGCGCGCCGTCGATCCGTCCAATGTCCGGCGCGTCCTCTACGAAGCGGTTCAGTTGATCGGGCTGTTTGCCATCGTCACCCCGCTGCCGCTGCTGTTCCACAGCTATTGGGAAAATGTCGGCGACGACTATCAGGAGACGATCGGCCTGGTCGCGATCGGTACCACGGTCACGCTTCTCGGATACATCGCCGCGGCCTTCCTCGCCGCGACGGTCGTGCCGCGCCTGACAAGCCTGGTGCTGAAGCCCGGCCGTACCTACTCGCTTTACGGTTTCCGCTACTGGCTGCAGACCGTCGCCGAATTCTCGAGCAACTCGCGCGTGCTCGGCCTGCTGTTCGGCGACAGTTCGGCCATCGTCCACTACATGCGTGCCATCGGCTGGAACCTCAACAAGGTGGTGCAGACGGGTTCCAACTTCGGCTCCAACCAGCAGCACGAAAACCCTCTCCTGTGCGAGATCGGCACCGAGACCATGGTCTCGGACGGGCTTTTCATGATCAATATGCACAAGTCCGCCACCGCCTTCAGGCTCGAGCCGACGCGCATCGGCGAACGCAACTATCTCGGCAACAACATCTACTATCCGCCGGATGGACGCACGGGCGACAACGTGCTGCTCGGCACCAAGGTGATGGTCCCCGTCGATGGACCGTTGCGCGAGAATGTCGGGCTTCTGGGCTCGCCTGCTTTCGAGATCCCGCGCATGGTGAACCGCGACAAGGAACTCATCGCCGGCGTCGACGAGGCGGACCGCCGCCAGCGCATCCCGCACAAGAACCGCCACAATCTGGTGACCATCCTGCTGTTCATGGCAACGCAATGGGTCATGCTGTTCGCCACGCTGGCGATCTGGGACCGGGCGCTGAACTACTACAGCGAATGGGCGGAGATCGCGCTTTTCGTCGCCGTGCTCCTCACTTCGGCCATCACCATCCCGTTCTACATACTGGTCGAGCGGGCAAGCCTTGGCTTTGGCAGGCTCAAGCCCCAGATCACGACGATCTACGACGTCGCCTTCTGGCGCCACGAACGCCACTGGAAGCTCGCCGATTCACCGATCGTGCGCCTGTTCAGCGGCACGCCGTTCCGGCCGGTGATCCTGCGCCTTTTGGGCGTCAAGGTCGGCAAGCGCGTCTATGACGGCGGCAGCAACCTGACCGAACGTTCCCTGGTGGAGATCGGCGACGACGTCACTCTCAACGAAGGCTGCGTCATACAGGCCCATTCGCTCGAAGAAGGTGCCTTCAAGTCCGACTACATCCGCATCGGCAATGGCTGCACGCTCGGGCCCTCGGCCTTCGTCCACTATGGCGTGGTGATGGGCGAAGGCTCGGTGGCCGACACCGATTCCTTCGTGATGAAGGGTGAGGAGCTGGAGCCCAACTCGATTTGGCGCGGCAACCCGGCCAAGCTGCATCGGTTCGTGACCCCGGTCGCCGACGATGGCGCAAAGTGACGGAACGTTCCGCGAGATGTTGGAAATCCGTCTCGTCCCGGTGACCAGGGCCAACCGGGCCCAGGTCGCATCCCTGCAACTGGCGCCGGAGCAGATCGATTTCGTCGCCGGCAATGCGGACTCCCTGGACGAAGCCCGATCCGACAGGGATGCACGGCCACGCGCGGTGATGGCTGGGGACCGTGTCGTCGGATTTCTGATGTACGAGGCGCCGCGCGATGACGACGAGGCGCGCATCTATCGCTTCATGATCGACCGTTCCAGCCAGGGCAAAGGCTACGGCAAGGCCGCGCTGCGTGAAGTGCTGGGCGAAATCCGGGGGCTCGGCCACGTCAGGCACGTTTCAATCTGCTACGAGCCGGAGAATGAGGCGGCCCGGCAACTCTATCGCACCGCCGGTTTCGTCGAGGAAGGCCTCGACGAGGACGGGGAAATGATCGCCGAGCTCGTGCTGCCCGCACCGAGCGGCCGATGACACTTCCCGCAATTCCGTCCGCCTTGGAGCAGCTTGAGGAAATCTCGCTCGCGCGGGCGCTGGCCGCTATCGCCCCCGACGGCGTCCGCACCGGATGCCGGATGATCCGTGGAGGGGACGAGGCGCACCTCTTGCCGGCGGAGGCGCAATCCATCCCGGCGCGCCAGCCGGCCATGCGGCGCGCGAGCGGCGCCGCCCGGTGGATCGCGCACGGGCTGCTGGCGGAAATCGGCGTCGGCGACGTCGCCATCTTGCGCGCACCATCCGGCGCGCCTGCCTGGCCCGGCGGGGTAACCGGTTCGCTCGCCCATGACGACGAGATAGCCGTGGCCGCGGTCGCGCCGCTTGGCGACGTGGCCTCGCTCGGCATCGACGTCGAGCCGGCGCTGCCCCTGCCCGACGAGCTCCTGGCGCTTGTTGCGATTCCTGCGGATCGGACAGGCGCGGCGCCCCTCCATCTTGCCAGCCGCATCCTCTTTTCAGCCAAGGAGGCGGTCTACAAGGCGGCATATCCGCTCGACCGCGAAATCCTGGGCTATGAGGACATCGCCGTGGATCTGGCCGCAGGCAGCGCGGTGACGAAGACGGGCCGTCGCGTCCGCCTCGTATACTGCATCGTTCCGCGCGTGGTCGTGCTGGCGTTCGTCGTGGCGGATGCGGACTAGCTGATCCGGCGCCGACGCGCCTGCTTCTTACGCTTCGGTGATCTCCGTATATCCCCTCACCGCACCATCCAGCCCGCGTATCCGCCAGCTCTCCCCGTCGCGTCCCTCGATAGGACAAGGCCCGAGCGGCACCTTGCCGCCGCCTTCCGGCAGGTCGAGCACATAGACGGGATTGCAGATGCCCGACAGCCGCGCCCTGAGCGCCTCCACCAGCGCCTGGCCCTGCGCGATCGTGGTGCGCCTGTGCGCCATGCCGCGCGCGAGGTCGCCATGGTGCAGGTAATAGGGTTTTACCCCCAACCGGTACATCAACTCGCGGCAGAGTTCTTCCAACACCTCGACGCTGTCGTTGACCCCCTTGAGCAGAACGCTCTGGTTGAGCAGCACGAAGCCCGCCTGGCGCATTGTCCGGCAAGCCGCCTCGGCAGCGTCGGTGATCTCGCGTGCATGGTTGAAATGGGTGACGACGGTGACCATCAGCCGGCCTTGCAGCGCTTCGACCAGCCCCGGCGTGATGCGTGACGGCAGCGCCACCGGCACGCGGGTGTGGATACGCAGCAGCCGCACATGGGGGATAGCCTCGATACGCGTGAAGATTTCGGCCAGTGCCTTGTCCGGCAGCGACAGCGGATCGCCGCCGGTCAGGATCACCTCGCGTATCTCGGAGTGGTCGGCGATATAGGCCAGCGCCGGCTCCAGCGCCTCGCGCGTGTAGCCGCGGCCGATCGAAGTCAGTGATTCCTTGCGAAAGCAGAACCGGCAATAAACGGCGCATTGATAGGTCGGGAACAACAGCACCCGGTCGCCATGGCGATGCGTCAGCCTGGGCACCGGGCTGAAGTCGTGATCGGCGATCGGATCGCCAAGCTCGCCCTCCGCTTCCACCAGTTCGTCCGGCGACGGGATCACCTGTGCCCGGATCGGGTCGGCCGGGTCGTTCCAGTCGATCAGGTCGAGATAGGTCTTTGGCACGCGCACCTTGTGAAGCGTCGCGGCTTGCTGGGCGGCTTGGCGCTCGGCGGGCGACAGCGGCAAGGCGGCCAGATCGCGGACATGCCGCACGCCTTGGCGGACATCGTCCTGCCAGGTAGCGTCGGTGGCACGGGTTGCATCTTTGAGGTCGGTCATTGCAGGTCTCGGGCTGTTCGCGCGGACCTATCGGCCGGATGGGCGGTTGGGTCAACCACCATGGACGCCAAACGATGTCTGCCCCGCCCTACGGCGCCCCCTCTGTCCTGCCGGACAGAGGGGGGCGTCGTAGGGCACCAACCTCGCAAGGCATCCAACCTTCACACCGTCCGCCCGCCTCCTGCAGCCATCTCCACAAAGGCGCTCTCAATGCTCTCGAACCTCAACTCCGGATAAAGCGCACCGGCCTCGGGAGTGGCCGTCTCCAGCGCGGTCTCGCCGCGGATCCAGAATGCGCGCAGCAATGCGAGGCCAGGGACGGCCGCGATCAGCGCCTCCAGCTCGTCGGCGTTCATGTGCTTGATGCCAGGCGAGCGGCCGCTCACCTTGCGCCACAGCTCGATCATCTCGTTCTGCGTGATCCTGTTCTGCGCGATGCGGATTTCGCGGCGGACGGCACCCGGATCCTCCAGCGCACGCAGGGTGACGGCGGCGATGTCCTTTTCGCTGACGAAGGTCGCCGGCACATTGCCATCGCCGTAGAGCGTGACCTCATCCGGCGGCAGCACGGCCGAGCCGAACCGCGTCAGGTCGCCTAGCGTGGCCACCCAGGTCGAGAAGAAGCCATTGGTGTAGATCACCGTATAGGGCAGATCGGCTTGCCTGACCGCATCGAACACGGCTCGCTTGATGTCGAGCGGTTCGATCGAGCCGGGTGCGGCGGCGGCAAAGTCGAGGCCGAAGCCGGCGGAGGGCACATAGCGCGAGACGCCGGCATCCTTGATGGCGCGCACCAGCGTCATCTCGCTGGCCGAGCCAACATGCACCGAGCTGATGACGCGATCGACCTTGCCGACGGCGCGGACAAGGCTGTCATAATCGTCGAGATCGCCGACATGGACAGTGGCGCCGAGGTCTCGCAGCGGGCGCATCCGCTTCTCATTGCCTGCGGTTGCCGGCCGGACAAGGACATGCAGGCTGTCTCCATTGCGCGCACTCGCCTTCGCCATTTCCCTGCCCAGAACTCCCGTCGCGCCGATGATCAGGGTGCTGCTCATATTCCCCTCCCATTGCCCAGAATGCCGTTGCCAAGAATGGAACCGTCCCAGTCGCGCTCCAGGCCGATGTCGCGCAGGCGGCGATCCGACAGGCGTGAAACCTGGCGCAGGGTGCGGCGGTGCTCGAATGCTGCTGCGCTTCGCATGGCAAGGCCGCCTATCGCGGCGCCGATATATCCAAGGGTCATTGTTCGTCTCCTGTGTTCATTGGGCGCAAGGATGCCGGTGCCGCCCAGCGGGCGAGCATGACGATCGCTCACACTCATGTCTGGTCTTCAGCGCATCGGCGAGCCGGAAAGCTCGATGTGGATGCGCGGTACGCCTTGAATATTGGCCATCTTTGGGCTGGACGACAAACGACTCTTTGTGCAGGATTTGTGAGCAACGCTCACAGGTCGAAATCATGCCGCGCAGACTGCCGCCCCTCACTGCCCTGCCCGCCTTCGACGCCGCCGCCCGGCATTTGAGTTTCACCAAGGCGGCGGAAGAGCTCAACGTCACCCATGGCGCGGTCAGCCGCGCCATCCGCAACATCGAGGACAGGCTGGGCATCCAGCTGTTCGATCGCGGGACAAGGTCGGTGCGCCTGACGCCGGTGGGCACGGCCTATGCGGCGGAGGTCGGCAAGGCGCTGGACCAGATCGCCGCCGCCACCATCGCCGCCACGCCCGACCGCTCGACGCGCGTCCTGAACGTCAGCACTTCGGACGGCTTCGCCGGTCGGTGGCTGGTGCCGAGGCTGCATCGCTTCCACCGCGCCAACGCCGATATCGACGTGCGGTTGTCGACCTCGGGCGTGTTTGCCGATTTCGTCAGCGACGGCATCGACATCGCCATCCGCTATGGCCGGGGCGACTACACCGGGGTGACCGTCGAGTTTCTCGCCGATGAGGAGGTCTTCCCGGTCTGCAGCCCGGAACTCCTGGCGGGTGAACATCCGCTGCGCCGGCCCGAGGATCTCAGGCATCACAAGCTGATCCACGACGCTTTCCGCATCGACTGGGCGACATGGCTGGACCAAGCGGGCGTCACAAACGTCGACGCCAAGCGCGGCGTACGCTTCGATTCCGCCACCTTCGCCGTCGAGGCGGCGGTGCATGGCGAAGGCGTGCTGCTCGGCCGCAGCGCGCTGGTCTCGGCCGACCTTGCGGCGGGGCGTCTGGTCCGGCCGTTCGACCTCGCGCTGAAATCGGCGGCTCGCTACTACGTCGTCTATCCCGAAGGCGCGCTGCGCCAGAAAAAGATCAGGGCGTTCCGCGATTGGCTGTTCGCCGAAATCGCGGCCGACTGGGCCGGGATGCCCAGGAGTGATTGAGCGGCGCCCCCCCACCCCGCTGCTTCGCAGCGACCCTCCCCACAAGGGGGGAGGGTTAGGGAGCGCCTTGTTCACCTATGCGACCGTGCCTTTATGGAAATGCAGAAAAGCTCGGCTCCCACCTCCCTTGTGGCGAGGTCGGACCGAAGGTCCGGGTGGGGGTACTGGCGCAAACCTTTCCCTGAGCTACTCCTTGGCGCGATAGGCTTCCGGCACGACGAACACTTCGTCGGCGCGACCATAGCCGCCGTCGGCGACCTCCTCGACCAGCACCATCGTGTAGGGCCGTACGCCCTCGCCGAAAAAGTCGACGAACATGGCGGTGATCCGATGGATGAGGTCTTCCTTCTGGGCCTTGGAGAGGGCCGCCTGCGGCATCTTGATGTTGGCGAATGGCATGATCGTTTCCTTTTGTGTTGAAGTTGGATTTCAGGCTTTGGGATGGAGCAGCCGTCCGGCGGCTGGAGACGCCGTCGACAGCCTCCTTCAGATCACGCCGCCATTGGCGCGGATGATTTGCCCGTTGACCCAGAAGCTGTCCGGCCCGGCTAGGAACGAGACCACGCCGGCGATGTCGTCGGGCTGGCCGAGCCGGCCGAGCGGAATCATCTTGCCGATCGCCTCGATCTGCGCCGCGCTCTTGCCGTCCGTGAACAGCGCCGTCTCGACCGGTCCGGGCGCTACCGCGTTGACGGTGATACGGCGCGCGCCAAGCTCCTTGGCCAGGATGTGCGTCATCGCCTCGACCGCCGCCTTGGTGGCAGCGTAGACGCCATAACCCGGCTGATAGAGGCCGACGACGCTGCTGGAGAATGAGATGATGCGGCCACCATCACGAAGCCGCCGCGCGCCTTCGCGCATTCCACGGAACACGCCGCCGAGATTGGTGGCGACCTGGTGGTCGAAGGAGGCGTCATCGGTCTCGGCGACCGGCGAAAGCTTCATGATGCCGGCATTGTTGACGAGAATGTCGACGCCGCCGAACGCCTGTTCACCGGCATCGAAAAGCATGGCGATACCAGCCGGATCGGCGATGTTGGCCTGGACAGCGATTGCCTTGCCGCCACCGGCTTCAATGGCGCTGACGACCGCTTCGGCCTCGGTGCGGCCTTGCGAGTAGTTGACGACGACGGCCATGCCGTCGCGGGCTAGCCGCTGCGTGATCGCTGCGCCGATGCCCTTGGAAGCGCCGGTTACGATCGCCGCTCTGGTCGGAATGGGTGTCATGGAAGTCTCTCCGTGTTGTCGGTGACACGGGATATAGACCATGCCATCTTCCGGATAATCAGCTTCCTATTGACATCACTATTCGTGATTTGCGAACAAAGACCATGGATCGCCTGGACACGATGCGGCTCTTCGTCCGCGTTCTGGAGCGGCGCAGTTTCACCGCTGCTGCCGCCGATCTCGGCCTGCCGCGCTCAACCGCCACGGAAGCGATCCGGCGGCTGGAAGAACATCTCGGCGCGCGGCTCCTGGAGCGGACGACGCGGCAGGTGAATGCCACGCAGGATGGCGAGGCCTATTACCGGCGCTGCCTGTCGATCCTGGCCGAAATCGAGGATGCGGAAGCGGCCTTCCGCAATGCCGAACCCTTCGGCCTGCTGCGCATCGACGTCAGCACGCTGCTTACCCGGACATTTCTTCTGCCGCGCCTGCCGGAATTCCTCACCCGCCATCCCCGCATCGACCTGCAGATCGGCCAGAGCGACCGGCTGGTCGATCTGGTGCGCGAGGGCGTCGATTGCGTCATCCGCGTCGGCGAGCCGCCCAACAGCGGCATGATCATGCGGCGGCTGGCCATGATCCGCGAAATGACCTGCGCCAGTCCCGCCTATCTCGAACGCCACGGCACACCCGCCTCACCCGACGCGCTCGACGGCCACCAGGCGGTCGGCTTCGTCTCGTCGCGCACCGGCGAGGTGCTGCCCTTCGAATTCACCGTCGGCGGCAAGACCCGCGAAGTCAGGCTGCCGGGCCGCGTCGCCGCCAACAATTCCGACACCGCCGCCGACCTGGCCAGGCTTGGCCTCGGCCTCATCCAGGCCCCACGCTATCGCTTCGAAAAAGATCTTGCCGACGGCACGCTCGTCGAGGTGCTGGCAGACTACCCGCCGTCATCGACGCCACTGTCGGCGCTCTACCCGCAGAACCGGCAGCTTTCGCCCCGGCTGCGCGTCTTCCTCGGCTGGGCCGCGCGCATCTTCGCCGATGCGAACCTCTAGAGGTGAGATCCAGCCCTATTCGCCGGCGATCAGCACGATCTTTGCCGGGTCGAAATCGATGCCGACGACGGTTCCTTCCGCCACGGCGGGCGAATGGCGAATGTCGCGAGACCAAGCCACGCCCTGCCCCGCCTGCGATCAAATGGACCTTTCATCGATATTCCTCCCTTAACCTGCTCTTGAAATTCAACCGTCGTCGAGCGGCACTCCGATCACCTGGGACAGCGTCGCCGCCACGCCCGGCGCTGCGGCAAGCACGGGATTGCCCTTCGTCATGCCCTCACCGTCGAGGAACCGGTTCACCCGGCCCCCGGCCTCCTCCACCAGAAGCAATCCGGCCAGGCAGTCCCATGAATTGATATGAAGCTCGGCGTAGGCGTCCGAGCGGCCGTCGGCGACATAGGCCAGCCCAAGCGCCCCCGAACCGGAGCGCCGCACATTGGCGCCGAGCGACCAGACCAGCGCGACCTTGTCCAGATAGACGCGGTTCGGGATCCTGGGCGACCAGCCGAACTCGACAAAGGCGCGGTCGAAAGCTTGCGTCGGTGAAACATGGATCGCCGCGCCGTTGCGCGTGGCGCCGCTCCCACGACGGGCAAAATACGTCTCGCCGACGGCCGGATTGGCGATGCCGCCAATTTCGCTACGGCCGTCCTGGACAAAGGCTATGGAGATGCAGAAATGCGGAATGCCGCGCATGAAATTAGCGGTGCCGTCGATCGGGTCGACGACCCACATGCGGGCCGAGCCGGTGCCGCCGGTCTCCTCGCCCAGGAACCCGTCCTGCGGAAAGGCCTCGGCCAGCGTCGCGCGGATGTGCTCCTCGACCTTGCCGTCGGTTTCGGTGAGAAAATCCTGCGGCCCTTTCATCGCCACCGGCTGGGTGGCGTCGAGCCTGGAGTATCCCTCCATCGCCAACTCTCCCGCCGAGGTGAGCAGTTTGCGGCAGACATCGGCACGCCTGTCCATCTCGGCATCGGACAGCCGGTCCGCCCCGGGATGCGCCACTGCCGTGCTCACGCAGCCGGTCCGGACAATCGTACCCTCGATGCCCTCGTCGCTGAAATGGACAGGATATCCTCCAATGCCGTCGCATTTGTTGCACGGCTGTGCAAAGCTGTTTCATTCAGACGCAGGTGTCAAGTACGGCAGTGGCAATAGCTCGGAACTTGCGCTACGTTGCACGGCCGTGCAAGGAATCATGAGAAACAGCAGCGAGACGTTCGCTTGACCGTCCAGAGAGCCCGCAACGGTTTTTCCAGCGCCCAGCAGGTCGCCGACCTCGCCGGCGTTTCGCGTTCCGCCGTGTCGCGAACCTTCACCCCCGGCGCCAGCGTCTCTGAAGAAACCCGCGAGCGTGTGCTGCAGGCGGCCGAGCAGCTCGGCTATCACGTCAACCATCTGGCACGCGGCCTGATGCGGGCCTCCACGGGCATTGTCTGCCTTATCGTTGCCGACGGCGACACGCCCTATCACGCCCGGCTGCAGCGGATGCTGACGCAGCACCTGCGGGATGCCGGCAAGGTGGCCATGGTGTTCAACACCTCCGGCCCCAGCCACCATGTCGATCAGGCATTGCGCAACACGCTGAATTATCGCGCCGATGCGAGCATCGTGCTGTCCGGTTCGCCGCCGCAAGTCCTGATCCGCACCTGCCTCGAAAATGGCCAACGGCTGATCCTGATCAATCGCGACGACCGCTTCGACGGGCCGCACAACATCGGCGTCGACAACGCCGCAGCCGCCGAGGCGGCATTGCACGCCTTCATCCGCGCCGGTTGCACGAGGCCTGCCCTGGTCACGTCGGCCGCCGGCACACCCAGCCTTCTGGCCCGCGAGACGGCTTTCATCGCCGCCGCGCGGAAGGAAGGGCTGGAGGTGATCCTGTGGCGCGAGGGACGCACCGGCTATGCAACCGGCGTCGAGGGCGCCAGGCGCCTGTTTTCCGGCCGGCAGCGGCCGGATGCGGCGTTCTGCGTCACCGATCTCATCGCCTGCGGCTTCCTGGATGCGGCGCGCCATGAGTTCGGCATCAGCGTGCCGCGCGATCTCTGCGTCATCGGCTTCGACGATATCGAGCAGGCCGACTGGGCTTCGTATCGGCTGACGACGTTCGCACCGCCCATCGACGACATCGCCACGCACGCCGTGCGGCTGGCCACCGGTGCGCGGGAAGAAGGCGGCACCGGCAGCCGTATGATCTATCATGCCCCGATGATCTGGCGTGGCACCGTAAGGCCGGGGCAGAGCTGATGCGAAGCATGCCCCGACCAGATTGGGATGCGCACTGATGCCAAAGAAGAAGGCCATGAAGACGCGTCATATTGAGAGACCGGTCGAGGTTACGGTGAATCCCGAAATCCGTCGGATGATGCGCAAGTTCGGCCTGACCGAGGAAGAGGCGCTGCGCATGATGCGCGAGGGCAACGCCGCCCTCTATGGCTCCAGCGCCGGACACGGCCGGCAAGGATCCTAGCTCCGCCCGCCGGTTCTTCTGCCTGCGCAATCGGCGGCTTCCTTCATTGCCCATCCACGCCATCTGATGTCATTGTCGCCGCGACGGCGCTCCGTGGGGAGATGTGGCGCCGCCAGGGAGGACTGCCATGACCAGGACCGGCTTGCCGCGCTACGAGGACGCTGTTTCACGCTTTCGCATCGAAGATGAGATCGCCCGGCTCGACGGCGACCCGGCGACCGGCATCAATGCCTATGTCGAATGCTGCGGCCGCCATATCGGCAGCAACCGTCTGGCGCTGCGCGCGATCTCGGCCGGCGGCGAGCTCAGGCAATTCAGCTTCGACGATCTGGCCGATATGTCGGGCCGCGTCGGCAACCTGCTCAAGGATTTGGGCGTCGGCCCCGGCGATGTCGTCGCCGGCATGCTGCCGCGCATTCCCGAACTGGTGGCGTTGATCCTCGGCACCTGGCGCATCGGTGCCCTCTACCAGCCGCTGTTCACCGCATTCGGCCCAAAAGCGATCGAACATCGGCTCGGCTACAGCGGGGCGAAACTGGTGGTGACCAATCCAGCCAATCGCGGCAAGCTCGACGAGATCGAGACCTGCCCGCGCGTGGCAACCATTCTCGACCGCGACGACACCTTGCCCCAAGGCGACACCGATTTTCGTGCCGCCATTGCCGCCGTCTCGCCCGACTGTGAGCCGGTGATGCGCAAGGGTTGCGATCTATTCATGATGATGTCGACCTCGGGCACGACAGGCCTGCCCAAGGGCGTGCCGGTGCCGCTCGGTGCGCTGCTGGCCTTCGGCGCCTATATGCGTGACGCGATCGGACTTCGTCCCGACGACATCTTCTGGAACATCGCCGATCCTGGCTGGGCCTATGGCCTCTATTATGCCGTCACAGGCCCCCTGCAGCTTGGCATTGCCACGACCTTCAACGAAGGTCCCTTCAATGCCAGGAGCACCTATGAGGTCATCGAGCGGCTCGGCGTCACCAGCCTGGCCGGTTCGCCCACCGCCTTCCGCCTGCTGCTCGCCGAAGGTCCCGACGCCGCCGCCCGCATCAAGGGCCGGCTGCGCGTGGTGAGCAGCGCCGGCGAGCCGCTCAACCCGGAAGTGATCCGCTGGTTCGACGCGCACCTCGGTGCGCCCATCCACGATCATTACGGCCAGACCGAGAACGGCATGATGGTCAACAACCACCACGGCCTCGCGCATCCTGTCCGCGCGGGCTCCGCCGGCTTTGCCATGCCCGGCTACCGCATGGTGGTGCTGGACGAGGCCGGCAACGAGCTCGGCCCCAACCAGCCCGGCATCCTTGCCGTCGACATCGCCAACTCGCCGCTGCGCTGGTTCGACGGCTATCACCAGGAACAGACACCGGCGATATCAGGCGGCTATTACCGCACCGGCGACACGGTGGAATACGAGCCGGACGGCTCGGTCTCCTTCATCGGCCGCGCCGACGACGTCATAACCTCATCGGGCTACCGCATCGGCCCCTTCGATGTCGAAAGCGCGCTCATCGAACATCCCGCGGTCAACGAGGCCGCAGTGGTTGGCGTGCCCGATCCGCAGCGCACCGAGATCGTCAAGGCCTTCGTCATCCTGGCACCCCCTTTCAAGGGCAGCGAGGCGCTCGCCGAGGAACTGGCGCAGCATGTCCGCAAGCGGCTTTCTGCGCATGCCTATCCGCGCGAAATCGATTTCGTGACGGAATTGCCGAAGACGCCGAGCGGCAAGATCCAGCGCTTCCTGCTGAGGAAGGCGGATGTGGAGAAGCGAAAGCAAACCTGACCATGTTTTCACCATGCTCGTTGCACAATGTCTCCAGCACAACACCCTGGAACTGGAGAGATTCCCATCATGCGGCTGGTCTGGACGGTCATGTTCGCGCTGGCGAGCAGCGCGGCTTTCGCGGCATCGCCGGAGGACGACTATGTTGCCGCGCGCGACAAGGCGATTGCAGCGATCGCAGCGCTCAACAGCGCGAACGCTCCCGTGGAAGACCTCGATGCCGCCGATGCCAAGGCGCGGACCGATCTCGAAGGGCGCCTGTCCGCGCTTCTCGGCCCCCTGGCGGTCAAGGATTTCCCGGCAACCGGCACCATCAATCTGGAAAGCCTGAGCGACGCCGATGTCGGATATGGCATGCTCGACGGGCTGCGATACACCAAGAGCGATGACGGCCCGAGCCTCTTGGCAACGACGCGGGGTCTTCTCGACCGCTGGCTCCAGGCTCGGTCCGCCGAGACCGACCCGGCACTCAAACTGCCCACCGATATCAACGAAGCGCTGAAGCTCGACGCCTTCTACACCCAGGCGATCAACAGCGACGCCGCCTTCCTGGGAACGCTCGATTTTCCACTGAAGAAGCCTGATGGCGCCGACATCGCCATCGCGCGGCTCGGCGGCTGGACGCAGGATGTCGGCCCGATCTACGAGCAGCAGGTCGTCGTCACGCTGGTCAAGGGCAACAACGTCATGATCGCCTCGGCGCCCGCCACACCACCTGTTCCCAAGATCGCGGCCTGCGAGGCCTTGTGGACCGCGGCCGACGAAGCCGCCCAGAAACTCGCCGCGCAGGCGTCCGGGCAGCAGGACGAAACGGCCTATGATGCCGCCAATGCCGCCTGGGAAAAGGGCGACGGCGACTATCGCAAATGCATGGGCGAACAATTGCCGAAAGACGCGGCCTTCCCGGCTCTGGTCGGCGAAGCGCAGGCGCTTGCCGACCAGATGGCGGGGAAGTAGGCGCGGACGCCGAAGCTGCCAATCTCCCCCACTCGTGGGGGGTGAGGAGCGGCCCGCGCAGCGGACGGAAAGCCAATTGCTTGGCTTTCCGAGCGACGAACGCCGGCAGGCCAGAGGGGCGCCGTAGGGCGCCAACCCCGCTCTTCTGTCGTACGAGAGAACGCATCGCGACGACGAATGGATTGGGAGAGCCGGCGGGACAGCGCCCCCCTCTGCCCTGCCGGGCATCTCCCCCACGAGGGGGGAGATTGGCAGTTTTGCCGCGGGCGCCCAGTTCTCACCCCTTGTTGCCTTCGTATCCCATCGATATTGTCGCCGCGTTGGCAACTGCCGAGTTGCCACATCAGTTGAAAATGGTTGAAAGGAAATCCCGAATGCGCCTCGGCGCAGCGGGCGAACGAACATTGTGGGAAAATCTGAATGACGACGGATACGAAAGCGACGGAAACCAGGGCGTTCGAGGCGGATGTTTCGCGGCTGCTGCACATGATGGTGCATTCGGTCTATTCCGATAAGGACGTCTTCCTGCGCGAGCTGATTTCCAATGCCGCCGACGCCTGCGAGAAGCTGCGTTTCGAGGCCGTCAGCCGGCCCGAACTCTTGGGCGACGACCCCAAGCCACGCATCTCGATATCGGCCGACCCCGACAACAAGCAGATCACCGTCGAAGACAACGGCATCGGCATGAGCCGCGACGACATGGCGGAGGCCCTTGGCACGATCGCGCGGTCGGGCACGCGCGCCTTCATCGAGCGGGTTGGTTCCAGCACCGAAGACACCCAGCTTATCGGCCAGTTCGGCGTCGGCTTCTACTCCGCTTTCATGGTGGCCGACCGGGTCGATGTCGTCAGCCGGCTGGCGGGAAGCGAGGAAGCCTGGCGCTGGTCGTCCGACGGCAAAGGTTCCTACGAGATCGCGCCCGCCCCGCTCGAAGCCGCACCCAGGCGCGGCACCCGCGTCGTGCTGCATCTGATGGAGGACGCCGTCTCCTACACCGGCTCCTACCGGCTCGAGCAGCTGGCCAAATCGCAATCGGGCCATGTGCCGGTGCCGATCACGTTCGTCGAAAAACCTGGCGCCGAGGCGCGCGACATCGCCGATGGTACGGCACTCTGGGTCAGGCCGAAGAGCGAGATCAAGCCCGAGGAATACACAGACTTCTATCGCGGCGTCGCCGGCCAGTATGACGAGCCGGCCGCCACCATCCATTTCCGCGCCGAAGGCCGGCAGGAATACTCAGTGCTTGCCTTCGTGCCCGGCTCGCGCCCCTTCGATCTCTTCGACCAGGATCGTAAGGGCCGCATGAAGCTCTATGTGCGCCGCGTCTTCATCACCGACGATGCCGACCTCCTGCCGCGCTATTTGCGCTTCGTGCGCGGGCTGGTCGATTCCGCCGATCTGCCGCTCAACGTTTCGCGCGAGATGATCCAGGAAAGCCCGCTGCTGGCCGCGATCCGCAAGGGCCTGACCAATCGCGTGCTCGGCGATCTCGTCAAGCTGGCCGAGAATGAAAACGAGGCCTATGCGAAGATCTGGGAGAATTTCGGCGTCGTCCTCAAGGAAGGGCTCTACGAGGACCATGAGCGCCGCGAGCAATTGCTGAAGCTTGCCCGCTTCCGCTCGACCGGCTCGGGCGAAGGCTGGCGCGGGCTTGCAGACTATGTCGCGGCAATGAAGGAAGGCCAGAAGGCGATCTTCTTCATGGCCGGTGACGACCGCGCGCGGCTCGAAGCCTCGCCGCAGCTCGAAGGTTTCAAGGCACGCGGCATCGAGGTGCTGTTGCTTACCGACCCGGTCGACAGCTTCTGGGTGACGATGGCGCCGGACTTCGACGGCAAGCCGTTCAAGTCGGTGACACAGGGCGTGGCGGAACTGTCGGACATCCCGCTGCCCGACGGCGCCGCCAAGCCGGACACGGCGACGACACCGGAAGTCGACGGCTTCCTGGCCTTCGTCAAGGCGGCGCTCGGCGATGCCGTCTCGGACGTGAAGGCATCAGATCGCCTGACCGAAAGCGCCGTCTGCCTGGTCGCACCCGAACATGGCCCCGACCGTCAGTTCGAGCGGCTGCTCAACGCCGCCGGCCGCCTCGACAAGGCGGCGAAGCCGATCCTGGAAATCAATCCGCGGCACCAGCGCGTGCTGGCGCTCGCCGCCCTTGGCGAGGAGGAACAGGCCTTCAAGGACGACGCGGCCCATCTCCTCTATGACGAGGCGCGGGTGCTCGACGGCGACAAGCCGGCCGACGCCAGGGCGTTTTCCGATCGCCTTGCCCGGCTGATCGCACGCGGCATTTCGAAGGGCTGAGCCCACGCTCAGCCCGAGTTGATTGCCAAGCTTCGGCGGCGATCAACCTGTCGGCGCCGCCACGCCGGCGTGGTGGCTCCCCAATTGCCAGAAGGGCAGCGGAAACCGCCTGCGTTCTTCTTCGACCAGGTGGAAGCCCGCCCCCCGGATCAGGCCTAACGGATCGCGGTTGAGGTGACAGCCGCCGGCGAGCCGCCCCCACAGGCGGTTCAGGCGCTCCTGCCACCTGCGGCAACGCGGCCCCTCGGCCTGGCCGTGCTCGATGAAGATCAGCCGCCCCGTTGGCTTCAGGACGCGCCGGATTTCGCTCAGCGCCGCCTCGGGGTCCGGAATGGTACAAAATGCATAGGTGACGACGACCGTGTCGGCGCAGGCATCGGCCAATGGCAGGCTTTCGCCGCCGGCCCGCAGGCATTCGACATCGAATGGCGAGGAGCGGCACTTCGGTCCGGCCAGGCCGAGCATCGTGCCGTCGGGATCGACGCCGACCAGCCGCTTCACCCGGGCGGCGTCGTAATAGGGAAGGTTCAGGCCGGAGCCGAAGCCGACTTCGACGACGATGCCCTCTGCCCGCGGGATCATGCGCCTTCGCATATGCGCGAACGCATTCGCCGAACAGCCGGCGTGGACGAAGTAGGGAGCAACGCAGCGTGCGTACCAGGAGAGACAGGATTGGCACATGTGTCAGCCTCCCTGCCGTGTGGTTGCGGCACCGACAGGGGTGCCGGCATCGACCTCGAACGTAGAGTGATGGGCGGACGTATTGACCAGTGGCATTTCTCGCTCCAAGGGAGTCTCCTGATCGGGCCCAATCGGCCCAGCGTCGTGGGGTAGATAGAAGGCCGGCGTCCCCTCAACGTCCTCTCAAACCTCTTCGGCGGCTGCACACGGTTTCGATGGAACGATTGACGTTCCGACTGCTGGGGTTTCCGGAGTTCCGCCTGAACGGGCGGCGGGTGGAGCTTGCCTTGCGCAAGGCGGCTGCGCTCCTGGTCTATCTCGCAGAGGCCGGCGGACCCGTGGCGCGCGCCGTCGCCCCCCCGCTTCTGTGGCCTGAAACCGACGAAGAATCCGCACGGGCACGCCTTCGCCGCACACTGTATAAAATCCGCATCGCCTTCGGCAGCGAGGTCATCGCCGCCACCGGAGCATCGCTCGTCCTGCACCCGGAGCTATCGGTCGAGGTCGACTCCAGCTTTTTCGAACATGCCTGCAATGTCGGTCCCCTCGACGCGGCGGTCGATACATACCAGAGCGACTATCTCGCCGGCTTCTCAGTTCCGGATTGTCCG
Source organism: Mesorhizobium sp. B283B1A (assembly GCF_020165735.1). Lineage (NCBI taxonomy): Bacteria > Pseudomonadati > Pseudomonadota > Alphaproteobacteria > Hyphomicrobiales > Phyllobacteriaceae > Mesorhizobium > Mesorhizobium sp. B283B1A. The sequence goes on from NZ_JAIUIQ010000002.1 coordinate 198,422, forward strand.
GAATTCGAGGAGTGGGTTTTCTTCAGGCGCGAGGCCTTGCGCAGCCGCCTGGTGCAGGTGCTGGAACGGCTGGTCGAAGCCAAGATCGCCGACGGCGAGCCGCGTGCTGCCGTCGTGAACGCGACACGCTTGGCCGGACTGGATCCCCTGAGCGAAAGCGCGCACCGTCACCTGATCCGTGCCCATCTGGCGGCCGGAGACAGGGCGGCGGCCGAGCGCCAGGTCGAATCCTGCGTGCGGCTGCTGAGGGATGAACTCGGCGTAGCGCCGGACCCCGCCACCCTTGCCCTGCTGCAGCAGCCAACGCACGATGCCGCCGTCCCCGCAACGCGCTACGTCGAAGTCGACGGCATCCACATCGCCTACCAGATCGTCGGCACCGGCCCGATGGACATCGTGCTTGTTCCCGGCTTCATTTCGCATGTCGAGCGCGTATGGGAGGACGGACGCTGTCGCGCCTGGCTCAACTCGGTTTCGCGGCTAGGCCGCCTGATCCTGTTCGACCGGCGCGGCATGGGGCTTTCCGACCGCGTCGGCGCCCGCCCCACCGTCGAAGCAACGGCGCAGGATATTCTGGCGGTCATGAATGCGGCCGGAAGCCGTCGCGCCCTGCTCATCGGCGCCTCGGAGGGTGGACCGGGTTGTGTTCGTTTTGCCGTGGATCACCCCGATCGCCTCAGCGGCCTTGTCCTCTGGGGCTCGCTCGCGAAAGGCAGCCACGCCCCCGACTATCCCTTCGCCCTGACCGCCGTGCAATACGATCTGTGGAAGCGCCGCCTGCTCGCCGGCTGGGGTGGTCCGGCGGAGATCGAAACCTTCGCGCCGAGTCTCGCCGGTGACCGCCAGGTTCGGACCTGGTGGGCCGGACTGCTCAGGGCGGCCTCCAGTCCCGGCGCGGTCGCGGGTCTGTTGGAGGCACTGCGTGATACCGATGTCCGTCATCTCCTGGCAAAGGTCTCGGCCCGGACGATGGTGCTGCACCGCACCAGCGACCGCGCCGTGCGCATCGAGGCCGGGCGGTTCCTCGCCGCCCGGATTCCGGGCGCACGGTTCATCGAGGTTGCCGGTGACGACCACTGGTTCTGGGTCGGCGACCAACAGCCGCTACTCGACAGCATCGGCGCGTTTGCACGAAGCGGCTGATCGCCAGTCGCCGATCCAGCCACGCTCGCCATCCAGAAAATCGTCGAGTTCGCCCTGTTGCGGATCAGCCACCTATGTCGCCGGCGACGCCAAGGAGCGGTTGAGCCTAAGCGCCCAGCTCGTGCGCCCCGATGGCATCGTCGCCTGGGCTACCGACGACGAGCCTGACCTGAAGGAGGCCGCTCGGGCGGCGTCGCGCTGGTTTGGTGAAGCTGAATAGGTGCATGTGCGTGCCAAAGGAACTGTTTGAGCCTGATCTCGGTTGTCTGCTGTGCGAACTGCCGTTCCACGAAGGCAGCTGATGAGCGAACATGAAGCATGGCAGACAAGAAGCGCGGTTCCCTGCGAAAGGTCCTGAGCGGCATCGTCGCAATGACTACCGCTACTGATCCCCAAGCCGAGGGCGACAAGAGCAGCATCGCGTCACTGGTTGCGGAATGGCCGCTGCCGCCATCGGCAACGCTTGGCTCTGCCTTGCGCCTGAAGGGCATCGAACGCGAGATTCGTGCCCTCCTGCCGTGGGCAGCGAGGAAGTTTGCCAAGGCTGAGACCGGCCGCGTCGTATTGCGCATGCTGAAGACCGACGCGGATGCATTCCAGGTCGCCTCCGCAACCATTTCCAGGAGGCTCGAAGGGATCGAAACTCTGGCCGTGCTTCCGCGAGAAGCAGAAGACATTCTCACCATCTCCGCGCGCGAACGTCACAAATGGCTGAGGGATGGCCGACTGAAAAGCATCGGCACCCGCACCGTGAAGATGCGCGGGCGATCCAAGTCCGTCACCTTCCATGTCTTCGATCCACGCCACATCGAGGACATTCTCGATCGCGACCTGGCAAGCGCCTGGCGCGAGGAAGATGCGCGGGAGGTTGCTGAAAATAGACGGCGCGGCGCCGGCAAGGCAGCGCTGACGCGAGCAGGAAAACGGGTGCCCAAGGCCCGCATCGCCAGGAAAATGGGGAGTGATGACGCTGCACAGCTGGAAGGCTGGGACACTTTCGAGGCGGAAGGGCTGTTGCGCTAGAACCGGGGACGGACCCCTTCGGTTCGGGCCATGAAATCCAAGGATCGAAAAACGAGGCAGGGTGTCGGGAAGCATCCCCGCCATTCGTCCTTTGGGTGCCACAAAAAAACTGACCAACCACCGGAGCCTGCCAATGACCCCCACCATCACAGCCTTTGAACGATCGCCCGATGGCGGCAAGGGACTGGCGCGGGATACGCGCGTTCGCTGGGCGCTCGAAGAAGTGGGGCAGCCCTATGAGGTTCGTCTCGTTTCCTTCGCACAGATGAAGGCGCCCGAGCATCTGGCCATCCACCCCTTCGGCCAGATCCCCACTTATGAGGAAGGATCCCTGTGCCTGTTCGAGACCGGCTCGATCGTCTTTCATCTCGCCGAACGGTACGCCGGCCTGCTGCCTGCGGATAGCGATGCCCGCGCGCGTGCCATCACCTGGATGTTTGCCGCGCTCAACACCGTCGAGCCACCGATCCTCGAATTGATGACGGCAAGAATATTCGAACGTGACAAGCCTTGGAGCGAAGAGCGCCTGCCGCTGGTAAAGGACCGTGTTCGCGCGACGCTGGACAAGCTCTCGGTCCACCTGGACGCCGCCGACTGGCTTGACGGCGCGTTCAGCGCCGGCGATCTGTTGATGGTATCAGTGCTGCTGCGACTGAGAATGTCAGGCATCTTGGACGAATATCAAAACCTGGCCGCCTATGTGGCCCGCGGGGAAGCTCGGCCCGCTTACATCAAGGCTTTCGCCGCGCAATTTGCGATCAACGCCCCGTCAATCAGCTGAAACACCAATGCCCGACGCCTCCAGCTTGACCGCTTTTGGCGTCAACCTCGCACATTATCGCGACCACAGCGCGCGAGCGGACGTCAGGCGAACATGGCTGCTGCGGGCGGTGGGTCGCGGCCAGGCGACGGAACGGGAGCGTATCGGTCATAGAAAGCGCTCAGGCGTGCCCGCCCGTTCGAGCGCAACAAGAGTGTCTCTTCCAATTTGAACATGGTTGCGAGCGGCACAATCGCGTTGATGACAACGGCGAGGCCCTGGGTTTCCTGACCCCGGATCTGGCCACGGCGGCTGTTCAGTTCGCCGATGATGCTGGTGACATAGTCCGGAGGCGTCACCACCTCGACGTTCATGATCGGCTCGAGCAGTTGCACGCCGAGGCGCGGCGCGGCTTCGCGAAAGCAGGCGCGCCCCGCGATCTCGAAAGCCAGAGCCGAGGAATCAGTATCGTGCCAGGCCGCGTCCACCAGCGTCGCCTTGACGCCGATCATCGGAAAGCCCGCGAACGGCCCTGCCGACAGAGCGCTGCGCAGCCCCTTTTCGATGCCGGCGATGTATTCGTTCGGAACCGCACCACCGACGATACTGGACGCCAACAGCAAGTCTGGATCGTACGAGCTCGGCTCGAACACAATCTTGACGCGGGCGAACTGGCCCGTGCCGCCGAACTGCTTCTTGTGTGTGAAGTCCTGCCCATGCGTGCGGGTGATCGTCTCGCGATAAGCTACTTGCGGCGCTCCGACATTCACGTTGATCATGAACTCGCGGCGCAGGCGATCAATTATGTTGTCCAGATCATGTTCGCCTATGTGGGCGATGATGGTCTGGCCGCTCTCCTCGTCGGTCTTGACGTGGAAGGACGTATCTTCAGCCGTCAACTGCGACAATGCGACATGCAGCTTTTCCTGATCGGCCCTCGACTTGGGCTCGATCGCCATTTGCAGCAAAGGCCCGGGCGCGGCTGGTTTTTCCATGGCGATATGCTCGCAAGTTGACCAGATGTCTGCAACAGTGCTCCGCGATGAAAGTGCGTCTACGGATATTTCGTCTGTGCGTTCGCAGGGCTGAAATCGCCTTCCAATTCCTTCGGCAGCGGAAGGCTTGAGCATTGTAGGTGCACCTCGCGGGCAAACAGCTTCCGTTGCTTCTGTTCGTGCTCCTTGGTGGCCGCGATGATCCCCAAACCGTACGGGCCAAGCGCGACGAATTCCCACCCCGGATGGTGTTTTTCGCGCGCCTCGTAGTCCGAAGCCACAGCCCGCGCCTGCTGGCATTGCGGCGACGCCCATTTCTGGTCCTGCTGCGAAAGCGACGCCCCGTAGTCAACCGGCGAGGTCGCGCATCCAGCCAGCGTCGCGGCCAATGCCGACGTCGCAATTCCCATCGCAATTCTCATCCTGAAGCTCTTCCCCTGAATCGCACCTTGAATCGCATCATCCTAAATTCCGCGCGATCGTGCCTGGCCGGCGGCTCCGCCTTGCCAATCACGTATACGCGATGTGCCGCCCTGGCGCTTGCCATAGACCTCGCTTCGTGTCGATCTTCTCGCAGCCAGATTCAAGCCCTGTGCTTGGAACCAATGACGGGCGAGACTGTTCAGTTGTAACTTTGACATGACGCTGATAGCCCCGCCGATTGGGCAAAGCGGCGGCCTTTTGAGGAGCTTTCATCATGAACATTTCGTCCCGACTGCGTTCCATCGCGGTTGCCGCCATCGCCACCGCGGGCATCGGCTTTGCCAGCGCCGCGCATGCCGACAGCGGCACGATCCGCTTCGCCGTCTACAAAGCCGCCTTCTTCATCGGCGGCTCTGGCGGCGAAGGCACGCTGACCTTCCATGGCAAAACCTATCCCATCTCGGTCGGCGCCGTCTCGGGCGGCCTCGCCTTCGGCGTTTCCAAGACCTATTTCCGAGGCACCGTGCGCCATATCCGGCGCGCCCGGGATGTGACCGGGGTCTATGGTGCGGCGGGCGGTGGCGGCGCGATCGGCAAAGGCGCCCAGGTGATCGTCATGACCAATGACAAGGGCGCCCAGCTCGAACTCACAGGCAGACAGGTGGGCATGCAGGTCAACGCCGATCTCAGCGGCATGAGCATCTCGCTGAAGTAGCGCCTAGCTCCTCAGCCCCGGCGCCTCCTGCCCCGTGCGCTCGACATATTCGGTGTAGCCGCCACCATAGGTGTGGATGCCTTCGGGCGTCAGCTCGAGCACGCGGTTGGACAGGGCGGCTAGAAAATGCCGGTCGTGCGAAACGAACAGCATGGTGCCTTCATACTGCGACAGCGCCTCGATCAGCATCTGCTTGGTGGTGATGTCGAGGTGGTTGGTCGGTTCGTCCAGCACCAGGAGGTTGGGCGGATCGAACAGCATCAGCGCCATCACCAGGCGCGCCTTCTCGCCGCCTGACAGCACCCGGCACTTCTTCTCGATCTCGTCGCCGGAAAAGCCGAAGCAGCCGGCGAGCGCGCGGAGCGGCGCCTGGCCGGCCTGCGGGAAATTGTCTTCCAGCGTCTGAAACACGGTGCGCTCGCCTTCCAGCAGCTCCATGGCGTGCTGGGCGAAGTAACCCATTTTCACGCTAGGCCCCCGCGCCACCGTGCCCGTGTCGGGATCAGAAGCGCCCGCCACCAGCTTCAGCAGCGTCGACTTGCCGGCGCCATTGACGCCCATGATGCACCAGCGCTCGCGGCGGCGGACCTGGAAGTCCAGCCCGTCATAGATGGTGCGACTGCCATACGCCTTGTGCACGTTCTTCAAGGTCACGACGTCCTCGCCGCAGCGCGGCGCCGGCTGGAACTCGAAATTCACGATCTGGCGGCGCTTGGGCGGCTCGACGCGGTCGATCTTGTCGAGTTTCTTCACCCGGCTCTGCACCTGTGCGGCATGGGAAGCGCGCGCCTTGAAGCGTTCGATGAAGGCGATCTCCTTGGCCAGCATCGCCTGCTGGCGCTCGAACTGCGCCTGCTGCTGCTTATCGGCGATGGCGCGCTGCTGCTGGTAGAACTCATAGTTTCCCGAATAAGCGGTCAGCGAACCGGCATCGATCTCGACGATCTTGTTGACGATGCGGTTCATGAACTCGCGGTCGTGCGAGGTCATCAGCAGCGCGCCGTCGTAGCCCTTCAGGAACTGCTCCAGCCAGATCAGGCTTTCCAGGTCGAGATGGTTCGACGGTTCGTCGAGCAGCATGACGTCGGGCCGCATCAACAGGATGCGCGCCAGCGCGACGCGCATCTTCCAGCCGCCGGACAGCTTGCCGACATCGCCGTCCATCATCTCCTGCGAAAAGCCGAGACCGTCTAGCACCTCACGCGCCCGGCCGTCGAGCGCATAGCCGTCGAGCTCCTCGAAGCGATGCTGCGCCTCGCCGTACTTCTCGATGATCTCGTCCATCCGGTCGGCCTGGTCGGGGTCGGCCATGGCAGCCTCGAGTTCCGCCATTTCGGCCGCCACGTCGCTCACCGGCCCGGCGCCGTTCATCACCTCTGCGACGGCGCTGTGGCCCGCCATGTCGCCGACATCCTGGCTGAAATAGCCGATGGTGACGCCGCGATCGACCTGCACCTGGCCCTCATCTGGCTGCTCCTGGCAGGTGATCATGCGAAACAGTGTCGTCTTGCCGGCGCCATTGGGCCCGACAAGACCAATCTTCTCGCCCTTCTGCAGGGAGGCCGACGCCTCGACGAAGACAAGCTGACGGCCATTCTGCTTGCTGATGCTTTCAAGTCTGATCATGCGGTTTCCGGACTGTGCCTGCGCTGAAAGGATTTGCCCGGCGCCTTACGCGAAGGATGGCGGCAAAGGAAGAGGCAGAAGCGCCGCAGTGCTTCACCCTCCCCCTTGTGGGGAGGGTCGGCGCATCGGCGTTGCGAAGCAAGGCCGGTGCGACGGTGTGGGGGTGCGGCGCCAAAGCTAAAAAGTCCCCCACCCCGCTCCGCTGCGCGGAGCGACCCTCCCCACAAGGGGGAGGGTGAGAGCCAGAAACACTCCAGAAACAAGTTTCAACACGCCGGAAAAACTGGCGAAAAGATCCTCTGCGATAACCATCCCATGGCAGCTGAACAAGGGCCGCCACACGGCGCAATGAGATGACCCCGAAGATGCAACGACGTTCGACCCGATGGATGGTTGCCCTCGCGGGCGTTTCGCTCACCATGCTTGCGGTCGCACAGTCGGGTGCGGAAGCGGTGGTGACCCGAAGCGAATATTGCAGCCGGCTCGGTCTTCAACTCGACAGCGCCATCCAGACCCAAGCCGAACCCGGCGCCAATGCCAGTGAGATCGCCGAGGCAACGGCGCTCCAGGACAAGGCGAACCGGTTCTGCGCCGAGCGCAAGCAGGCGCAAGGCATCCGGGCCTACGCCAACGCCCTGAAACTTCTGGGCGTGACACCGGTCGATCTCAACCAGTGACAGCGATTTCTCTCTGACTTCCTCCCAGGGAAAGGCCGCCACTCGCGCAAAGCGAGGGCGACTTTGTGTGCAAGGTGCATGGTCGATCCCGGCTATGTCTCGGCTGGACTATCCTGCCCGGGCATCGTCGTCAGCGCCCTTGCCGCCCGAAACGCCAACCCGCGTCCTCGCCTGAACGCCTACTTCTTCCCCTGCGGATGGATCGTCTCGCCGCGCTTCAGCATTTCGACGAAGGCCTCGATCTTCTTTTTGCGGCCTGCCTCGGTCTTCATGTTGTGGGTGCGAAAGGCGAGCGCGAGGCGGTTCTGCGCGCTGAGTTTTTCCAGCATCGCCTTCGCGGCCGGCTCGGCGTCGATCGCCGCCTGCAGATCGTCGGGGATCTTCATCTCCCGGCTACCGCCATAGGCCCGCGCCCAGCGCCCATCGGCCTTGGCTGCCTCGACCTGTTTCAGCCCATGCTCGGTCATGCGGCCCTCCTCGATGAGCCGTGCGACATTGTCGATGTTGATCTTGCTCCAGATGCTCTTCCTGCCACGCGGCGTATAGCGCTGCAGGAAGCTTTTCTCGTCCAGCCCCTTGCGCACCGCGTCGATCCATCCGAAGCACAGCACGACATCGATGGCTTCCTTCGGCGTGATCGACTTCAGCCCCGAACCCACCTTGTGCACCTTGATCCACACCTCGGTTTCCGTGGCATGGTGCTGGCCGAGCCAGGCGTAGAAGCTGGCCGCGTCGGGGAATTCCCGGACCTTGTCGGGATCGACCTTGACCGACGCCATCAGCGAACCTGTCCGTTCAATGCGGTTGCCACCATGTCGCCTGCCACCATCGTCCCCTCATCGGTCAGCATCATGGCATAACCCACGGCCAGTTTTCGTCAGCAGCCGACGCATCGGCGCCAGTCAGCGGAACGCACCACCCGTCGCCGCGTTCCGGCATCAGTGCAACCGCCGGATGGAGGTTCCGATGGCAATCCAGACGATTTTTGCCCATGTCAGCTGCTCCGATCTCGAAGCCAGCATCGGCTGGTACGAAAAACTCTTCGGCAAGGCGCCACAGCGCCGGCCGATGCCTGGGCTGGCCGAATGGCAGTTCAGCGACAGCGCCGAGGTGCAGCTCTTCGAGGACAAGGACAAGGCCGGCACCTCGACGCTGACGCTCGGCGTGCTGCCACTGGCGCCCGAGCGGCTGAGGCTGGTGGATACGGGCCTCGAACCCGGTCCGATCGAGAAAGCCGACTATTTCTGGATCATGCGCATGCGCGACCCCGACGGGAACCTAGTGGTGTTTGCCAGCGCGGAACGCGACTAGCACACCTTGCCACTCCTTCAAGGGAAAGGGGAAGCGCTGGCGCCTCCCGCGCTGTGCTGTACCACAGCCGGTGCCACTCTCGGGGAACGCGCCATGAAATGTCTGCTCCTCGCTTTTGCCCTCGCGCTCCCGACGACAGCCCTTGCCGAGCCGATCGAAACCCAAAAAATCATCACCGCGGCCGCCGGCGACTGGAACGGCGACGGCGCCATCGACCTGGCGATGATCGTCGAGACGGAACCTGGCGCTGCCATGGACATGCATTTTTTCCTCAGGGACAAGGAACACAATTTTCTCAAGCCTGCCGGCATCGTGCAGGAGCAGATGGAACGGCTACGACCGGCCGGGCTATGAGGCGTCCTACATCGAGCCGGAGCTGACCGCGCTGCCAAACGGCTCGATCAAGCTCTACATACCGGGGATACCGGCCAACGGCGCGCGGACCGACCAAACGCTGACAATCGCCTGGCGCAACAACGGCTTCGTCGTCGCCGACTTTGCCTATGACTATCATGACTATATGAAGGACAACGTCGCCAGCGACTGCGACTACAATCTGCTGACCGGCAAGGGCAAAAGCAGCAAGATGCAGCCGGATGGCACCCGTATGCACAGGACCGTGGCGGTGGAAGGCAAGGTCGTGCCGTTCGCCGAGTGGGATAGCGGGGCCAGCTTTACCGACTGCGGAGAATGAGCAGCCTCGCGTTTCGTTGCGCAAGGCAACGCACGATCGCCCGCCCTGCTGTAAAATCCCGCAAGACCAGCCATGGTCCTCTCGGACGCGTCTCCCTCCCACCCCCGGAACACGCCATGCGATCCCTGCTCTTCGCCCTTGCTTTCCTGCTCCCCACCATGACGATGGCCGAACCGATCGAAACCCGGAAGATCATCACCGCGCTGACCGGTGACTTCAACGGCGACGGTGCGCCGGACCTTGTCATGGTGATCGAGACCGAGCCATCCGATCCGATGGACATTCATTTCTTCCTCAGGGACAAGGAGCACAATTACCTCAAGCCGGTCGAAACCGTGCACGAGCAGATCGGTGGCGAGTGGAACGGCTACGACCGGCCGGGCTACGAGAACTCCGACACCGAGCCGGAGCTGACGATGCTGCCAAACGGCTCGATCAAACTTTATCTGCCGGCGCCGCCGACCGGCAGCGAGCGCACCAACCAGACGCTGACCATCGCCTACCGCAACGGCGCCTTCATCGTTGCCGGCTTCGCCTATGATTCGCAGGATTACCTCAAGGAGAATGTCGCCAGCGCCTGTGACTACAATGTGCTGACCGGCAAGGGCACCAGCTCGAAGCAGCAGCCGGACGGCAGCACGAAGCACAAGACCGTGTCGGCTGAAGGCCGGATCGTCGCCTTCAAGGACTGGAATTCGGGCGATGCCTTCACCGCTTGCCAGGAATAAGGGGCGCCCTGCCTCCGGCCGGCGTCAGACCGGCGGCGGTGCTGCCGGTGTTCGTCGTCTGGGACAGCCCTCTGGTGCGCTGAACGAGACCGCTGCGCGGCTGGCACTATCGGCATCTCCGATAACCCCAACGGTTTCTTCCGTTTCCCCTTGGCGCCCTGACCTGCCAATCCCCTGCCCTTGTCCCTCCAAGCAAAGGCAGAGCGAAATGAGCATTTCAAAACAGAAGATCCTGATCGTCGGCGGCGGCTCCGGCATGGGCTTGGCACTGGCCAGGCGTTGTGTTGAGGCCGGTGCGGAAGTCGTCATCGCCGGACGAGGTGAGCAGAGATTGCAAGAGGCGCGCCAGGCGTTGGGCGGCCCCGCCAATCTGGAGGTGGCCGCTGTCGACCTCACGCAGGAAGACCAGGTCACAGCCCTTTTCCAGCGCGTCGGCGGGCTCGACCACATCGTCAGCACCGCCGCCGACATCGAAGGCGCCTACCGTCTGCTGCCGGAGCTTGACCTAGAGGCGGCGCAACGCGTGATCGAGAGCAAGCTCTACGGCCCGCTGCTGCTGGCCAAGCATGGTGCGCCACAACTTACACCTGCCGGCTCGATGACCTTCGTTTCCGGCATCGCCGCCTACCGCCCGGCCGCGCGGGGCTCGGTCGTTGCCGCTGTCAATGCCGCGCTCGAAGGGCTGGTGCGGGCGCTGGCGGTGGAACTCGCGCCCACCCGCGTCAACGCCGTGTCGCCCGGCTGGGTCGACACCACGATCTGGACGCAGGTCGCCGGCGACAGAAAGGCCGAGATGCTTGGTGCGATGGCCGAGCGGCTGCCTGTCGGAAGGATCGGCCAGCCCGAAGACATCGCGGACGCCATCTTCTTCCTGATCGGCAACGGCTTCACGACGGGAACGACGCTGCATGTCGAGGGCGGTCATCGGTTGGTTTAGTTTGAAAATCCGCTCGGACCCACAGCCTGAGTCCCACCTTGGGTATCCACTTCAACCTGCCTCGGCTGTGGCACCCCGCCGCCGAGCGCGGCGGGGTAGTTCGATCTAACCCCTCGCAGCTATTTCGTCTTTCGAGGATCGTCGGCTGGATTAATGTACTTTATGCCCCACGGGCCATTAGTGGTGAGCTGGAGTACCGTCTCTTCGTCGAAATAAGCAAAATGCGCCATGCCCGGCGGCAAAGCGAAATAGCTGCCCGCAGGAATTGCTTTGGCGGCGCTCCGGTCGGCGGTCTCGCCCATGCCAAGATTAACGGTTCCCGATATTACTGTGTCAACTTCAAGCCCTGGATGCGTGTGGGGCGCGATCGCATACCCAGCCGGCAATTTAAGCCGAAGGGCAAACGGACCTTCTTTGGTCGGATCGCCGTACAGGATTGCCAACTGTGCTCCAGCAGGGAGCGTTTTGGGTCCAGGACCCCACTTAACCTCGCTGGGAGTGATCACAGTGTGCGCGTCCTCTGCCGAAGCAAAGGGGGCGATTGCGCAGGATACGATCCAGCCGACTGCAAGTAGCGATGCAACTTTCATGGCAGCCTCCCGTCTAAGCGGGCTACCCATTCCGGCGGCGTGCCGGGTTGGGCTCGCCAAAACTGTTTAGGGTAGGTCCGCGCGCCACGTCTACGCAAGCGATTTGTCGGCTCAGTATCGCCGCTGCCCTTGGCGAAAGCGCACGCGAGTCTCGCGCATGCGCTTCGCCCAAGGGAATCTCGAGCACGGCTTCTCAAACGATATTGACGTGCCGCGTTACCTGGCCATTGCTTTCCCAGTACGTATGCTTCTTGGCGATGATGGGATCGTCCATTGCGGGTTGGACCTGCCCTCCAGTGCTAACCGCACGCGAGGTGACGGTGTGCTCCCCGGCCGAGGGCTTGGGCCAGTCGACGGACCACATCTTCCAGGCGAAGTCCGCCTTGTCGGTGTCGTCGATTGTCGCTCGCATCCACGGCCCGTCGTCGACTTTCACCTCGACCCGGTCGATGGGCCCGCCCCAGGCGGCGCCGACAATACGATAGTCATTGCTGATATGAGTGACCCGGGCCGGTGCCGATTTCAACCGCGCCCGCCCGACAGAAGTTTCCACCCATACTGTCTCTCCGTTGTGATCTTCCTCGCGGAGCGTGACGTAGTCGCGTCCCATGAAACGGTTCTCGAAGCGCTGGTCGCGCACGTCGATACGCTGAAGCCATTTCGCGTTCGCGATCCCATACCAGCCGGGCGCTATCAGCCGCAATGGGAAGCCATTGTCAGGGGGCAAGGGAGTACCGTTCATCTCATAACAAAGGATGTTTTTGGGATCCATGGCGTCGGCGAGCGACATGCTGCGGGCGAAATTCTGCGTGAACTTGACATCGTCGGCTCGCTTGATTTCCCCTTTATCAGCACCCCAAAAAACAACCTCGATACCACTGTCAAGGACCCCCGCCTCCTTAAGGATCGGGGCCAGCGGCGTGCCGGCCCAGCGCGCATTGCCGATGCCGCCGTTGAAAAACGGCAGGCCGGTATTACCCGAACACTCGACCGTGAATGTAACTTCCTGACGTGGGCGAGCCTTAATGTCGGCGAGTGTTAGCGCTGTCGGCTTGTTGACCAGACCACTGATTTCGAGTTTCCACTTGCTTTCGTCGATGACCGGACGGTTGAAATGCGCGATTGAAAAGAACCTGTCGTTGGGCGTCACCCAGGAATCGAGATCCTCCCAGACAAGCTGATTTTTGATGACCTCTGGAACCGGGTTTGGCGGGAGCTGAACGAGCCATTTGATGACTTTCTCGCCGGCCCGAGTTGGAAAAGCGTGGGCAACCCGTGATTGAAAGAACGCCAATGCCGCGAGAGCCGCGCCGCCTTGACCGATGAATTCACGTCTCGGAAGATGATGCATGATGACTTCTCCTCCAATGAAAAGTTTGAGATCTCCTTCAGTGATGAATGCAATAGCGGCCGAAGTCGCGCTAGGGGAGGCCGGCCGAGGTGGCAATTGTGTGAGAGCGCACGGAATAGACCTAGAAGCGCGCTTTGGTTAAAGCGGAGTCTTCCTCTCATTCGCCAGCTAAGGTCCAGCAAGCGATCGGGAACCATATTCCCTATCTGTCCTTGTGGCGAGGGTTGCGGCTTGGAATCTTCCGAATCACCGCACCTTCAATCCAACTCCGCAGCACGCGAAATGCTTTGGCAGATTTCGAACTAGCATGGCCCGACATCAGGAACTGTTTGCAAACAAGGCATTGGAGTGTTTCGTCGATTCAGCTCCTGAACGCTCAGTTGGCACAAGCGTATCGCGAGCGGCGGCAAGCAATTGCCGGAGCGCCGCCGGCTGGACGCGCCGGCGTCGCCAGATCATCGTCAGCGGCGCCGCCCGCGCCGAACCGGGCCATGGCAGTTCGACGATGTCGCCACGTGCGATCGCATCGCTGACAGCAATGCGTGGAACGAGGCCGAAACCCGCGCCGGCGGCCACCAACCGCGCAATGACGCCGATGCTGCCGACTTCGGCGGCAATTTCTGGCGCATCGACACCGGCCTCGACAAAGGCAGTGTCGACCATGTGCCGGTAGATGCATCCGGGCTCGGTCGCCACGAACCGCAGTTTGGCGAGCGCGGCAATGTCGCCTGGAGCGGTGCCCTGCCCCGGAGCCGCGACCAGTACCAGCGGTTCGGCCATTATCGTGCGCCTGGCGAAACGCTGATCGGAAGTGTCCTTCGCGAAATGGCGAGGCTCGAAGCAGAAGACGACATCGATATCGCCGTCCTCCAGCTGGCGCAGCAGCGCGCCGCTGCCTGCCACCTTCATCCGCACGATGATGCCGGGGTGGCGGGCCTGGAACCCGGGCAGCCACGGCGCCAGCCGAGCCGAGGCGATCGTCTCCAGCGCACCGACGGTCACCTGCCCGCTCGTCTGCCCGACCGCCGCCTGCACAGCCGCACGCGCCTCTGCGTCGAGCCGCAACAGCTCTTCAGCGACGGGCTTCAACGCCAGTCCCGCCGGGGTCAGCTCCAGGCCGCCCTTCGAACGCGTGAACAAGGCAGCGCCAAGCTCGGCCTCGAGCGACTGGACCTGGTCGCTGACGCTCGACTGTGCGAGATGGACGGCCTCGGCGGCGCGCGTGATGTTGCGGGTTCGCGCCACCGCGAGGAAGGTCTTGAGCAGTCTTGGATGCATCGCCTGGCCGAAATCGTAAGGCCTACTGCAGCTGCGGCTTTTTCAGGAAACTGCCGCGGTCGGCGGATTTGACGCGCAGCCAGGTCTCGCGGCCGTCGCGCACCACCCGCATCGGGATCTCGGCGCCAGCCGAGCCGCTGTCCCACAGCTTGCGATAGAAATCGGCGAGCCCGTCGACCGCGCCGTCGCGAACCTCGGAGATGACGTCGCCCTCGCGCAGGCCGGCCTTGGCGGCCGGTCCGCCTTCGGTCACGCTCATCACCACCACCTGGCCGTCGCTTTCGGCCGACAGGGCGCCAAGCCAGGGCCGCGGCGGCTTGGCCACCTGGCCGCGCGTCAAGAGATCGTCGAGGATCGGCGGCAAAAGATCGATCGGCACGATCATGTTTATATCGGCGACCTCGCCGGCGCGGCTCATCTGCAGGCGCAACGAGCCGATGCCGAGCAACGCACCATCGGCGCCGAACAGCGGCGCGCCGCCCCAGGACGGATGCGCGGGCGCGATGAAGATCGCCTCGTCGAGCAGATACTCCCAATAGCCGGCGAATTCCTGCTTGGTGACGATCCTGGCCTCGACGGCTCGGCCGATGCCGTCGGCAAGCACGACCGCGTCGCCGATCCTGGCCTTGCCGGCGTCGCCCAGCGCCACCGCCGGTAGGCCGGTCGGCGCCAGCGCCTGGACCAGGCCGAAGCCCGATTCCTGGTCGTATGCCAGCGCATGCGCGGGGACGACACGGCCGTCATGTGTGGTCAGCCAGACCTCATCGGCCTCGGTGATGAGATAGCCGATGGTCAGCACCAGCCCATCGTCGCGGATGACGACGCCGCTGCCTTCCCTGAGCGTGCCCAGCGCGCCCGCCGTGAAGGCGTCTTCCGGAACGGTGGCGCGCACGGCAACGACGGAGCGCGGATTGGGATTGGCGGTCATGATTTTGTCCTGCGATGCGAATGCCCTGGCGGCTTATTCTATAGGTATGCCTTGGAGGGGATGGTGCAAGGGGTGGAGCGGTGGCGCTTCCCCTCTCCGTAGGAACGGGAAGCGCATCACCGACATCGACATTAGTTCAACGCAAGTTGAACTTCGTCGTTGGCAGCCCTAGTTGTAAACGGACCTGCCCATCCTTTCACAACCTCCCACGCCCGAGGCCCGACATGACCGACTATACCCCGCCGAAAGTATGGACCTGGAACAAGCCGAGCGGCGGCGCCTTCGCCAGCATAAACCGACCGATCGCCGGACCGACGCATGACAAGGAACTGCCCGTCGGCAAGCACCCGCTGCAGCTTTATTCGCTGGCGACGCCGAACGGCGTCAAGGTGACTGTCATGCTGGAGGAGCTTCTGGCGCGCGGCCACGAAGGCGCCGAATACGATGCATGGCTGATCCGCATCAACGATGGCGACCAGTTCGGCAGCGGTTTCGTCGAGGTCAACCCCAACTCCAAAATTCCGGCCTTGATGGATCGCAGCGGCGCCACGCCAGTGCGCGTCTTCGAATCCGGTTCGATCCTTGTCTATCTCGCCGAAAAGTTCGGCGAATTCCTGCCCACCGAACAGCCAGCGCGGGCGGAGGTGCTGTCCTGGCTGTTCTGGCAGATGGGCTCGGCGCCGTATCTGGGCGGCGGCTTCGGCCATTTCTACGCCTATGCGCCGGAAAAATTCGAATACGCCATCGACCGTTTCTCGATGGAGGTGAAGCGCCAGATGGACGTGCTCGACCGCCGGCTGGCCGAAACGGAATATCTCGGCGGCAAGGATTACTCGATCGCCGACATGGCGGTTTGGCCCTGGTATGGCGGGCTGGCGCTTGGCCGCATGTACAATGATTCCGCCGAATTCCTCTCGGTCCACGAATACAAGCACGTGCAGCGCTGGGCGAAGGCGATCGACGAGCGCCCGGCGGTCAGGCGCGGCCGCATGGTCAATCGCGCCTTCGGCGAACCGGCTCTGCAGTTGCACGAGCGCCATGACGCCAGCGATTTCGACACGAAGACGCAGGACAAGCTCGCCGCCGAATAGGCTCGCTTCAAAAGAAAGCCCGCCACGAAGCCGCGGCGGGCTTTTCCCAAGAGTTGGGCTGGTGTCAATTGGTCGGTGTCGCACCCTCTTTCATGGCCAAGCCACGGATCAGTGCAGCACTTCGACGATTTCGCGCGTGTCGGGGTCGACCAGGACGGTCTGGTCGTTGATTACGGCGACGCGGTACCTGACGTTGGGTACCTCGCGCAACTCAACCCTGTCCGGCACAGGCGAGCCGAGCTTGAGCTCGACGCCCAAAAGGTTCACCGACGCCAGCGGCTCCTTCTTCACGTATTCGCGGACGACTGTCTCATCCTGTGGCTGCAAGACGACGGTTTCCGCCAAGGCCGTGCCAATACCACCCATCAGGACGATCGCGGCAGCCGCACTCGTAGCAAGATAATGTTTCATAACAACCTCCATGGTTGGCTATCTCAAACCCGCCCTGCAGGAAAACTCTGCCACCGTCGCGAGGTTCCATCTCTATTTTTGGAATAAACGCGCCACTCAGGCAAACTGATGAGAATTCCTGCCGTTAACAACATCGTGATCATGTATGAGTCATACAGACAAAAACTCAGAGTTATTTTCATAGATTCCATTTTTCGTTAAAAATATATTCAAAAACACTTTCCCCGTGAAGCACGGGGCCGTACTTTTTTACGGAGTGAATTCAATCTGGTCTGCCCATTGCCTTAGCAACAGCTAACGTGGAGCGCGCCGCGTCGTTCCCGGATACCCCTCCGCCGCGCACGAAAAAGGCCCGCCCTGCCGGGAGCAGGGCGAGCCCTTAACGGCGCCGGCGGAGGTGGCAGCCTCACCGGTCACATCAGGAAAACGCCGGCTCTGGCACCTTGGTTCCAGCAATCGAGCGGCGTGGCTGACATTCGTCGTTATCGCGCTGATAGCGCCCTTTGCCGGCTTGCCCTGCGCACCCGCGAATGGAAGGGCCGGTAGCGAAAAGCACTCCTGATCCACCCGGACATCATCGATCCCGGATGTCAGCCTTCAGAACCAAACACCATCCCGATGCAGCGGCGGAACAACGTTCACCGTATCCTCGCTTGTCGCGGCATGATGCGCGCGCCTGTAGATCAGCCGCACGACGAGCATGAAGTATCCAACCTGCAGGACAAGCAATGTCACGACCGTCCAGGCGAGCGCCTCCCAGAAAGAACCGGTGGCCAGATAGGTCCAGACCGCGATGACGACGGTCGTAACTGACATCCCTACGAGAAAATGTCCAAAATACATCGATCCCAAAATCGCCCGAACCGCCCCGGTTCAAACGACTCCCCTGCCTGAATTCCCATTGCCCGCGCACAACGTTTCATTATTTTAGCGACTTCGCAACTATGTGATCGCCCGATCCGGGACAGCTTGCGAAATTTGTTGCGCGACCGCCTTGGTCGGGAGCAATTTAATGCTCACGGACCGGGGTAATGGAGAAAACAAGTCCGAGGGATGGGGAAATGACGCTCAAACTGATCGGGGCCGGCTTCGGCCGCACTGGCACGTGGTCGACCTTTGCCGCGCTCAATAGGCTCGGCCTGCCTTCCTACCACATGCAGGAAGTAATCCTGAACAAGGCCAACAAAGGTCATCTCGATTTCTGGCGCAAAGTGGCCAACAGTGCGCCCGGCAGCCAGCACGACTGGAACCGTGTGTTCGCCAACTATACAGCCACCGTGGACAATCCCGGCTGCTGCGTGTGGAAGGAACTGATGGTTGCCTACCCCGATGCCAAGGTACTGCTGACGCTCCACCCGCGCGGCGCCGAAGCCTGGTACGAGAGCACGATCGACACAATCTACTTCACCGAGAATGTCTGGCAGTTCAAGATCCTGGAGTGGCTGACGCCGTTCGGCCGGAAATTCGGCGATATGTCGAGGAAACTGGTGTGGGGTCGCACGCTGAACGGTGTAATGGAGGACCGTACCAAGGCTGTGGCGCGCTACAACGCCTATGTCGAGGAGGTCATGGCAGCGGTGCCGCCGCAGAAGCTGCTGGTCTACAAGGTGACGAAGGCTGGGCTCCGCTTTGCGAATTCCTCGGCGTGGCGCTGCCCAACGAGCCGTTCCCCAACCTCAATGACCGCGAGACGATCAAGAAGATCATCCGCGATATCGTCAAGGGCTCCTATATCGTGCTGGGGCTGACGATCGCGGCGATCGTGGCGGTGGTCGCAGCGCTCTGGTGGTGGCTGGGCTGACGCGCAAGCCTTCGGCGGTCATTAGGCGCAACCCCTACCGCGATCAGGCGGGAACAAATGCACGCACCCCGAGTTTCGTTTCCAGTCCTTTCAAGGGTTGGAGGCCGGCATGGCACCGCGCGAAAAACCACGCACCGACATGGAAGAAGACGGTCCCGAGGCCGGTGGCCCGACCATCGAGCAGCAGGACTGGGACGCGGTCAAGGGCGGCCAGATCCTGCCTGACTCAGTGCCGGAAAATGGCGACATGCGCTACGGAACGGAGAAAGAGGGCGAACTGCCCGAGGAAGACGACGACAACGCCTACCAGGACAGTGACGACGCCCTCCCCGACGACGACGAAGAAGCCGCGATCAGGCGTGATTTGAACCGGGAGGGAGGGTTCGACGAGACGTGAGCCGTGACTTGATCCGATCAGCCGTTGGTGAATTTGCCGCTTCTCGACGACCTTGTTTTTCGCCTCGCGAGTGCCGGTAAAAAAGCTTCGTCGGCTATTTTTTTGACGCTTTCCTACCTCCGGCAGCGCCGCGCCATTATATGTCGTTTGACTAAAATAACGGAACGTCCAATGGACATTGCCGGAACCGAACAGGGCCCCTCGGACCTTTGCGTTCGGCCGCTAAGACCTTGGTCCTACAGGGAAACGCAAACGGCCGAATAAGGCCCTGCTCCGGGAACATCTGGCCCTTGCCGCCGTTTTGCCGCGAGGTCTCCTGACCTGCCTCATCTCGGAGGAACGAGCGGTGCCCCATCGGTCCATCATCATCAACACAGGCCACGGTCCAGGTACGGCGATTGCCGTATTGACGGTCGGATTGGTGGCGGTGGCGATTGTCTTCCTCATTCTGGGCGGGGCGCTCTATCTTGGCGAGCAGCCGTCCAATCAACATGGTCTCTCTTCCGTGCCAGCCCGATCGATCCAAGCGGCCGACCGAGGGGCGAACCGATGAGGGCATGGCCGGCTTGTCGTCTCAGAACTTGCAGTTGACCTTGCCGACGAAGAAGCCAGGGCTTGCGTCGCTTTCCGCCGCCGAACGATTGCTGGCGTCGCCATGGATCAGGAACCGGCCAACAGACGTCCACGCGCCGAAGCCCAGATAGTCCTGCTTGGTCTCATGGCCCGAACGCAGCGGATAAGAAAAACTGTTTCGCGCCATTGCCCCGCGAAGCAGAGCGCCGAATCCGCACCGCAGCTCCTGCCTATTCCGCTTTCGCGGAAGTTTCGAGCGCCCCGCAATGTGTCATGTTGCAGTTGCGGCGGTACGAGCCGCCCTGGTTGACGCGGACGCCCGAGCCATCCCAACAATGCGCCCCCCGTCCGCGTCGGCCATGGCAAACGAGTGGGACATGGGACGCGATCACGACTTTCCTGCCAGCCCGGCAAAAGCCAGCAATAGGTAGATATCGTGCTGGGCGGCTGCCTCAAATGCCTAGATACTGGCCGCCCGCCTTTCGCTCATTTAGATCCGCCGCAGAGGCCCAATCGATGGGATCGACGCGGTACAGTTTCTCAAGCATGGCATCGGCCAGGATGAAGGGCATGGCGCCCATTTCCGTTCGCAAATGGATGGATGAACACGCCCCTGTGGTGAGGCCGCACGGCTACGATTATGGCCCCATAGCCCGTCCCACTCTCACCCCGGCGCCCCCGCAAACAGCACCACGCCGTCGCCACCAGCGG
The DNA here is from genome assembly GCF_020165735.1 of Mesorhizobium sp. B283B1A. NCBI lineage: Bacteria > Pseudomonadati > Pseudomonadota > Alphaproteobacteria > Hyphomicrobiales > Phyllobacteriaceae > Mesorhizobium > Mesorhizobium sp. B283B1A. The sequence goes on from NZ_JAIUIQ010000002.1 coordinate 218,585, forward strand.
CCGGCCAATCCCTGATGGTGCGGTCGTAGCCGCCGGTCAGCACCGTGCCGTCGGGAGCAGATGCCACCGCGTAGATCGGGCCGGTCTGGCTGTCGAACATGGCGATCTGGTTGCCGGTTTCCATATCCCACAGCCTAGCCGTGCCGTCGAGCGAGCCCGACAGCAGGCGCTTGCCGTCGGTCGACAGCGTCAACGTGTAGACGGTGCCCTCGTGACCCTCGAACCGCTTCACCTCGCGGTCGCTGTCGAGATCCCAGACCTTGATCGTCAGATCGCCGCTGCCGGTGATCAGATGATGTCCGTCGGCGGTAAACACGGCGCCGTAGGTGCCCTGCTCGTGGCCGTGCCAGCTGCGCAATTGCTTGCCGCTGTCGATGTCCCAGAGCTTGAGCGTGCCGTCGATGCTGCCGCTGAGCGCCTGCTTGCCGTCGGGCGAGACGGCGACCGCGCTGATCGACCAGTCGTGCCCGGGCAGCACATGCAGCACGGAATTGTTGACGAGATCCCAGACGATGACGTTGCCGGTGTCGTGGCCGCTGACGGCGTGCTTGCCGTCCGGGCTGATCGCCAGCTTGTTGACGCCGCCATTCTGGCCGGACTGGAAGACATGCAGCACGGCACCATCGGCGAGTTTTCTCAGCACGATCTCGCCGTCGTCGCCGGCCGTTAGCGCGCTGGTGCCGTCGGGCATGTAGAGCGCTGTCCGAGCCATGTCCTTGTGGACGCCGAGATTGCGGATCAAGTGCTTGCCGCCAACATCCCACAGCTTGATGACGTGGTCGGTGCTGGCGCTCAAGATCGATTGGCCGTCAGGCGCGACCGCCAGCCAGACGACCGCGTCGCGATGGCCGTCGGGCTGGGTTGGGGCCGCGGGCGGCGGTGGCGGCAACGGCGCCACCGTGGGCGGCGGAGTGACCGCGACCTCCGGCGGCGGCGCGGCAGGCATCTGCGGCGGAGCGGGCGGCACCGGTGTCGACGGCGGGTTGGCGGCTACCGGTGGTGGAGCCGGAGGTGCCGGTTCCACGGCTGGCGGCGTGCTGGCGACATCCTGGCTCTTCGGTTCATCAGGCTTGGGTTCGTCCGCCTTGGGCTCGCTGGCCACCTCGCCGCCGCCATCATGCCACGGGCCGAGCCGGTCAACAGCGAGCGCCGCCAGCACAACCAATGGCAAGGCAAAAAAGACCTTGCGAAGGCCAGGCCTGCCGGTCTCCCGCACCTCCGCCGTTCGGCCGAACAGAGGCGCGCTGGCAAGGTGCGCCGGCCGGCCTGGCAAAAGACCGGCCCAGAACAGCAACGCGCCGACAAGGCAGGCAAGTGCCGCCACGGAGAAAACCAGAAGCCGCAGGGAGGCCGCATCCTGCGAAACGGAGGCCCGACCCCAGGCGAGGGTAGCGACGAGCGGATAGATCCGCGCCAGGCAGCCGATGGCAACCGCGGCCAGCAGAAACGCCAGCACCCTGTCAGCAAGTCTGTTCATCGCACCCTCCGCCCGTCCCTTCGAGCCAGGTTATCAGCGACATCAATACATCGCAAAAATAGTGGGAAGCCCCGCGGCGGCGGCCTTCAGGCGAGCGTGATTGACACCAGCCGACGATGTGGCACACTTCCAAAGGGGATATTCTGGAGAGCACAAGCCTTGTAGAAGATTATGAGCGGCCTGCTCTGGTCAAGAAGGCAATTTGAAGTCGATCACCGCTTCGGTCAACGGCGGCGTGGTGGTTCCGGGCGGTGACTTAGGAACGCATCTGATTTTTTGTGGCGAAATATTGGGGAGACGGAACCATGAAGAAGACCTACGCGCGACCTGCTCTGGTCAAGAGAGGCAATTTGAAACTGATCACGGCCGGGACCAACGGCACGGCCGTGACCTCGAACCCGAGCCCGCAATAGTTCAGCGCGTCAGCACCAAATCGTCCAGCACCATCTGCCAATGGTGTTTCGTTGAAAGACGGACACGGGTTATTTCTTTGAGCATCGGGGCGTAGTGCAGCGGTGAAAGCGCCGATAGCGCCAGCGCATCGCTGGCCACCAGTTGCTCACCCAGCCAACACTCGATCAGCGCCATCTCCCCTTCCGACTTTAGCCATGCAGCGCTCAAAAGCACGGAGTGGAAACCGAACGGCGTCTCGCTCCAAAACTCGGCCGGGTAGCCACTGCTGGTATAAGCCACGTGGTCGCCCGAGACATTGCCGTTGACATAGCCTTCGCTGCCCTTGGTGTGGTCCTGCGCCATGGCGTTCAGGTTGCGCCATTGCAGCGCGGCATGGCCGCATGGGATTTTGCGGAAGCCTCGCCCGGTGACGTCGTCGAAGCCGATCGTGCGCAACGCCGGCTTGCCAGCCAGCGTTTGCGGCGACATCAGCCCGAGATCGGTCGGATAGGGCGAAAGCGCGAGCTGCCGGTCGAGGCCGCCGCCGGCGATCACCACCGCGTCGGCCTCATCGGCAAGCTCGAGCCGGAAGGCCGTGTCCGGCGCCAGCGCCCGCCTCTCCAGCTCTTGCCCGCTCGCCATCACCGACAGTGTCGCGGCGCCGTCCGCCGCCATCCTGCCGGCCAGGCTGCGCGGCGGCGCCAGGCCGACCGGCCTCGGCAGGTCCTGCGACACCAGACCGGTGGGCGAGCCCGGTTCCAGCCAGAAACGCTGCGATTGCGTCACGTTGGCACTGGGCGACCGCCATCCCGGTGGCACCGAAACCGAGAACCCGTAGGTGCCGGGTAAGCGGATCGCGGCATTGGCCGAAGATGTCGACATGGCAAAATTGGCAAAACCAACGTTGTTTGTCCTGGCGGAAGCCACAAAGCCACCCTGCTCGTTGAACAGCCGCACCATGATACCGGCCATCGGCCGGTCGCCCACACCATATTTACCGTCGCGGTCGACATCGAAATAGACAAAGGACGAATAGTTGACGGTGCCGGTGCTGCGCCCCCAATCGCCGCGCAAGGCATAATCGTTGGCCGGATCGGCCCGGCGAGCCGTGCGGCGACGGGACCGCGCTTGCCGCAACACCCAGACGACGCTTGCCGCGACCGCGATGATGGCAGCGGCCGAGAGCATGATTTCGACGAGGCCGAAATTATGCATGGCAGATACGCTTCGGTCGGCGATTGCTGTCGATGTTCATGGACAACCCGGCTGCAAGAGTAAGCAACCTAGCTCGCGACACCGCCGCTGCACAGATGGGTGCCGGCAGTGACGGCGTGGTCATGCCGCAAGGCGCGTGCTTCACCTCAACTCCACCCAGACCGGCGCGTGGTCGCTGGCGCCATCCTCGCCGCGCACGTCGCGGTCGATGCCGGCCCCTTTCAACCGGCGCGCCAGTGTCTTCGACAAAAGGATGTGATCCAGCCGCAGGCCCGCATCGCGCGGCCAGCGGTTCCGCCGGTAATCCCAGAACGTATAGAGCGTCTCATTCGGGTGCTTCTTGCGCAACGCATCGATCCAGCCTTGCTCGAGAAGTGCGGCAAAGGCAGCCCGGCTCTCCGGCTGCACCAGCGCGTTGTCGTCATAGGAGCGGGTGGCGTAGATGTCGCGCGGCTCGGGCACGATGTTGTAGTCGCCGGCCAGCACCACAGGCAGGCCGGTGTCGATGAGTTGTTCGGCATGTGCGTTGAGCCGCTCGTGCCAGGCGAGTTTGTACTGGAATTTCGGCCCCGGCCGCGGATTGCCGTTCGGCGCGTAGAGGCAGGCAATGACGATGCCGTTCACCGCCGCTTCGATGTAGCGGCTCTGCTTGTCCCCATCGTCGCGCGGCAAGGCATCGCGGGTCAGCACCGGCTCGGCGCCCCGCGCCAGGATGGCCACACCGTTCCAGGTCGGCTCGCCCTTCCACACGGCGCCATAGCCGGCATCTGCAAGCGCGGTGCGCGGAAACTGCATGTCGCGCGCCTTGAGCTCCTGCAGGCAGACGACATCGGGTCTGGCGGCAGCCAGCCACGCCAGCAGGTTTTCGAGCCGGCTGTTGATGTTGTTGATGTTGAAGGTGGCGATCTTCATTGGCGGGTCAGGAGGCGATCCTGCCGACCCAATCCCTCACCGTCTCCGCCAGCGTCTTCAAATGATCGGCCGTCGAAAACCCCGAAATGCTCTTGCGCGGCTTCAGATCGTGGTCGCCATCCTCCAGCCAGACGACCTCGATGCTGTCGGAAAGCTCATAGCCCGCCACCTCGTCCGGCGTGCCGAACTCGTCGCGCGTGCCCTGGAAGATCAGCGTCGGCGTCTTCAGCCCGATGAGATGCTTGGTGCGCAACTGCTCGGCCTTGCCAGGCGGATGGAAGGGATAGCCGAGGCAGACCAGCCCAGCGATCTCGCCCTTGGCGAACATCTCGTCGGCGACCATCGAGGCGACCCGCCCGCCCATCGACTTGCCGCCGATGATCAGCGGCCCAGTCACACCCCTGGCGCGAAGATCGGCGATCGCCTTGATGTATTCCGGGTTGACCGTCTCAGCTCGCGGTGGCGGCTTGCGATGGCCGTAGCGGCGGGCCGCCATATAGTGAAACTCGAAGCGCGCGACCTGGAAGCCGGCGGCGGCAAGAGCCTTGGCGGTGGCGGTCATGGAAGGAGAGTCCATCGACGCGCCGGCGCCATGAGCGAGCAGGATGGTGATGGGGGCGGTGTCGTCGCCGTCGAAGAGGAAGCTGGTCATGGGGTGGGGTCAAGCGCGACGGCGACGCTGCCAATCTCCCCCCTTGTGGGGGAGATGCCCGGCAGGGCAGAGGGGGGCGCCAAGGAATGCCGGCCTTTCAAATTTCCCCAAGGCGAGACGGTCTGCCATGAGCCGATCCGTCGGCGGGACAGCGTCCCTCTCTGTCCTGCCGGACATCTCCCCCACAAGGGGGAAGATCGGCTGTTATCGCGGCCTTCGCCAATCATGATCACCCCGCCGTCCGCGCCAGCTGCATATCCACGAACTGCACGCCCTTGGCCGCCACCCCAGCCCATTCCGACACCGCATCAAGCTCAAGATAGCGCACCCACAGCCGGCGTGCCTCCGGCAGATTGCCGGCGTCGAATTCGAGCCGGGCGAGGTTGAACACCGGATCGGCATAATTCTTGTCGAGCGCGATGGCCTTCTGCAAATGCCTTCGCGCCGAGGCCTCGCGGCCCTGCTCGCTCATCAGCCCGGCGAGGTTGAACCAGGCTTCGACGAAGGCCGGGTCGAGTTTTATGGCGCGGGCGTAATCATGCGCGGCCTCCGCCGCGTGGCCGCCGGCGCGCAGGCAGTTGGCGCGGTTGAAGGCGGCAATGGCATCGGTCGGGTCGATGGCGAGGCAGCGCTGGTATAGTATGGCGGCCCCGTCATGGTCGCCGCCCTCCTCCGCCGCCTCGGCCTCGGAAAACAGTTCCTCCAGCGTGTCGTCGCCACTGGCGGCAGCGCCGAGATCGAACAGCAACTGCCCGTCGAGTTCGCTCTGGCCGCCTTCGAGATAGATGGCGTCGGGCCGGCCGTGCTGCGAGCCGACATTGAGCGACTTGGCGGTCAGCGAGGCGACCGGGCCGGAGCGGTGCACGGAGCGCGCGATCGCGCCCCAGGCCGCGCCGCCGGCCACCAGCCCGGCATATTTGCGCGCCAGGATCAGGTCGCGAAAGGAATAGGGTTCCGCGTCATGCTCGAAGGCATCGAACAGCGAGAGCAGGTCAAGATCGGCGCCGGACAGCCGCGATTGCTCGATCAGCGATTGCCTGGACAACGAGGACGTCTCCGGCGCCGTCATCAGCCCGAGCAGGCGCAGAAAGCCGTTTTCGCTGATCAGCGTTCGCCCAGCCACGCGCTCGGCGGCGACACGGCGCTCGATCTCGGCATCGCCGCCTTTCGTCAATCCGGCCCTGGCAAGAAATGTGCGGCCAAACACGACATGCGTGGTGCGCCGGGTGATGCCACGCCTGAGTTGGCCGTGCCGGCGCTCGACCTCGCGCGCGGCGAGCCTGAGCGGAAACGCCGCCAGCGCGCCGATCGTGCCGAAGACGGCGCCTGGAACCGAAACGGCTGGTGCCGTCATTTCTTGCTCTTGCCGACCGCCTTCAGCAGATTGGCCTTCAGCGGATTTTCAGCCGCACCGCCCGCTGCCGCCTTCTTGGCGGCCGGCTTGGCGACTTCATCGGCCTTGCTCTTCGACTTGGCCGGCGGCTTCGACTGCGAAAGGCTGGCCTTCAGCGCATCCATCAGGTTGATGACATTGCCGCGTTCAGGGGCGGCCGCGATGATCGGCTTGTGCCCTTTGAGCTTCTCGCGGATCATGCCCATCAGGGCGATCTCGTAGCGGTCCTCGTAATTCTTCGGATCGAAGGTGGTTTCCTTCTGCTTGATCAGCGCTTCGGCGAGGTCGAGCATTTCCGGGTCGGGTTTGCCCTCCGGGATATTGCCGAAATATTCAGCCGTGCCGCGCACTTCGTTCGGGTTCCTCAACGTGCACACGAACATGCCGTTCTCGCGCGCGCCGATCGTCACCACCCGCTCGCGGCTGGACAGAACCAACCGCGCGATGGCGAGCTTGCCGGACTTGCGCATGGCTTCGCGCAGCACGGCGAAGGTTTCCTCCGCCATCGCGCCATCGGGCGCCATATAGTACGGCGCGTCCTGGTAGATGACGTCGACCTCATCCTCGTCGACAAAGGCCTCGATGTTCATCGTATGATTGGATTCGATCCTCACCGCATCGAGGTCGGTATCGTCGATGATGATGTACTGCTTGTCCTCGTACTCGTAACCCTTGACCAGGTCCGAGCGCTCGACGAGCCCGAGTTCCGGATCGACCGGCTTCATGTTGATGCGGTTGTGGGTCTTCTTGTGCAGCTGATTGAACGAGATGCGCTCGCTGGCGCTGGTGGCGGGATACAGCCGCACCGGACAGCTCACCAGACTGAGCTTGAGATAACCCTTCCAACTTGCCCTGGGCGCCATGATACACTCCTACGCGGCCATGCACTGACAAAGAACTGCAGCGCTTTCCGTCCGAAGGACGGTTGGCGCCGTGGAAATCCTACACCGACCCCGCACGATACCGGCAAATCCCTGACGAAATCTTCCGGGACGTCTTTGAGGTCGTTGGGGAGAGAATAATTCAAATTGTCGGAACCGTCGATGGACTGGGCGAAACCATGCTCTGCTGGAGGGACAGCACCCCCTCTGCCCTGCCGGGCATCTCCCCCGCAAGGGGGGAGATTGGATGTCGCGAATGCCTTCGCCAATCTCCAACATTGAAAAACTGGCACTACCGGCGACGCTGCCGATCTCCCTCCTTGCGGGGGAGATGGCCGGCAGGCCAGAGGGGGGCGTGAAGGATCGCGACGCTTCTGACCTGCGCTCCTAGCTAGCAGCACTACCTTACCGGCTGGAACACCGGCAAATCCCGCGCGAACTCCTCGATCTCCGCCCAAGGATCTCCCGACGTTTCCAACAACCCCGGCAGCGACGAATAGTTCAGGTCCTGCGGCGCATCGATCGTCTCCAGGTCGCCCCAGCTCACCGGCGTCGAGGCCGGCAGGTTGGTGCGCGCGCGCAGCGAATAGGGGGCCGCCGAGGTGTGGCCGCGCGCGTTGCGGTGATAGTCGATGAAGATGCGCTTCTTGCGGTTCTCCTTGCCCATGGTGGTGGTGAAAGTGTCGGGCGCAGTCGCCGCCAGATAGGTTGAGATGGCGCTGGTTGCCTGGTGCAGCTTCTTCCAGTTCTGCTTGCGTGTCACCGGAACCGTGATGTGGATGCCGTTGCCGCCCGACGTCTTGGCGAAGGGCACCAGTCCCAGCCGCTCCAGTTCGCCCTTGATGTGGACGGCGGCCTCGACCACCTCGCGCCAAGAAATCCCCTCGCCCGGGTCGAGGTCGAAGACGATCTGGTCGGGTCTGTCGAGATTGGTGCGATGCGTGCCCCAGGTGTGGAACTCGACGACGCCGAACTGCGCCAGCGCGAGGTAGCCCTTGGCGCCTTCGACCGAGAGGTAGGATTTCGTCTCGCCCTCGGAATTGGTCGCCTCGAACGTCGCCACCGAAGGCGGCATACCGGTGAAGGCGTGGCGCTGGAAGAAACAGTCCTTGGGCAGGCCGGTCGGGCAGCGCACCAGCGACACCGGGCGGCCGAGAATATGCGGCAGCATGAAGTCGCCGACCAGCGCGTAGTAGACGGCGATGTCGAGCTTGGTCGGCCCGGTCTTGCCGAACAGCCGCCGGGTCGGGTTGGTGACCCAGATGGTGGCGAGGTCCGCCTCCGAGATCAGCCTTTTGCGCTTGGCCGAAACCGGCGTCGACAGGCCGACATCGCGCAGGCCCCGGAACACCGCGTGGCGCAGCGCATTGTCTGATGTGCGGTTGGCATAGTGGATGTGGGCCGAGAACAACGGCTTCACCCAGTTCATCTCGCGCATGATCTCGCGCGGCACGCCTTCCGGCGCGGTCGCGCCCAATGTCAGCGTCTCCAGCCGGGCGAGCAGGTCGGCGGCGGTTTCGGCATCGAAACCGGTACCGACCTTGCCGCGATAATGCAGCTCTCCGTCCTCGAACTCGGCAAGGCCAAGCGCGGCGAGCCCCTCGGCCGCGTCGGATATGGTGAAGCCGGCGATGACGAAATCGCCGGTCTGCCGCGCCTTGGTCTTGGTCCAGCTCTTGGTGCGGCCGCTCTGATAGGTCGCGGTCGCCCGCTTGGAGACCACGCCTTCCAGCCCGAGCTCCGAAGCCTGGTCGTATAGCCCCTGCCCCGAACCTTCGACATGGTCGGAGAACTGGATGGCGGAGTTGGCGCCCAGCCCGCCAAGCAATTCGGCCAGCAACGCCTTGCGCCGAAGGAGCGGCGCCTTCGTCAGGTCCCAACCGTCGAGATGCAGGAGATCGAAGGCATAGAAATGCAGCTTGCTGCCGGCGCCCTCGGCCAGCGCATCCTGCAGCAGCGCGAAGCGGCTGATACCTCGGCCATCGAGCACGACGATCTCGCCGTCGATGATGGCCTCACGGCACGGCAGTTTGGCAAAGGCATGCGGAAGATCGCCATAGCGCTTCGTCCAATCGATGCCCGCGCGGGTCATCAATCTCACCGCTCCGTCTGTGAGATGCGCCATGGTGCGATAGCCGTCGAACTTGATCTCGTGCAGCCAGAGCTCGTTTGTGTTCTCGGCAAGGCTTTCGCCGCCCGGCGGCTTCGGCACCTGTGTCGCCAATTGCGGCTCGATGCGGCTCAGCGCCCGCGCCTTGACCGCGCCGGGCAGCGTGCCCGGCTTCAGCGACCCGGGCTTGGGCGCGGATCTGGCCGCCGGTTTCGCGGACGCCGCCAGTTCCTCGATGCGCAATCCGGATTTCACGCTTTCCGGCCGCGCTTCCAGGATGTCGAGTGCGGTATCGGAGGCAAGGTCGCGCTCTTTGAACAGCAGCCAGTTTTTCTTGTTCTCATCCTCGCCGGGTTTGAGCTTCAGCCTGGTCAGCATCCAGCCGCCATTGAGCTTTTCGCCGGCCAGCCGGAACTTGAAGGCGCCTGTCCCGAGGCTCTTCTCGACATCATCCATCGGCGCCCAGGTGCCGGCATCCCAGACGATCATCGGCCCGCCGCCATACTCGCCCTCGGGGATGACGCCCTCGAAGTCGATATATTCGAGCGGATGGTCCTCGGTCTCGACCGCCAGCCTTTTATCGGCCGGGTTGAGCGAGGGCCCGCGCGGCACCGCCCAGCTCTTCAGCACATCGCCGACCTGGAGCCTGAGATCGTAATGGTCAGCGGTGGCATGATGCTTGTGGACGACAAAGCGGCTGCCGTCAGCGGTGATCAGTCCGCCGGCGGGCTCCGGCGTTTTGGTGAACTCGCGCTTGGCGCGATAGGTTTTGAGTTTCGGAGGCGTGGTCATGGCATGGAGCGAAGTACGGCAGCCAAATGCCAGCGCCGCGTTCCGTCACACCCCCCTCTGTCCTGCCGGACATCTCCCCCTCTAGGGGGGAGATCGAACTTCACGCCCGCCATCGCGAATGTCGAACGTTGAAGGGGTAGCGCGGTCGGCGAATTTGCCAATCTCCCCCCTTGTGGGGGAGATGTCCGGCAGGACAGAGGGGGGCGCCGTAGGGCGCTACGTTTGCACCATTCGCGATTGTTCACTTGGCCTCAATCGTCAGCAGCCGGCGTCAGCTCGAGCTCGGCCGGCGACAGGCCCTGCTGCAGCTGGGCGAGGCGGAACTCATCCACCCAATAGGCCTCGCCATCGACCAGCACGCGCGCCCGGTAGGCGCCGTCTGAAAAGCTTTGCGCGGTGATGTAGACCTTGTGGCGGTCGAGCGCCTTGCGCACTGCCGCGCGCTTGGCATTCTGGCCGATGACGGGACTGAACATGACGCTGCCCTCGGTCTCCCTGACACGCAACACGGCCGCTCCCGCGGCCCGGCGACTGGCCTCAAGGATGACGGAGACGCACGGTCCTGTCAATTTCGCGCAGCTCAGTCAAATTCTGCCAGGCTTTTGAAGAGGTTTGGGCCTCGGCCTGAATCAAAACATGAGACCGCTGTCGAAATCCGTTCTCATGGAACGACATTGGTGCGGCGGCGATGAACATCGCGTCGCCGATCACGCCAGACAATGGGAGCACCACAATGGCCAAGATGCTTGTCATCTACAAAACCCCCGCCGATCCGGCTGCCTTCGACCGGCATTATTTCGACATCCACGTGCCGCTGGCCAAGCAGCTTCCCGGCCTGCAACGCTACGAGATCAGCCGGCGGCCGATCGTGAATGTCCTGCAGGGCGAGGTGCCCTACATCGTGGCGACGCTTTATTTCGACAGCCTGGAGGCCATCCGCAGCGCCTTTGCCAGCGAGATCGGCCGGGCCTGCGCCGTGGACAGGCGCAAACTCGCCGGCGATGACGATCTCGCGGCGATGCTGCTTTTCGATACCGAGTCGCTGTGAACTGGCTTCAGTCCTTCAACCGCCGCAAACGGCGCATCACGCCCTGCACGGCCTTGAACAGCCCTGGCCGGGAGCGGATGAAAAGCTCGGTCTTCCCGCGCAGCCTGATAAAGGCCGTCGAGCCCCTGCCCCGCAGCGTAATCGGCACGCATAGCTCGGCCAGCACCGAACTCGACGCGCCGATATGCTGCTTATAGCCTTGGCCGCCGACCGACAGGTCGAAATAGTCGAGCCCTCGCGCACGTCCCCACATCATCAGCTTGCCGATCATCGTCAGGCCCGGCGCAGCGTTGGCGACCGCGTCCTGATCGATCCCGAGCAGAAGGGCGTGCATGGTGCCCTTCATGATCAGCACGTACATGACGGCGAGATAGTCTTGACCGACACGCAGCCCGAAGACTCGCACTGATCCGTCGGTCAGGCCCCGCATGGCCGCGTCGCGGTAGAAGTCGACGACCGGCGCCTGGGTCAGGAGGTCGAAACGGCCGAGCTCGCGAAACCTTTTCAACCGCAGTTCGAGGAGCTTGTCGAAGAGTTCCTGCGTCAGCGTCGGCGTGTCGGCCTCGACCAGGGCGAGCCCGCCCATTTGTTCGAAACGGCGGCAATGCTTGTGGAAATTCTTGGCGAAGGACGATTTGCAGATGCGCTTGATCAGCGTCTCCGGTTCGCCGTGAAGGACGAGGCCCGAGGCGATCTGGATCGAGTCGCGCGCCACCCAAAGCAGCGCCAGCGGATTGGCGACGCCGTGGATCTGCTGCGGGATGCCCGCGATGTGGATGCGGTCCGCCGGCGGCAACACCGAGCGGATGGTGGCCCAGGCTGCGTCGGCACCTTGCGTGGTCCATTGTCTCTTGTCCGCCAGCAGCGGTGCCGAATAATCGCATACGCCGCAGCTCAGCCATTCGATCACAGTGTGGCCGAGTGCCCGGCGCCGCATCAGCGGCAACAGCATGACAGGCGCGCCGGTGGCGGCGTCGTTGACTTCGACGACGAGCAGGTCGGCGCCCTTGGGCATCAGCCGTTTGGCGATCCCTTCCACCCAGGCAAGGCTCTGGTGGCCAGTACACAGGCCATGCGCCTCAACGAGCAGCCATAGCAGCCTTACCGTGTCGAAGCTGGTGTGCAGCCGGGCCGTAAAGCGCTGGGTTGCAGCAGCACCGGCGACAGTCGGGGAAGGCGAGCCATCGGGCAAATCCGCTGTCGGAGTCGTTCGCATCGCGTAGCTTGCCACATGCTTCTCCTGTCATTGCGGCTCGCTATCAGGATCCCCCACGCAAACGCCGCAAGCCTCGCATCAGTCCCTGGGCCGCCTTGAGCAGCCTTGGGTTGGAGCGCACGAAGGCCTCGGCCCGGTTGCGGAACTCGATGGCAGCGCCCGCGACACTGCCACGCATCGTAACCCCCTGGCGAAGCTCGGCCAGCACCGAACCCTTGGCGCCCATATGTCCCTTATAGCTCTGGTTGCCGACCGACAGATCGAAATAATCGAACCGCCGCTCGCGCGCCCAGCCTATCAGCCTGCCCATGATCAAAAGGCCAGGTGAGACGTTGGGAACCGCATTCTGGTCTATCGCTATCAGCAAAGCGTGAACAGTGCCTTGATGGACGACCAGATATTGAGCGGCGATCAGAGCCTCGCCAACACGCAGCCCGAACAGCCGCACCGATCCGTCAGACAGGCCCCGCAGGGCGGCCTTGCGATAGAAATCGACAACCGGCTCCTGCGTCAGCAGGTCGAAACGGCCCATTTCGCGAAAGCGGTTGAGCCGCATCCGGACCAGACCGTCGAAGATGAGCTCGACCAGGGCGGGTGTCTCGGCCTCGACAAACTCCAGGCCGCCGAGCCGTTCGAGCCGGCGCCAGTCCTTGCCGAATTCCTTGACGAAGGATGGCCTGCACAGGCGCTTGAGGACGGTTTCCGGGTCGCCGTCGATGGCGAGCCCATAAGTGGTCTGCATGGAATCGCGCGTGGCCGCGAGCAAGGCCAGTGGATTGGCGACGCCGTCGATCCGCCGCGGAATTCCGGTGATGTGGACGCGGTCCGCCGGCGGCAGCACGGAGCGCACCGCCGCCCACGCAGCCTGCGCGGATTGTGCGGTCCACGCGCTCGCATCGGCCAGCAGCGGCGCCGAATAGTCGCAGACGCCGCAGCTCAGCCACTCGATCACCCGATGGCGGAAGGCTGGCCGCAGCATCAGCGGCACCAGCATCAGAGGCGCGCCGGTCACCGCGTTGTTTACTTCAACGATGAGCGCCTCCGCGCCGGCCGGCATCAGCCGCGCCACGATCCCCTCGACCCAGGCAAAATGCTGGTGGGCGGTGCAGACACCATCCGCCTGGAAGCGCAGCCAGAGCGGCCTGACCGCCTCGAGGCTTGTGTGCAATCGCGCCGTGTAGGCGTCGTTCGCAGGGACAGCGGCAGGTTGGGAGACCTGTCCGCCGGGCAGGCCGTCCACCGCAGCAATTTGCACTGCCTCGCCTGTCAAATCCATCTCCTACCGCTTTGCCGCGGCGAACGGAACCGCTCGCCGCCACGTGCCCGGCCGGCTGTTGCGCTGCTGGTCCGGGTGCTCGATGTTCCACATGCGATGACGCACGAAATACCATGATGCCACGAGCACGAAGATCTCCGAGATCGCGGAACCCGCCAGCGACCAAGGCGGAGAGGCTATGGCCAGCAGGATCGCGATCAGCGCCAGCCCGACGATCGCGCCGCCCGTCGTGATGAACGCGACGATGCGGAAATCGCCGAGGATCTCGAGCACGATGCGGGGCATGATGTAGAGCATGATCGGGACAAAATTCGCGATCACGAACAGCCCGATGAAGCCCACCGAGGCATCCTGTAGGGCTTGGGATTTTATCATCGGCAAGACCGCCATGATGGCGCACCCATAGACCAGGCCGCCGAGCCCCATGACGAGCGACCAGATTTTTGCCTGCGCCCAGACACGGGCCGTTTCGTTGTTCCGCATCAGCTTCGCCAGCTCCGGCTGCGTCATGTTCACGAAGGCAAGACTGATGATGCGCAGCGGGGCAAACAGCACCAGCACCGCCGCCAGCGGAGCATAGGCGGCAGGCCCGGCAATGCCGGCGACCAACAGCGCCAGGCATTGGCCTTGGATGTTGGTGGTGGTGGCGCTGAAACCCGACCACCGCAGTTGGGGCCAGAGCCTTGCATAGCGCCGCCGCGTCGGCATGCGGAAGCTGATGCGGATCGTGCGGCGCGCCAGCCGAACCAGGACGACGATGCCAAACACATTCGCCGCGGCGAGAGCATAGAACACTGTCTGCAGCGCGCCCTGGGCGAACCAGATGGTGAACCCGGTCAGGACGGTGCCGGCGATGGTGAAGGCGGCGTCGCTGATGGAGACCACCACCTGCTGGCGACGGGCGAAGAATGCCGTGCGCATGTGGCTGCGCAACGACCATGCGCCGACAAAGCAGCCGGCGGCGATGCCGCTCGGATCGCCCAACACGCGCATCAGGATCGCGGTGCCAACGGCCATCAAAAGCGCCACCACCACCGCCGCCGTCCCGAAGGCGACATCATGGGCGTCGACGCCGGCGCTGTTGGTGCTCTTGCTCATCCAGATCGAGGCGGGAACGGCGGTGAGCGATCTGATGTAGGACAGGCCGACGCCGCCCATCACCATGCCAATGGCGAACAGGCCGTAGCCTTGTGCCGACAGCATGTGCAGCAGCGTCAGGTTAAGGGCAAAGTGAAAGCCGCTCTGCATCGCCTCGCCGCCGACCATCAGCACGAGGCGCCGCACCAGATGGCCCGGGAATCTCACGATCGTGTCTCCGCCTGGCGACTGCTTGCCGCCCTGCCCGGCCTTGCCATGGTCGCCTTCAGCTTGTCGGCGGCGATCGCCGCGATCGCGGCCGCCGCGACCGGTTCGCTGAAGACCGCCTCGTAGCGCGCGCGGCCTGCGGCGACAAAACCGCGCCAGGCCTCGGGAGTGAGGATGATCTCCTGCAATTTCTTCGACAGCGCCGCTGGGTCGCCTGGCGGCACATGCCAGCCAGTCTCGCCGTCGCTGACCACCTCGACCAGTCCACCGATCGCCGACACCAGCGGCGGCCGGCCATAGGCCATCGCCTCGATGGCGACACGGCCCAGCGATTCGGGGCGTCGCGACGGCACGGTGACGATGTCGGCCCAGCGATAATGCTCCGAAGGGTCCGGTATGAAAGGCAGGACGCTGACACGCCCGGTCAGGCCCATGCTGCCGACCAGTTCGGCCAAGGCGCGCTCGCGCTCGACGCTTTCGAAGGCGCCGCCGACCAGCCGCACTTCGATCCTCGACTTGAGCTCCGCCGGCATGGAGGCGATCGCCTCGAGCAGCACTTCCTGGCCCTTGATCCGGTTGATGCGGCCAAGCAGCAGCACCCGCAGTGGGCGCTTGCCGTCATAGGTCATCGCTTCGGCCGCCGGCGGGCCGGCAACGCCGTTGTAGACGACATGCGAGCGCGCGGATTTGGGCTCACCGAATGCGGCGCGGGTTGCGCGCGAGTTGAAGATGAGATCGGCATGGCTCCAGTGCATCAGGCCGACGAGGATCCGACGCATGGCGCCTTCGGGAATTTCATGGATGTGCAGCACCGCCTTGCTGGGCAGGAAGCGGGCGGCCAACGCGTAATCGGCGACGATCGAGGTGTTGACGTAGGTGAGATCGCAATTCCTGAGCCGCCGCCATGCCCGCAGCACGGCAACCGGCAGTCGGGCCATCTCGACGGTGGCAAGGCGCGCGATGGCCTGGCGCCTCAGCACCCACAGCGGCTCGAAGACGATGCGGCTGGCATGCGGTTCGAGGATTCGTACGATCGGGCCGCTGCGCGGCAGCACGACTTCGATGTCGGCGGACGGAAACGCCGCGCGCAACGCAGCGACGCTCTCCGCGAAGCTGCGGTCTGAACCATAGAGTTCATATCCCTGATGAACGCAGGCAATCCGCATCTTTGTATCCCGCCAGGTGCTGCACCATCGCATTGACTGACGGCGTGCAGAAACCGCTACGCAAAAATCATGCCTGGCTTGATCTGCCCGGCCGCCGGCCAACCAACCATTGCACTGCCTCGTTTCGATGCAGCTACGCACAGAAGGGTTGACCGAGAATGAAACAATCACCGGTCCAACACTGTTTTTTTACAACCCGGAGCGATGATCACCTGCCCAAACGTGAAGATTATGAGATGGCACGGAAGTTGCCGGTCTCTAATTATTAATGCAGCAATTGCTAATATAAAGAACCTCTCTGAAAGCGCCAACAGCCATGAAATCGGAAAAGCCTTCCATCCTGATCCTGGGGACCCGCGGCATCCCCGCGGCCCATGGCGGCTTTGAAACCTTCGCCGAGAAGCTGGCGCTTTTCCTTGCCGGGCGCGGCTGGAAGGTCGGCGTCTACTGCCAGGAGGAGGTCGAGCGGGTCGACCGGAGGATGCGCACCGAAACCTGGCGCGGCATCGAACTCATTCACATCCAGGTCGCCTCGAAAGGACCGCGCGCGACGCTGGAATTCGATTGGCAATGCGTGCTCGACGCCGCCCGGCGGCCCGGCGTATGCCTGGTGCTCGGTTACAATGGCGCGGTCTTCCTGACCTGGCTCAGGCTGATGCGGCGCAAGATTATCACCAACATGGACGGCATCGAATGGCGCCGCCCAAAATGGGGACCGGCGGCACGCACATGGTTCTGGCTCAACGAGTGGATCGGCGCCTGGGCCTCGCACCGCCTGGTCGCCGACCATCCTGTCATCGCAGACCATCTGGCGACGCGCCGGCCGCGCAGTGCCATCACCACCATCGCCTATGGCGCCGACCCGGTGACGGCGGCACCGGAGGCGCCGGTTCGTGCGCTCGGCCTCGAGCCCGGCAAATACCTGATCTCGATCGCGCGCATCGAGCCCGACAACAACATCCTGCCGATCGTCGAGGCCTTCTGCAGCCAAAAGCGCGACATGAAGCTGGTGGTGCTGGGCACGCTCTCCGACGAAATCCCCTATCATGTCGCCATCCGCAAGGCGGCGAACGCCTCTGTGGTCCTGCCGGGCGCCATCTACGACCAGGCGACGGTGAAGGCGCTGCGGTATCACGCGCGCGCCTACCTGCATGGCCACACGGTCGGCGGCACCAATCCTTCGCTGGTCGAGGCACTGGCCGCCGGCAACATGGTGATCGCCCACGACAATCCGTACAACAGGTGGACCGCGGGTGCCGCCGCCATCTTCTTCAACGATACGCAGAGCTGCGCCGAGCGGATGCAGCAGGCGCTGGAGGACGACACCCTGGTCAAGGCCTGCGGTGAGGCAGCGAGGACCCGCGCCCGCGAAGCCTTCCGCTGGGAAGATGTCCTGGTCGCCTACGAAAATGAAGCCTACCGGCTTCTCGGCGTAACCGCTGCCGAGAGGGTCGCGATCGACCGTCCCTCGGCCGGCGCGGTATGACGGGCTGGTCCCGACGGCGGGTTCTCAGGACGGCGCTGTCGCTGGCGCCGGCAGCAGTGGCGCTGGCACCGGTTTCATCGGCAACGCCCGCCCTCGCCGCCAGTGGCGAATGGCGCTTTCGCCGTGGCGTCAACGCCTGGCCCTGGTTTGCGCTGACGCGTGAATTTCCGGCACCGCGAACCGACTATGCCTGGCCGCCGTTCCAATCGCAGCGGCCGGTGCCGACACCAGAGGATCTTCGCCGGCTGCGCAAGACCGGGCTCGATTTCATCCGCCTGCCCGTCGATCCCGGCCCGTTCCTGGCAGCCGACGCCGCCACGCGCGGCAAGTTGCTGGACATGCTCGACGCGGCCGTCACCGCCACAATCGACGCCGGTCTCGGCATCATCGTCAACGTCCAGGCCAATGGCGCCACCCACTACTGGAACCCCGACCGCATGGTCTCCAGCACCGCGGCGCCCGAATTCGCGGCCTATCGGGCGCTGGTCGGCGAGCTTGCCGGCAGGCTCGCGCGGTTCACGCCGGGCATGGTGGCGCTGGAGCCGGTCAACGAACCGCCGCAATCCTGCGATTCCAACGTCTGGTCGCAGGTCCAGCTTGCCCTTCTGACGGCGGCCAGGGCATCGTCCGCGACCTTGCCGATCGTCGTCACCGGCGGCTGCGGCTCGATGGTGAGCGGGCTGGCCGCGCTCGATCCCGAACCGCTGGTTGCCTTCGAGCCGATCCTGTTCACCTTTCATTTTTACGAGCCCTATCTGTTCAGCCACCAGGGCGCGCCCTGGATGCGCGAGCCCGTCTACCGCGCGCTGAACAATGTGCCATGGCCGGCCTCTGCCGGTTCGCTCCACGCGACGCTGGCCTCCGTCAGGGCACGCATGGCCAAGGATACCGAGACCTCCGAAGCGGACAAGAAAGCCGCCTACGCGGAAACCGAGCGCGTGCTAAAGGTCTATTTCGACGCCCGGCCCGACCGCTGGTTCATCGACAAATATCTCAGCCAGGCGCGCGACTGGGCCGACAGCCATGGCATTGCACCGGACCGTGTCGTCCTGGGCGAATTCGGCGCGCTGCGCACCGACGCGCGTTATGTGGCGGCACCCAATCCCGACCGCGCCCGCTACATCGCCGATGTCAGGCAGAGCGCCGAGGCGTTCGGCTTCCCCTGGGCCTTCTGGGACCTCTTCGACGGCATGGGCATGATGGACGACACCACCCGCGCTCTGGACCCGGCGATGGTGGAGGCGCTTGGGTTGAGGATGCCGGAGTAGGCGTCTTTCTAAATACGGTTGAGTTCCTTGGCGCCCCCCTCTGTCCTGCCGGACATCTCCCCCTCAAGTGGGGAGATTGGCAGTTTTGGCGCCGGCTCGTTGCTTGCAACATAGGCGATTGGCGAAAGCCGGTGCGACATCCGATCTCCCCACTTGAGGGGGAGATGTCCGGCAGGACAGAGGGGGGCGCCGTAGGGCGCTACCTTCGCAACCCCGGTGCGCTCCGCCCCACCGCAGCCCACGCCGGCCTGTACAGCACCAGCGCGATCGCCACGAATTTCGTCATGAGCGTCGTCTTGGAGGCAAGGCTCTCGGAGGTGTTGAGCAGGATCAGCCAACCCAGCATCGGCAGCCAGATGCCGGGATGGCAGCGGCGTGCGACCTCGTGCATGAACAGGGTGAAGCCGAGCAGCATCAGCAAGGTGAAGAACGCGCCCTGGTAGAGGACCAGGCGGATGATCGGATTCTCGATGCCCTGCTCGAGGCCGTTGATGCGGCGCATACTTTCGAGGAGATCGATATCGGGCCCGACGATCAGGTCGCGCAGTTCCAGATGCTTGAAGAGCTCGAACATTTCGACCCGGGCATTGGCGCTGCCGCTGTCCGACACGAAGCGCTCGAGCAGTGCATCGAAGAAGCCGTAGGAGAACAGCATGGCGAACACGACCGGCAGCAGCGAGGCGAGCATGACCGCCAGGGCGGCGCCCGGCAGGCTGATACGTCCTCGCCGCAGGTAAGCCACGCCACTGACAAGCAAATAGATGCCACCGAGAACAATCGTCGTCACCATCGCCGAGCGCCCGCCGAACGCGACCAGCGCGGCGAATTGCAGCCCGACCAGCCCGAGCCGCATCGGCATCGACAGCGATCGTGAGCCCGAAAGCAGCGCCAGCACATAGATCGAGGTGATCGTGGCATTGGCCAGCGGATGCCCCTGAAGGGCGGTCGAGCGCAGGTCGGAGACGAACACCTCGCCGTCGAGCCGGTAGGGGAAGATCAGCGTCTTGGTCGCGAATTCGAACAGCGCCAGCACTGCATTCGCCGTCATGACCGCATGAACGACCGTCTGCAGCCGGGCGAAGGTCCGTTCGTCGTTCTCGCTCAGCATCATCACCAGCAGCGCCGGTGTCACGAACGTGTCGATCATGCCGGCCATGCCGGGGCGTTGCCTGACGATGACGATGATCAGCAAAAAGATCGAAATGACTGCCAGCAATGCACTGGCCGGCCGCCTGTCGGCGACATGGACGGTGTAGCCGACCGGATTGCCGAACGTGCATGAGCGCCAGACAAACGCCAGCACCAATACATAGGTGGACGGGTGGATCTTGGTCGCCGGATTGCCGACCAGGCCGTCATAATTGTAGCCCACCAGCCATAGCATGCCGCCCGAGACGGCGAACAGCAAAGCCACCGTCGCGACCAATCCGAAGCGGGTCACCAAGTCGACGGAGCTGCCGGCGCGGGGCGCGGCGGCTTGACCAGCTTCTGTCCAGCTGGCTGCCGGGTTGGTGGCCCGGACGGCAGCCATGTCAGGCCGCCTCGTCGACCAGCATCGCGCCTGTCGGCAGCCGCCCCATGACCGAAATGGCCTGCGTGGCTGCCGTGACATCGCGCATTGGTGTCGAATTCAGTGTGGCGACGATCAGGATCTCGTCGACCATGGACACCAGCGGCGAGGCGTTGAGATTATCGGCCAGCGCGCCGCCATCGATGACGACGAGCTCGAAGCTGCGGCTCGCCTGGGCCAGCATGTGCTGCGCGAAATAGGCGCCCTGCGCCTCCTGGAAGACCGCGGTCGGCCGGCCCCTGCCCAGCACCGCGACATTGCTGCCGGGCCTGTACTGGCTCAGCGCCTCGAAGGCGTATTCGCCACGCAGCACGTCGAGCAGGCCGGGTTGCGGGTCCTTTTGGCGGCTGCCGGCATTGACGTCGATGAACAGGACGCGGCTGCCCCGGGCAGCGGCTGCATTGGCGAGCAGGCGCGCCACCCTGCCGCGCTGCGCGGCGTCCTCGGGCGGCGACGTCAACAGGATCGACGGCACCAGCGGCCAGTTCGGCGGACGCCGGCCGGAAGAGAACATGCGCCGGAGCGCCAGCCCCGCGACCGCATCCATCTTCTGGCTGGCCGGTGCGGCCGAGCCGCCGAAAGGCCACCAGCGGCGACCGCCCGACTTTGCCGGCAGCACGCCCAGCACGGGGGCTTCGATGGCCGATTGCATCTGATTGCTGGAAAGCACCGTCGGCGAGGAATATTCCGCGATCAGCGCCAGGCCGGTGCCCAGGCCCAGGCCGCCGAAGATCGCGCCGACAAGCAACAGCGCGAGAGGCGGCCAGCTCTTCTTCAGGGCGGGCATGGCCTTGGAGATGATGCGCGCATTGGTGCTGTCGACATTGACCTGCTCGCGCGTTTCCTGCGCCCGCTGCAGATAGGTGGCGTAGACGGAGCGCAGCGCCTCGAGATCGCGCTGCAATTCGCGCAGCTTGACCGAGGCCTGGTCGGTATCGAGCGACTTGCTCTTCATGCCGGCGACCTTGGCTTCGAGCGCCTGCTGGTTGGCCAGCGCCCGCTCATAGTCGGTTTCGGCGGCGGCGCTGATGCGGCCGAGTTCACGCGCGATGAGCGCGCGCGTATCGCGCAGCTGCTGCTGCGCCGCGATCATCGAAGGGTGGCGCGGCCCGAGTTCCGTGCCGAGCTGCGAAACCTGGTCGACAAGCGTTGCCTCCTGCGCCCGCAGGCTCGAAATCACCGAGGAACGCATGGCCTCCGAGGTCGCCTCCGGCGCACCGCCGGACCTGCGCAGTTGGTCGACCTGCGCCTTCAGCGTCGCGGTGCGGCTCTGCGCCGCCGAAAGCTGCGTATTGATCTCGGTCAGTTCCTGGTCGCTTACCAGATTGCCCGCCGCCATCACCATGTTGTTGGCGGACTTGTAAGCCTCGACGGCATTCTCGGCCTTCTGGACGCGCTTGCGCTGTTCTTCCAGCCGCGCGCCTATGGAATCGGAAGCATCCGTCGCCATCTTCGCGCGCGCGGCGGCCTGATCGGCCAGGTAGGCCTGCGCGATGGCATTGGCGAGCTTTGCCGCCTTGTCGGCGCTCTTGGCCGTGACGATCACGTCGAGGACCAGCACCTTGTCGGCCCGCTTCACCGCCAGCACCCGGCGCAGCGCATCGAGCGTCTTCCCCGTCTTGTCGGTTTCGGCCGATCCTGAACCTAGCAAGCCGCCGAGCAAACGGCTCAGTAACCCGCCCTGCCCGTTAAATTCGGGATCCTCGGTCAGGTTGGTCGCCTGGATGGCCCT
Source organism: Mesorhizobium sp. B283B1A (assembly GCF_020165735.1). Taxonomy (NCBI): domain Bacteria; kingdom Pseudomonadati; phylum Pseudomonadota; class Alphaproteobacteria; order Hyphomicrobiales; family Phyllobacteriaceae; genus Mesorhizobium; species Mesorhizobium sp. B283B1A. Next base: position 240,477 of record NZ_JAIUIQ010000002.1, read on the forward strand.
GAGCAACACGCCCGTCGACTGGACGACGCTGACTTGGCTTTCCACGATCGTGATGCCGCCATCGGGCGGAACCCGGCTCGGATTGACGTCGTTGTTGACCACCTGCAGGTCTTGCGGATCGATGATGATTTCCGCCACCGAGCTATAGAGCGCCGGGGTGAACAACCCATAGACCAGCGTCACGAGGGTCAACAGCGCGGCGGTCGCCAGGATCAGGAAACGGCGGCGCACCAATATGCGCTTCACGTCACCGAGTTCGACGGTCGAGGGTGCGTAAGACGGCGCCGGCACTGCCTCCGGAGCGTATTGCATCACCTCGGGAGGGTGTTGTTGCGGCATCGAGAGCAGGGATGATTGCAAGGGTCGCTCCGACAACACTCCATCTGCCTGCAAAGATCAAATTGCGGCGTGGTTCTAGCTATTCCTCCAACTGTTAAAACACTGTTAATTATATTGGGAAGTCTTAAGATTTCTGGCACGAAGTTTGCGTAGTAAAGTCACGGGTGTGTTGACACGGCGCGGGCGAGCGGGAAACGAATGGAAATGGGCCAGATTTTCACCCGACCCCGCCCGTCCGGCAATTCCCCATGCCCAATTTTCGATCAGCCAGATACCGAACGTCAGAATGCTAGGGGTGCGACATGCAGGTGAGCCTGCGCCTGGACAGCGAGGGCCTGCGTGCCTTTCACCTGAACCTGCTGCAGCGCCTGGCGGCGACGGCGCTGGTTTCGGTCGACGTCAGGCCAGCCGAAAGCGGCATTCCGGGCAGCGCCGCGGCGCTGTTTCAGCTTGAGACGGCCATTCATGGCCTGCCCGCCAACGGGCTGGCCAAACGCTTGCCGCTTTCGGCGCTCGCGCCCTACCAGGCGACGCAGCCCTCCGCGTCACCGGACCTGGTGATCGACCTTTGTGGCGACGTGAAGCTGGAAGGAACGCGGGTCTGGCGCGTCACCCATGACGGCGTCGCCGGCGAAGCGGCGCTACTGGCGCTGATCCTCGACGGCCGCACGCCGATTGCCCGCATCGAGGAGAATGACACCACTGTCGCCGAAGGACGTCTGGGCACCGAATATGGCGGCATCGCACTGGCCACCTTCCAGGATATGCTGGCACGCACGGCAAGCCTGATCGTCGCGGCAATGACCGGCGCGGCGCATGCCGCCCTACCCGTCCTGCCCGAGCCAGCGCAGGCTGGCGTCCCACCGCAAATACCCTCTACCGCCAAGCTCGGTGTCAGGGCGGGCAAGGCGCTGGCGCGGCGCATCGTCCAGAAAATCTACCACCTCTGCTACAACGCCCCGCACTGGAAGGTCGGTTGGCGCGAGACCGGGGGGCGGGATCTGGTCGACCTGCGCGCACATCCGGCAACCGGCTGGCAAGTGTTGCCCGACGACGGCAGCCGCTTCTACGCCGATCCGTTCCCGATCCTCTACCAGGGAAAGGTGACCCTTTTCGTCGAGGACTATATCCACCGTCTCGGCAAGGCCATCATCTCCGCCGTGCCGTTCGGCCCGTCAGGCCCGGTTGGCCGACCGGAGCCCGTGCTCGACCTGCCCTACCACCTATCCTACCCCTTCGTCTTCGAGCGCGACGGCGAGGTCTGGATGGTGCCGGAAAGCTGCGCCAACCGCACTGTCGATCTCTACCGCGCCACCGCCTTTCCCGGCGGATGGGTCAAGGAAGCGACGCTGCTGTCCGACATCGTGGCCAGCGATGCCACCCTGGTCGAGCATGGCGGGCGCTGGTGGCTGTTCGCCACCGTCCGAGATGGCGGCGGCGCGTTCTCCGACGCGCTGCATCTGTGGTCGGCGCCCGACTTTCGCGGGCCGTGGACACCGCACCCTAAGAACCCGGTGCTGATCGACATCGCCTCGGCGCGCCCGGCGGGCCGCATGGTCAAACGCGGCAACGACCTGCTGCGTCCTGTGCAGGACTGCCGCAGGAGTTATGGCGCGGCCCTTGGTATCGCACGCATCGCTCACCTCGATTTGAACGGCATGGAGCAGGTTGTCGAGACGATCTTAACCCCTGGTGCGCTATGGAGTGGCCGCAAGTTGCACACGCTCAACGAAGCGGGCGGCCTGGAATTCATCGATGGCTCGGCGATCGCGCCGCGCTGGAAACACAGAGGCGGCGGTCATTAACCTGAACATTGGTTACTACCAGCCGCTCGCGGTGGTTGCTTGAGGTTGATTTGGCTCGGGAAGATATTCCCACCACAGATTGTGGAGACGGAAGATGACCAGCGGAAAGGGCAATGAAATGACGATCGCTAAGGCTGGCGCGGCCGAAGTCGACGTGGCGATCGTAGGCGCCGGAATGGCCGGCACCAGCCTGGCAACGCTGTTGGGAAAAGCCGGACGCAAGGTGGCGCTGATCGATCCGCACCGCGTTCATCACGATGAGTTCCGGGCCGAGAAGATCGGCGCGGATCAGATGCAGCTGTTCGAGAAGCTCGGCCTCGACAAGACCGTCATGCCGCTCGTCACCCCGTTTTCCGATCTTTATGTCTTCCGGCTCGGCCAATTCTTCGCACGTGAAAAGAAGTGGGAATACGCATTTTCCTATGGCTCGCTGATCAACGGCCTGCGTGATGCCTTGCCGCCCCAAGTGCCATTGACGGTCGGCAAGGTAACCGAGGTCTCGACCGGACCGGACCGGCAGCGGCTTGTGCTGGCCGACGGCTCCGTCATCAATGCCCGCCTGCTGGTGGTGGCCACCGGCTACAGCGAAGCGGTGCGGCGCGCCATAGGCGTCGAGCGCATCGAAGAATCCAAGGCCCACTCGCTCTCGATGGGATTCGACCTCGCCATCTCGCCGCGTGATTGCACCTATCAGGCACTTACCTGCTACGGCAGGCGGGCCGAGGACCGTGTCGCCTACCTCACCATCTTTCCGATCGGCAACAAGATGCGGGCGAACATGTTCGTCTACCGCACCGTCGCCGAACAATGGACAAGGGACTTTCGCGCCGATCCGCAGAAGATGCTATGCGAACTGATGCCCGAGATTTCGGCGCAGTGCGGCAACTTCGAAATAGCAAGCCCCGTCGAGGTCAGGCAGGTCAATCTGACCACGACGCAAGGCCACCGCCGCGACGGGGTCGTCTTCATCGGCGACGCATTCTGCACGACATGCCCGACGCCGGGCGTCGGCATCGGGCGGGTGATGATCGATGTCGATCAGCTTCACTCGGTTCACATTCCACGCTGGCTGGAAACACCAGGCATGGCGGCTGACAAGATCGACGCCTTCTATGACGACCCGGTGAAAGTGACTTCCGATGAGAAAGGCATGCGTGTGAGCTTCTACGCCAAGCGGATCACCACCGAAACCGGGCTGGAATGGCGTGTCCGGCGCCTGCGCAACAACACCGCGCGCCAGTTGATGATCATCGGCCGCAAGGTGCGCCATCTGGGATCGCGGCGGCAGCCCGGTATGGCGTGAGGGATTCCTGTCTCGCCGTGGAGGGCAGCGAGGTGTCTTTCCTTCTCACGTCCCTGCGGAAAAGGAAGCCCTTGGTGTCTCAGGATGCGTCACGCCATCACCAAAAGCAAAAGGCGCGATCGACCGATCGCGCCTCGCATTTCGAAAGGCCAATGCGCCAGGCCGCTCAGGGCGGCGGCTTCGAACCGGGTGACGTCGCCGGCGCGGCCGACACGGCCGAAAGCCGTTCCCGCTTCTGCCAGCTTGGCTTCTCGTATTTCTTCACCGGATGGTGCCCTCCGCGTTGAATGCTGCCCCAGAAGAACCGCTTCGCGGCGCTGTGTCAATTGTGCCAGGACGGACTCCACAGCTTCGATCGTGTCCTCACCCCAACTGCAGCCCAGCCTTCCTCGCTTCCTCGCGTAGGAACGGCAGCCCCACGCCAATCACATCGTCGGGATTTTCCGCCACCGGCCGCCACACGGCGAGCCCGCCGGCAATGTCGACATCGACATGGTTCATGCTTTCCAGCGTGAGGGCGCCGCTGTAGCCGATCTCCGATATGGCCTTCATGCAGGCCGCCCAGTTGAGCATGCCGCGCCCCGGCACGCCTCGATTGGCTTCCGAGACATGGACATAGCCGAGATAGGGCGCCGCCGCGCGGAAGCCGGCCTCGAAACTCTCCTCCTCGATATGCATGTGATAGGTGTCGAGATGGATGAAGATGTTGTCGGCGCCGACGCGCTCGATAATCCGCGCCGCGTCGATGCCGCGGTTGATCAGATGCGTCTCGTAACGGTTGCAGGGCTCGATGCCGAGCTCCATGCCCCCTGGCGGCCTTGGCCGCGCGCACCAGGAAGCGGCACATGCCGTCGATTTCGCCAGCCGTCGGCGCGCGGCCCGTGGTCTTGCCGATCGTGCCGTAGGTGACGCCGCCAAGGGCTCCGCTGCCCACCGCCTCGCAGACGCCAAAGGCCGGTTCGAGGAAGGCCAGCGCCTCGTCAGGCCGCGCCACCACGTCGAGTGAAGCAGGCAGGCCAAGCGAAGGAATAAGCTCGACATTCCACCGTTCGGCAAAGGCGCGCGTGCGCAGAGTGTCGATCTCTTCAGGGCGCAGCAGCGGGATTTCCAAAAGGCCGATGCCGAGCCCCTTCAGCCGCTCCATCTGCGGCTCGATCAGGTCCAGGTCCCAGACCGGCGCAATGGCAAATGTGTGCAGTCCAAAAACGTTCATCTCAGCCTCACCCGGAATGCGGGACGTTGCCAACGGATTCCCGCATCAAGACCCGGCAAGGGTCGAGCCGCGCCGTCGGCGGTCCCTCCTTGCCTTCAATCCTGGCGAACAGCGCATCCATCGCATGGCCGGCGATCTGGCGCACCGGCTGCACGACGGCGGCGATGGCCGGCCATGTCACCTGCATCCATTCGGCGTCGTCGAAGCCGATCAGCGAGATGTCGTTGGGGCAGTGCCAGCCACGGCGGCGGAATTCGGACAGCGCAACCAGCGTGCCCTTGAGGAACAGCGAGTACACGGCCGTCGGGCGCTCGCCTTTTGCAAAATAGTCGCGCAATTGTGCCCGCAGCGGTTCGACATCCGTTTCGGCGAGCACGACATCGATGCGCACATCCGGCGCCAGTCCGAGCGCCGTGGCGCGAAAGCCGTCGAGGCGCGCACGCACCGTCGCCGCCTGTTCGCCAAGGCCGACCACCAATATGTGGCGATGACCCTTGCCGAGAAGGTCGCGCGCCACCTCGGCACTGGCCGCGGCGCTGTCGGCGGAGACCGTATCGAAGGCGTCGTCGGAGAGCACACGGTCGATCAGCACGCCGGTCATGCCATTGGCCTTCATGAACGCGGCTGCCGGGCCATGCTCGTTGCGCACCGGCGCCAGCACGACGCCGGCGACCCGCCAGTCATGCATGCGGGCGAGAATTTCCGTTTCGCGCGCCTCGGATTCGCGGCTCGACGCCGCCACCAGCGTGTAGCCACGCTGCTCTGCCAGGCTTTCGAGTTGGGTGAGCATCTGGCCGAAGAATTCGCTTTCGAATTCAGGCATGATGGCGCCGATGATGCGGCGCTTGGCCCGGCGCATGTCGGAGGCCAGCGGATCGACGCGGTAGCCCAATTGTTCGACGGCATCGAAGACACGCTGCGCATTTTCCGGCTTCACCGTGGTGACGCCGGCCATGACCTTGGAAACGGTGGCCGCGGACACGCCGGCGCGGCTTGCCACGTCGTGGATCGACGGACGCCGCTGCTGGGCCTGCTTGTGCGCCATTGCTCCTCCTCCGAGGGCAGGCCCCGCATTTACCTGCTGCCGAAATAAGTAAATCGATTTTTCGTGGTTGTAAATCGTTTCACTGGCGGTATTTTGCTCGCCGAGAACGCGACGAGGATCGCGCCGGGAGGAATCGTCATGTCAAGCAAGGATTTGCCGCTGGTCATCAGCGCGCCGGAACCACGCACGCTCGAGCTGATCTTCACGCCACCGCAGTTGGCACGTCTCAAGGCGAACTACCGCGTCGTCGAGACGACCGCCGACGGTGTCGCCAAACTGCCGGCCGATGTTTTGGCCGGGGCACGCTACATCATCGGCCAGCCGCCGATCTCGGAAGAAACATTGGCGCAGATGAAGGCGCTGCGCTGCGTCTTCAATGTCGAGACCAACCTCATCAACAACATGCCCTACGAGACGCTGTTTGCCCGCGGCATCCATGTCGTCACCACCGGTCTCGTCTTCGCCGAGCCGGTGGCCGAGCTTGGCCTTGCCATGGCGCTCAACCTTGCCCGCAACATCGTCGATGCCGACCTCGCCTTCCGACAGGGCAAGGAGCTATGGGGCGGCGACGGCAACCTGACGGCGCGGCTGCTTTCAGGCGCCGATGTCGGCATCATCGGCTTCGGCGATCTCGGCCGCGCGCTGAACCGCCTGCTCTCGGGATTTCGTACCCGCACCAAAGTGTTCGATCCCTGGCTGCCGCCGTCGATCCTGATCGACAACGGCGTCGAGCCGGCCTCGCTCGACGACGTGCTGTCGCAGAGCGACTTCGTCTTCGTCGTCGCCTCGGTGACCTCCGAGAACCAGGGCTTTCTGGGCAGCCAGGCCTTCGCCAGCATGCGCAAGGGCGCCGCCTTCATCCTGCTGAGCCGCGCCGGCGTGGTCGACTTCCCAGCGCTGATGGCGGCGGTCAAGAGCGGCCACATCGTCGCCGCCAGCGATGTCTTCCCCGAGGAACCACTGGCGCAGGATCATCCCGTCCGCGCCATCCCCGGCTTCCTGCGCTCCGCCCACCGCGCCGGCGCGCTCGACATCGCCTTCAAGCGCATGGGCGACATGGTGCTGGAGGACATGGACCTGATCGACCGCGGCCTGCCGCCGCTGCGCTCCAAACGCGCCGAGCGCGAGACGGTGTCGAGGATGCGCTCGAAGCCGGCGGACAGGAACTAGGCCGAGACGCGGCAAGCAGACCGACGAGAACGAGATCACGGCCACGACCACCGGCTTTGCGGCTGCTGTGCGTGATTTTAGCATCAGCAAGAACTGAAATTCCAACGAGTGCGGGGCTGCAGGAGACGAAACGTTTTGACATCGGCCCTTTCGTGAGCGTCAAGTCCAGCTGGTAAACTTGGGCAAAGGGGAACAAAATGAAGAAAAGCTATGCAAAGCCGACGCTTCTGAAGCGCCAAAAACTGTCCTCGGTGACGGCGCTTGTCTGTCCGATCTCCCAGTGCGGAGACTGACCTGCGCGCGCGGCCCGGATCGTGACAAGGTATCGAATTCACGTCGAGATGCCTTGCCGTTGGAACCTTTATCCGGCCTTTGCGTTTTTCAGTCGGATCGTCTCCCATTCGATCCGTCACTCCTCCAATCAACACCCCGCCAGGCTTCGCCTGGCGGGCGTCTCTTTATTTTAGAGGCAACTTGACAACAACCGGACGCGGGGGCTTACGTCAGGCGCATCGGGGCATGGGGGATTCAAATGAAAAAGACCTACCAGAAGCCGCTTCTGGTGAAGCGCGACAGGCTGTCGGCGGTCACCGCGGTCGCCTGTCCGATCTCGGTATGCCCGCACTGAATCGAAGACTTGGCACATCGAAGACTTGGCACATCGAAGACCTGGCCCTGGCCAGAATGGAGAAAGCCCACTTCCCCCAAAGTAGCGGGCTTCTTCTGATGGAACGATCGTCCCGCTGCGCGGTTTCTTAAAACAGCCGGGCGAAGGCGAGCCCGGTCTACTCCAGAAGGCCCGCCACGAGTCGCGTCGGTGGCGGGCCTTTTCGTATTGGCCCGCCCGTCGTGCGGTATTGGTCGAAGGTCCCATTCGCGGCAGCACGATGTTGTGCGAGATTGGCGGAATATAAGCACTTACTGAATAATGGTTCGGACGTCTGTCGGGGCGATGTCGTGCCAATCCGCAAGAATCTTGCCGCGAATCTCAGACGCTTGGTCAGCGGCCATGCGTCGGTCGCCGCCGTGTGCCGCGGATTGAACATGAACCGCTCGCAGTTCGAGCGCTACCTGCAAGGCAAGAGCGTGCCCAACCGGGCCACGGCGCGACTGATCTGCGACTATTTCCGCATCGAGGAGGATGAACTGTACCGGGCGCCGGACGTTGCAGCGCCCGGACATCCTGCCCTGCCGCCGCTCCACCAGAAGCTCTACGAAAACATGGTGCAAGGCCCTTCTCCCGCCATCGCCGGCGGCACCTACTTCACCTATTTTTCGGTTCCCGACCGTCCCGACCTTCTGATGCGGTCGGCCACCTTCGTGCGGCGCGAGGCCGAGCTGGTGACCTTCAGGCGCGTGACCCGGTGGGCCGAAGGCCATCGCCAGGACGGAGCGCGGGCGCCGGGCTGGCACTATGGCGTGGCGATCTCGCGCCTGAACTGGATCTATCTCGCCGGCATCAACCGCCGCCAGACCGGCGAACCGTCGATCGTCGCCGTTCAGTGGGCGCCCTTCTCTGAACCGGTCCTGGTCGGCAACGCCTTCATTCTGACCGCGGCGGGGCCGGTCTGCGTGCCGGTCATCATGCGCCAGCAGGTTGGCAGGATCAGCCTGCGGCAGGCGCTGCAGATGTCCAGAGTGGTCAGCCTCGATGACCCGGGCGTCGACCAGCTTGTGGTAAGCCTTGTGCGTGAGCGCTAGAGTAGCATTGCTGGCCAATGAGAGGTTGGCCTGGGCCAATGAGAACACAAGGGTTCGCGATGCTCAACGCCTTCGACTATGGCGGCAAGGAAGCCGATACAGTGCATGCGCTGGAGGAGGACATCATCTTCGGCCGGCTGGCGCCGGGCGAGCGGCTGGTCGAGGACGTGCTGCTCGCCCGTTTCCCTGTGTCTCGCCACACCATCCGCCAGGCGCTTTACCAGCTGGAAAAACTCGGCATCGTCACGCGTGAGCGCAACAAGGGCGCCATGGTGCGCCGGCTTTCACCCGACGAGGTACGGCAGATCTACGAGGTGCGCGAAATGCTGCAACGCCAGGCCGCGCTGATGATCCGCTTGCCGGCCAGCGATGCGCTGATCGCGGAGCTGATGGAGATCCATGAGATCTATGGCGGCCATATCGATAACGCCTATCTGCGCGGCATCCACGAGGCCAATGACCGCTTCCACCTCACCATGCTCTCGGCCTGCGGCAACGCCTATCTCGTCTCCTCGATCGAGCACTACATGCGCCTCAGCCTGCCGGTGCGCGCCAATTCGCTGGCCGACAGGGAAAAGCTCGACGTCTCGCGAAAACACCACTGGATGATGATCGAGGCGATGAAGCGCCGGGACAATTGGGTGCTGGCGCAGCTATGCGTCGACCATCTGCAGCCGAGCAAGACGTTTTATCTCCAGGAGATCGAGACCGCGCCGGCCGGCTGAAGCAACGGTTTTGTACCCGCCATTGCGCCAAGGCAAGGATGTGGACCGTCCGCCGAACGTTCTGTCTATCTGATCTTGACGACGACCTTGCCCTTGGCACGCCCGGTTTCGACATAGGCCAATGCCTCGTTGGTGCTCTCGAACGGAAAAGTCCGGTCCATGACGGGCCGTATGATGCCGGATTCGATGAGCGATGTGATCTTGCCGAGCTGATCGCCCTGCGCCCGCATGAACAGGAACGAATACCCGACACCCGCGCGCCTGGCCTTGCTGCGTATACTGCGGCTCAGCAGGCGCAGGACCAGCTTCAGAACCATGTTCAAGCCCTGCTTGGCTGCAAATCCGGGATCTGGCGGGCCGGAAATGGAGATTAGTTTGCCGCCCGGCTTCAGCACATGCAGGGATTTTTCGAGCGTCTTGGCGTCCTGGCTGTTCACGACGACGTCGTAGCCTTGCAGGATGTTCTCGAAATCGTCTTTCTTGTAGTCGATGACGATATCGGCTCCGAGGCCTTTCACCAGATCGGCACTCGCCGCGCTCGCCGTCGTCGCGACGATCGCACCGAGATGCTTTGCCAGCTGGATGGCGAAGGTTCCCACGCCACCGGAACCGGCCTGGATAAACACTTTCTGGCCTTTCTTCAGCCCGGCTGTTTCGACCAGAACCTGCCAGGCGGTCAGGCCCACGAGCGGAATCGAGGCGGCTTCTTCCATGCTGAGGTTTTTGGGCTTCAGCGCCACGTCGGCTTCATCCATCGCGATAAATTCGGCAAACGCACCGATCCGGCCGTCGCGTGGCCGCGCATAGACCTCGTCACCGGGCTTGAATTTGCGGACTTTCGATCCGACCCGAACGACGATCCCGGCCACGTCATGGCCCAGGATGAAGGGCGGGCGATAGGGCAAAATCAGCTTGAACTCACCATCCCGGAGCTTGGAATCGAGAAGGTTTATACCGGCGGCGTGAATTTCGACCAGGACATCATTGTCCCGCACCTCGGGCTCCGGCATTTCGGCGAGCCGCAGGGCACCCTTCTTTTGATACTTGTCGACAACAAAGGCTTTCATCATGTTTTCTTTCTAAAATGATTTCGATGGCCGGCGCGAAACAGACCGGGCTTGTGTGTCGCTTATGCGTTAAGTCACTCGCTTCGTTCAGACAGGCAGGCGAAATTGCTTGCGCAGGATTTTGTCGAACATCGCGGCCGGCGCGAACCGGCGCAGCATGCTGACCTGTCGCGCTGCCTGGCCGGCGGTGTAGCGCCGCCGTGGATGCCTGTCGGTCGCGGCCCGGAGAACCACCTTCGCCACGACGTCCGGCGGATCCGCCTTGGGCATCACGTCGCGAAGCAATGCCTCGAGCCCTGCGCGCGCCTCATCATAGTCCTGCAGGACGGAATCGGGCTCGAATCCGTTCTGGTCGAACACGGTGCGCACGAATGCCGGTTCGATGACCGAAACGCGTATGTTGAAGGCGCGTACCTCGTGGTCGAGCGATTCCGAATAGCCTTCGAGCGCGTGCTTGACGGCTGAATAATGGGCCGAATACGGGGCCGGGACCAGTCCCAGGATCGAGCCGATATTGATGATGCGCCCTTCGCCCAGCCGGCGCATCGACGGCAGCACCGCGTGGGTGATGCGCATGACGCCGAACAGGTTGACGTCGAACAGAGCCTGCGACTGCGCGACCGAGGATTCTTCCGCGCCTCCCAGCAGCCCGACGCCGGCATTGTTGACCAAGAGATCTATACGGCCGGTCTTGCCGAGGACAGTTGAGACCAGCGACGCGACAGACGCGTCGTCGGTCACGTCGCAAACCAGCATCGATATCCCGTTCGAACTCTGGCTGGACGCCTTGCGGCTGGTGCCGAAGACAGTGAAGCCGGCGCGTGCCAAAATCTCGGCGCTGGCACGGCCAATTCCTGAGGAGGCGCCGGTCACAACAGCTACCTTTCCCGAATTCCGGTTCATTCTAAAGGCTCCAAACGTAAGAGGTCTTGCCTGTGATCGACAATTGAATTATGGTCGTAATATCACATTATGCTCATAATGCAATAGGAAAACGGAAGGAACCATCATGCGCTATGACAAAGGCCGGAAGGATGCATCACGCAGCCGGATCATGGAGGTCGCTTCCCACCGCTTTCGAGGCGACGGCATCGCCGCCTCCGGCTTGGCCAGCATCATGAGCGACGCCGGGATGACGAACGGCGCCTTTTATCCGCACTTCCAGTCCAAGGCCGACCTCGTACGCGAGAGCGTGGCCTCGGCCCTGGAGGCTCAGTCGCAGCAATTGCAGGATGTGCTTGCCTCTGGTGGCCTGGAACTGGCCCTGGCGATGTATCTGTCGCCCGAGCACCGCGATCATCCGCAAACTGGCTGTGCCTCCGCCGCGCTGTTGCCGGAAATCGCGCGTCAGCCGCCGGAGACACGCGCTTTCTACACCGAAAGGCTGCTGACCCTGGTGCGCCAGTTGGCGAAGGACCTGCCGCCGGGCATCCCTGATCCGGAAGGTGCGGCGCTGGGCGTCTTCGCCGCGCTCATCGGCGCCCTTCAATTGTCGCGCGCGGTGGATGGAACGGAATTGTCGGACCGCATTCTAGCGGCGGGAGCGGATGCCGCGCGCACGCTGACCCAGCCGCGGCAGAAGGTCGAAGCATCCTAGACTTGGACCGGTGACTGCCTTGCATCAAGCGGAAACACCCCCCGCGATGGTGCCACGGCAGGTCACTTGCAGGCGAACGAAGAAACCGGCGAAAAGTTTCCAGGATGCAAAACAATATATTTGATAAAACCCACCGCTTCCGGCGTGTCATCGGAACTTTCCCTATCCCGACCCCGTTCCGGGCCTGACCGTTGCTTACACGGTCATAAGGCAACAGGGAAGGATCCTACCATGAACATCAAGATGATCTGTTTTGGCGCGATGACGCTTTCTATGGTCGCTGGCTCGGCTCTTGCCGCAGGCAACACCGGCACGTCCGCTCTCGACGACCCGGCCAAGATGCAGCCTTTCTACACCGACTCCAGCATGAAGACGCTGCGCAGCAACGACGACTTCGTCAAAGCCTGGAAGGCCCTGACGCCGGAAGACCAGACCGCGATGATGACGGCTTGCGCCGACGAGGCCAAGAACGCCAACCCCACCAACACCCATCCTGAATTCTGCAGCAGCGTGAAGCAGAACGGCGGCAGCAAGTAACCCGCCGGTCGCTCTAACAGGCAAACAGCCCCGTTCGCGGGGCTGTTTTTGTGACTGTCGGGCATTGGTGCTCGTCCGCCGCCGTACGCCCTTGCCGCTCCGCTGCCCTGTGGCGCTTGCCTCCTTTTTCTGGCCATGTTGCATTGCGATAATTTTGTTGCATTGCGATATCGACCGTCCCGGCCGACATTGCATCGAGCTGGGCTGGCGGGCTGGGCTTGCACGAAGGAGGCCTCGTGTCGGCATCGTTCCGGCCGGACATACAAGGGTTGCGCGCGCTCGCCGTCGGCGGCGTCGTTGCCTATCATTTCGGGCTTACGGCGCTGCCCGGCGGCTTCGCCGGCGTCGACATCTTCTTCGTCATTTCCGGCTGGCTGATCACCACGCATCTGATGCAGGAGATCACGGAGACCGGCAGGCTCGATCTCTGGCGCTTCTATGCCCGCCGCGCTCGGCGCCTTCTGCCCGCCGCCCTGTTCGTCATCCTGGTCACGCTGGCTGTCGGCTACTTCATCCTGGCGCCGCAGGAACAGGCGCTCTATTCGCGCGGCGCCATGTATGCCAGCGCCTACGCAATCAATCTGTGGCTGCTGCGCTGGTCATTCGACTATTTCGCCGCCGATGCCTTGAGCAACCCCTTCATCCACTTCTGGTCGCTGTCGGTGGAGGAACAATTCTACCTCGTCTGGCCGACGCTGCTTCTGCTCGCCGCCTGGCTGCGCCCTGGCCGGCGAACCGCCGTGGCGGTGATCGGCGTGGCCGGCCTCGCCTCTTTCGCCGCTTGCTTGTGGCTGACCAGCCTCTCGCCGGCCTGGGCCTTCTATTTCTCGCCGCTGCGCGCCTGGGAGTTCGCCGCGGGCGGCCTGGCAACGCTGGCGCCGACGGCCTCGTGCCGGCCGCAACTGCGGGCCGCGCAGGGCTGGCTCGGCCTGGCGCTGATCGCGGCGGCCTACCTTTGCTTGAGCGAAGACCTGCCCTTCCCCGGCTGGTACGCTCTGTTGCCGGTTGCCGGCACGGTGCTGGTGCTGCTGAGCGGCGCTGGCGAGCGGGAACTGACAGGCTGGCGGGCGCCCGCCGCCGCACTGTCGCTGCCGCCGCTGCAATGGATCGGCGCGCTCTCCTATTCGCTCTATCTCTGGCACTGGCCGGTGATCGTCTATGCGCAAATGCTGGTGCCGGATCTCAATGCGTCGCAGCGCCTCGGTTGCGGCGCGCTGGCGCTGGCGCTGTCGGTGTTCAGCTATCACCTGATCGAGAACCCGGGACGGCGTTTCGGCTGGCTGACGGCCGGCGCCCGGGCGTTGGCACCCGCGCTGGCGCTGACGGGTGCCGGCGTGGCGGTGGCCTATGCCAACGCGCATCTGGCCACCCGCAACATCGACCCCGCGCAGCGCGGCATCGAGCAGGCGGCCGAGCAGCCCTCAACCGCGCGCGCCCTCGACAAGAGCTGCCTGCTCGATTTCAACACGGTGAAGCCGAAACCCTGTGCGTTCGGCCCAGCCGACGCGGCCCACACCATCGTGCTGTTCGGCGATTCGCATGCCGACCACTGGTCGACGCCGCTGGTAGAGGCGGCCAAACGCAACAACACCAAAGTGGTCACCTACCTCAAATCGTCGTGCCGGGCCTCGCGGCTTTCGACCTTCAACGCGGTGCTGAAGCGCTACTACACCGAATGCGACGCCTGGCGCGAACAGGCGATTGGAGAAATCATCCGCCGCAAGCCGCGCTTGGTGGTGATCTCGGAATTCTCTTTCGGCAATCTGACCCGCGACATGCCCGACGCCAGCCGCGAAGCCGAGACCGCGCGCTGGCAGGCCGGCCTGCGCTCCACCTTGCAGGCCTTCAGCCAGGCCGGCGTCGAGACCGCCGTCATCCGCGACACGCCGATCAGCGACAGCTTCGCCGACTCCTGCGTGGCCCGCGCCCTGTGGTGGCGCGAGGCCCCCTCGCGCTGCGACACGCCAAGGACCGAAGCCGCCAATGACGGCGTCGCGGCTGCCGAGCGCGCCGTGGTGAAAAGCGTGCCAGGCACGCTCTATGTCGACCTCACCGACCGCTTCTGCGGCGCCACCGAATGCCACGTCTTCATCAACGGCAAACTCGCCTTCCGCGACCGGCACCATCTGGCGACAGCGTTTGCAAAAACGCTGGAAGGGCCGCTGGAGAAGGCGCTGTTTTAGGGAGATGGAAGAACGCTCTTTCCTTCTCCCCTGTGGTCGAGCGTTACGCGGATGGGAATCTGCAGGCAGCCAAACCTTGGAGGCATGTTGGCCTCCTGATTCCACATCATAAACTTCACGGTCGACCTCGTCGTGCTGCGGCGATTTCGGCTGCCAAAGCCAACCGAGATCGACGTGGATTGGGCTCGGTAGCCAAGACACGTTTTCTGACGTCTTGAGCGAAGCCGTCTTCCAAGGGATTGAAGCGCGACAAACCTTTGCTCCCCCGCCCCCTCACCGCCCCATTGCATCGGGCTCCCTGGTGAACACCTGGTTCGTCACAGCTGGCGAATTTTCGGAACGAGGCTGCATCTCGGGAGTTTATATTAGGCAAACCTTGAAAAGGAGGTAGCCATGAAGAAGCTCCTACTCGTCTCGGTTATCGCCATTGCTTCGGCGGCGGCGATGATCGCCCCGGCGGATGCTCGCAGTCACGTTTTTATCGGCATCGGCGGCGGCTATAACGATTATTACGGCAATGATTATTACGGTGGCTATGGCAGTCGCTACGTCTATAGCCCCTACGACGATGACTACGATAGCGGCTATAGACCGTACCACCGGGGTTATTACTACCGGCACCACCGTTGCCACATCGAACTGGTCAGACACTGGCGCCACCACCACAGGATCGTTGAGGAAATCCGCGTCTGCCGATGACCTGACCTTCTGCAACTGACCCGGCCGGCATCTGTCGGTCGGGTTTTTGCGCCGTTGTCTCACCCTCACCGCCCCAGCATCATCCCATAGTGCACCGCCAGCAGATCCAGCCCCACCTTCAACAGCTTCGTCACCACATCCCTGCCCTCGCCGGTCTGTCCGGCCAGGCTCTTGATCGACCCGCCCGCACAGCAGACCTTTTGCACCACGGCGGCGACCTCCCAGTGGCCGAGCGCCCTTGTGGCGGCGGCATTGGCGCGGCCGGCGTCCAGCACGCTGTCGGCAATGCCGCCGCCCTGGCGACCGCCGTCGACGCGTTCGGTCCAGCGCATGGGCTTGACGCTCGCCTGCTGGCTGCACTGGAAGTCCTCGCGATAACGCTGGCCGGCCTCGCGCTGCTGGCGCGACAGCGAGGTGATACCCAGAAGCGGATCGACATTGCGCACCCGCACGATGCCACCGGTGGAGGTGAAACCGTCATTCGACACCTCGTAGACGCGCCGTGCCTCGTGCGTTCCGGCGTTCAGCCGCTTGCGGCCGAAGGCGTCATCCCTTAGCGCGAAATCATGGCCGACCTCACGGCGGATGCGCACCTGCTCGGCCTCGCCCTTCGGCAGTTTCGGCGCCTGCGGTTTGGCAGCTTTGGCTTTTTTGGGCATTGGTTGGCTCCTTGGGGTTCTTGGGGTGGTTGAAGAGGCTGGCGGGATGATCATCCCGCCGCCTTCGCGAGCGCTTGCGCCCCACGCCTCGCCACCAGTTCGTGCGGTGGAGAAGGACATCGTGTCGCCGACGAAATCGGAGACGGGGAGCGGCATGAACGGCCGTTCGCTCATGCTCGCCTCCGCGCCGCGCTCATGGTCACGGTTGATGGAACCAGCCTCCAGCCCGCACGTTGTTTCGCGTCGATTCCAAGGAGAGAATTGCCGATGACGGCCTTCATGCCCGTGACGCTGCGCTTCTGCGACAACAAGACCATGTTGGTGGGCTCGGTGGCCGATGCCGCGACGGCGCTTCGGCAGCAATGGCCAGACAAAACCTCGCCCGGCTATCTCGACGCCGCACGGCTGGTGCGGCTGGCGGTCGAGGGCAGTTGCTGTCCGCGCACCGCCTTCGAAGCATTCATCCGCGCCGCCGGGCAGCAGGGCATATTGGTGGCCAGGCGCAGAAGCCGTGCGCATGACTGGCTGGACGCCGCCGCCCGCCCGTGAGGCAGGTCCGACCGCCATGCAACCGCCTGCTGGTCTCGCGCGTTTATGAGCGTCGGCTTGAAAGCCGCGTGCACTGCACGACCGAAGGTGAACGCCGTGGGTACGATGAAAACCGGAGTGCCGCTTAAAGTATGCCTGGACGGCCATGTCGAGGAGATCGACAGCGTGGCCGACGCCGCCGATTTCCTGCAACGCTGGCCGATCGAGCGGCGCGGCCACGTCTACCGCAGCGCGCTCAACGCTTGCAGCGCGGCCATTGCCGCGCAGATCTCGGAATCCGATGCGATAAAAGTGTTCACCGGCTTTGCCCGTGTCGCCGGCATTTTGGTTGGAGACAAGGGTCCGGCGATGACGCTCGAGGGCCGGACAGCGCAAAGCCGCCTGCCCAAGCAGGGACGGCAGATGCCGAAATAAGGCGGCGAGAGTTCGTTTGTGTCGGGCTTGTTTCATTTGAAATCCTCAAATCCGCCGGCTGGCGGATACCTGCACGATTTGCGTTCGCGTCCCTTCAGTCATCCTGGCGTTACCCGCAAACCCGCCGCTGGAATCGCGCCTGGTGATAGCTGCAATAGCTTTTCAGCGCCTTGGTGCGCATGCCGCAGCACAGCATGTCGGCACCCGGCCGCCCGCCCGGCGCATCCTTCTCGGGGTCTTCCTCCAGCGCCATGTCCAGCGGCGCGCGGCAGCGGGAAAACAGGCAGTCGATGAACCGCATCGCCACGCCATGCGGCTGGCGGCCGATGGGTGCGCGCTGCGGCGCCGGCACCTCCAGGCGATAGGCCTCGCCATCGGCGATCAGCACACCCACCTCGCGCACGAACAGACGCGTCGGCAGCCAGGCCGGCGAAGGATCAGGCCTGGTCTGGATTTTGCGAGTGGCGCCGCCCCCGGCAATTTGTGCGTCGGGCAATTTTTCAGCGGCAACCTTGCCGTTGGCCCTGCTCTTTGCCCGCGTTCGGTCTTGTCGCCTGCTCTTCACCGCAACCCGCTTGACGCTGGCCGGCGGTCCCCTGCGGTTGGCAAAGCCGACCGCACCCAGCATGGCGTTGCGGTGGACGATGCCGATGATGGCGTTGCGCGAAACCGGGCTGCCGCGCAGCGCACTGAACGCGGCGGCGATCCTCGAGGCCGAACGCCCCTCCTTCAACCAGCGGGCGATCTCCTGCAGTTCGGCGTCTGTATAGCTTGCCATTTCCAGGCTCCATCCAAAGGTTCGCCTTCGGCCACGCTTGAAAGCGCACCGCTGTCCAGGCGTCGGGTTCGGGCCCGGTCTGGGCCGCGGTCAGGGTGTTCGATGCGAGCGCCGGCTTCTCGCCGGCGATCAGCCGGAGCGGATCGATTGCGCGGCGATGCGCGCAAGCCGCGCCTCGGCCGTCTTTCTATCGGAGGCGGACACCGCCCTGCCCGTTGCGGGCTCCAACAGGATGACGGTGCCGTCCTGCGTGCGGATGCAGGATCGCCCGGGCAAGACACACGCGTCGAATTGGGGGCCGGAGCCGAGGGGAGCGGCGGCTCCGGCCGTTCCGGTCGCCGCTGAAGGGCGGACCGGACCCGAGGCTGGTGCAGTCAAGCACGGAGCCTCGGGCTTCGCTCCGGCCGGGGAGGAGGACGGCCGAAGCGGAAGGGAATGGCTGGCGACTTCAGCCGCCGGATGCGCCTCGCAAGAGGCCGGCGCTAGCGCGCCATCGAAACTGGACATGTTTTGCATGACCAGATATAAGCATAACTCAAAAACAGATGCAAGCCATTCTTTCATAGACGAGAGCAGCTTTCATCGCTCACATGGGTCCATGGCAAAAACGGAACTGTCGATCAAGGTCGGGGCGGCGATCCGCCAGGCGCGCAAGCAACGCGGCCTGGTCATGCGCCACATCGCCGAGCACAACGACACTGATGTCGCCGCCGTCGGCAATTGGGAAACCGGCCGCAATCTGCCCAAGACCGAGAACTTGTTGAAGACTGCCGCCTTCCTGCGCGTCGATCCGGTCGCGCTCGGCCAAGGGCAGGTCGTCTTCCTCGACGATGCCGGTCCGGTGGCCGACGCCGAGATCGTCACCGATGCCGGGCCCCTGCCCGCCGGACCGATGGATATCGAGCTGCTGGGCGCGGCCGTTGGCGGCGACGATGGCGACTTCACATTCAACGGCGAGGTTGCCGGCTATGTCCAGCGCCCGCCCGGCATCGCGCATCTGCGCAAGGTGTTTGCACTGCACGTGCTTTCGGATTCCATGGTGCCGCGCTACGAGCCCGGCGAAATGCTCTATTGCGGCGGCCGCGATGCCGTCCCTGGCGACCATGTGGTGATCGAGACCTTCCCGGAAGAGAACGAGCGCAACGGCAAGGCCTTCATCAAGAAGCTGGTCAAGCGCACCGCGGGCGAACTGGTGGTCGAACAGTACAATCCGCCGAAGACACTGACCTTCAACCGCTACGCCATCAAACACGTCTGGCGCGTGATTCCGCTGAAGGAGCTGCTGGGGTACTAGAGGTGGTGCGGTTCTTCCTTCTCCCCTTGCGGGAGAAGGTGGATCGGCGCGCTAGCGCCGAGACGGATGAGGGGTGCGTGACGGAATGAGGCGCTGG